>DASRQT010000248.1:0-43589 GCA_035696485.1 Polyangia bacterium | reverse complement strand
CGAACGGTTCTGGGCCGTCAGCTCCCCATTTGATTGCATTGGCGAAGGTCAACGACGCGGGGAGTTTGGTTCGCGGGTTCAACATTGCGAGCGTCGAACGCACCGGTGACGACGCCAATTACAGCGTGCGAGTTACCCTTGCGAATATCGAGTCAATTGACCACCTGTACCCTGTCGTGACTTTGAGCGACCACAGTGTCGGAGTCGCGGTCGACCTGACGCAAGTAGCGGGCGGGCCCCCAGTGATTGACCTCGGCGTCCAAGCCGACTACACGAGCGGCTTCTACCTAGCTGTGTTCCGACACTGACTGAAGCTGGTAACTGAGTGAGCAGGCTTTGCCGTCCCTACCTCACGCGATCTAGGGCGGGTAGGGGCGGGAGCGGCCGGGGGGACAGGGTGGCGGCGATCTCGGTGGCGCTGGCGCGCAGGGCGCGCAGGACGACGATGCCGAGGCGACCGTGGGTTGGAGCAGACGGCGCGCACGAACAAAACGTCGAACGGTATTGGCCATTCAGGGACTCACAAGGGATCCACCTCGATTTTTCAAGCAACGAAGAGTTCGACGCCGGGATATCCCCCAGCAGGTGAGATCGATCTGATGAGATACTACGACGACAGGAAGCACTCCGTCAGCCCCGCGTGGCAAACGGCGAAGTCCCGAGCCAGCGAGTTTGATGTCAAATGTCTCTTGTGGATGAGCAAGCTGACCTTTTGAGGCGTGTCTTGGTGATGACGTCCGTTCGTCCACTATTCTGCGCATCGGTCATCCTTGCTGCCACGGCAGGCGTCGGCTGTCGTCTAACCGAGGTAGCAATTGTCACCGTTCGCAACGAAACGACGGCGGACCTCACTGTTCATACTCGGTTTCCCGGTGACGTCGAGTACAACGAGGATAGACTCCTTCGGCCCGCCGACGAACGTGCTGTTCTCAAGTACGAGGAGCCGCGTGCCAGCGTAACCCCGTTGTCTGAGTTGGTAGTCGGTCTGCGCTTTCGTACGGCGTTTGGATGCATCACCGCTCCATTGGAGTCGTCCGCTCTGTTTGGGGTCTCCGTCCGCGACAATGAACGCCGTCGCTGGACGGTGCGGATAACGGACGAACTTCTGCGGTCAAAGGGATGTTCGCCGTCGCCGGGAGTGCCTACCGACAAGTGATCTCCGGCAAATCCCCGTTGAGCGCCTCACGAAGTCGGTCACAGACGGAACTCCATTGCGCCCGCGGCCGGAACCCGACCGTCCGGAGGGACACAACCAGATCGGAGCGGCGGCTTTCTAGTTTCGATCGGTCCGAAGAAACCTGGCAGGCCAATTCAGATCTCTCGCCCGCATCCCGGCGCTTACTTGCTTTTGAGGCAGGTCGCGAAGGCGACGGTCCTGCAATCGGTGTGTTGACCGTTCGCCTTGCGCGAGCGGCAGAACCACTCGTTGGCGCTGATGGGATAACTTCGCTCGACGGTACAGGTCTCGGTGCCAGCCGCATCGCGCGCGATGCAGCCGCCGCCCAGCAGATAGTCTCCGGCTACGCACAGGGCGCCGACTTCGGTGGCGGCGACCTCGCCTGACGAAACCTTGTACAGAGGAAGGTGCACGGCGCTGGCCGCAACGTAGGCAGCGTCGGTGCCCATGGCTGGACTGGTGGTGTCCGGAATCGCGCCGGCGTTCAGCGCCTTCTCCAGCGCCGTCAGGCGATTGGCCAGATCGGCGAAATTCGCGTTGACCTGCGCGGACGAGATCGTGGTGCCTGCGGTGAAGATGTTGGGAACCGCGGCGCCCAGCGCGAGCAGTGGGCAGAAAATCAGCGCCGTTACCATCCACCACTTGTGTTTGCTGAACCTGGAAGCCATACGTCACCTCTCCGCTAGCTGCTTTTCAATTCCAGACCGCCCGGTCCCACAGCGTGCCCGGCGAATCCCACTTGGCGGGCTCCGACGAGCCCCCGCTGCCGCCCGCACCTCCGCTGCCGCCCGCACCTCCGCCGCCACCTCCGCTGCCGCCGCTTCCGCCGGATGTAGCGGCGGCGCCATCGGCTGCTCCTCCGTCCGCCTTCACCGGCGCACGCGGCAAGCTTGTGCAGCCGAAGACACCCAGCGCGATCGCCAGAGCCGCAATCAGGTAGCGCGTCATTGTGACACCGATAGCAGATAGGCGCTGCTGGCGCCGAGGACCACGGCGGCGCCGTACCCGATCACCCACCCAATGTTCGTCGAATGGAACTGGCTCTCGAGATCGGGGCAGGGTTTGTCCTTCACGCCGACGTAGCAACCGGCCTTGACGAAGTCGTCTTTCGTTCCGAAGTAGCGCACGTGTTCGACGATCCCGAACGTCAGGGTCGCGACGGCCAGCCCGACCAGCACGGCACCGATCTTACGGCGCCCGGTCCAGAAGACATCGCTGGCAGGTTTCGCCTCGATGACCGACTCCGCCACCATCGCGGGACCTGATGCCACCGGAGGAGGCGCCGGGATTGTCGCAATCGTTGTCGCAGGCGCGCCAAGCCGCACCTCGGTGCTGTCACCACCCGCGATCGTGATCGTCCTCGTCGGCCCGATGGCCGCGTCCTTGCGCAAGGACAACATATGGGCACCCGGACCCAGCACAACCGGTGTCGTCCGCGGCGTCGTTCCCAGGCTGGCGCCGTCGACCAGAAGGTCTGCGCCATCGATCTCGGCGACGACGGTGACCAGGCCGAGTTTGGGTCTGAGTGTTTGCAACTGCGCTTCGGCCGCCGCGCGGAGCTCGGGACTGGCGTCGTGGGCTTCAGTCAGGAACCGTGCCAGCGCTTCGTACGCGGGCGCTTCGTGCCCGGGGATGAGCCCGTGCGCCTGGCCTATGTTGTAGTGGATCTTGGGGCTAGGAAACAGCGCGTAGGCCTCGGTAAATTTTGCCAGCGCCTCATTCGGGCGACCCTTCTCGAGCCAGGTGTTGCCGTCGCGCAGGGAGGCCTGGGCGCGCGCCTTGGCCGCTGCGGGTGGGGTCGCGCCCTCATCGGCCGACCACGCCGGGGACGACAGGCACCACCCCAGCAGTGTGACGATGGCCAGCGGCGCTCTTTTCATAGATCGTTGTTCAGTGGTCCGACGGCGCTACGCTTGACGGCGCGGGCCCTGGACGTGGGTGACGGCGGTTTCGGTTTTGCCTTGCGCTTGTCCGCCGTCGCCGGTGACGCCTTGACGTCCTCGGGCGGGGCGGACGGCGGGGCTGGGGTCGGCGGTATCTCCGGAGCCGGCGGAAGCGGCGGCGGCGGAGGTGACGTCGCCGTCGCCGACACGGGGATCTCGACAGCCGCGGGGGGGCGAGGTCGAACCGTGGTACCACGAAACAGCGCGACGACCCCGATCACGGCAATTAGCGTCGCGCCCCCGATCACGGCTCCGACAAGGTTTCGACTCGGGCGAGCGCGGCCCGGTCTTTCTGCGTCGTCTGTCGGCGCCACCGCGATCTGACCCGAGCTTGCGCGCAACGTGGTGGGCGGCGACTGGGCGGGCAGAACCCAGGTCAGTTGTGCGGGCGGGAGAACCATTGTCGGCGCGGTCGACTCGGACGCGCCAGCTTGCGGCGGCGCGGCCGCGGTCTCCATGGCGGCGGCGCGCTTGAGCGCTAGGCTGAGCTCGATCACGGAAGAAAACCGACGGCCAGGGGCCTTCTCCAGCCCGCGCGCCATGACGGCCTCGACCGCCTCGGATGTGTTGATGCCCAACGAGGCCAGCGACGGTGGCGCGTCGTTCACGACCCTGAACAGCACCTGCATCACGTTGTCACCGATGAAGACCATGGACCCCGTGAGCAACTCGAACGCGATGGCCGCCAGCGAAAACTGATCCGCGCGGGCGTCAACCGAGGCCGCGCCGTCGGTGGCTTGTTCGGGGGCCATGTAGTTTGGCGTGCCCATCACGCTGTGCGTCTGGGTCAGCGTCCCGACGCCGTCGCGAGCCTTCGAAATCCCGAAGTCCAGGATCTTGACGACGAAGCGCGCCGAGCCCGGCAGCGGCACGAGGAAGATGTTGGCCGGTTTCAGGTCACGATGGATAACGCCCTGATCGTGCGCGGCCTGGAGCCCCATGGCCGTCTGCTCGATGACCTCCACCACCTGCGCCAGCGGCATGGGCGTCCTGGAGCGCGCCACCGCCGACAGATCGTACCCCTCGAGAAATTCCATCACCAGAAACGGCCGTCCGTCTGGCAGCTTGTCGAAATCGCTGACGCGCACGATGTTGGGATGGTTCAGACCGGAGGTGATCTCCGCCTCGCGCTGAAACCGCAGCAGCAGCGGGATGTGGCGCCCGATCTCCGACAGCAGCACCTTCAATGCGACGCGACCCTTCGTCCGCTCGTGCCGCGCCTCCCAGACCTCGCCCATTCCGCCGACGCCGATCAGGCGAACCAGACGATAGAGGTTGTTGACAAGGCTCCCGGGTTGCAGCGTTGGCGCGGGCTGACCCTCGGAATCCATGGGCGATCAGATTACTCCAGTCCTGCCAGACAGGGCAGCGCATGCCCCGAGCGCGGCGGCGTGGCCAATTCTTCGGAACCAACCATATTCATTCAGACTCTGATGCGGCGCGGCTCGCTGCGAGCTCACAACGCTGGCTTCGGCGCCCTTCATTGTTGTACACCCCCTGGTATTCGACCAATGCAGTCCCCGCGCCTCGTGACCGGAAACGGCTCTACCGTCGTGCGACAGGTGGGTGTCGATGGCAGCCGGGGACGCCTGGTCTTCTTCAACGTGGATGGGACGTTGATCGACGGTGATTCCAACTCGCTTTACCTGCGCTGGCGGCTTGATCTCGGCCGTTTGCCGCTGCGTGAGCGAGCGCGCGATTTCATCTGGTTGACACGATATCGATTGGGCGTGGCCGACATCAATCTCCTGGCCCGGCGAGCGTTGGGAAGGCTTGCAGGCACGCCCGCGGCGACATTGGCAGCGCGATATCGGGAGTGCCACCGCGCGGTGGTGCGGGCCCGAATTTTCGAGGACGCGCGCGCCACCGTTGTCGCCCACCAGCGAGCCGGACACACCGTCGCGATCGTTACCGGGGCCACGATGTATGCCGTCCGACCGCTGGCTGAAGATCTCGGTATCAAATACATCGTGGCGACAGAACTGCACGTCGTTGACGGTGTTCTGACCGGACGCGTGGTGCCGCCACTGTGTTACGGCGATGGCAAACTCAAACGAGTCAAGGCACTGGCCGAACATTTGGGCTTTCGCATCGACGACGCCATCTGGTACACGAACAGGAGCAGAGACCTGCCGCTCTTGCGCCGCGTCCTCGGTCCGGTGACGGTGAATCCGGACTCGAGGCTGCGCAAGGTCGCCGCTCAGCAACACTGGCCGATTCTCACGTGGCAGGCGTTGGCCGCTGACGTCACGGCCGAGGCATCGCCAGCGGGCCCGAACCCCGTGTGATGGTTTCGGGCATGAGGCCGACTAGCGGACGACCAGGTCCTTCATCCAGGCGACGTCCTCGGCCGGCGCCTTCTTCAGCTCGGCAGCCCAGTCCTGGTCATTGAGGCGCTGATAGCCCTTCGTCACCTTTTGGTGGTAGGCGGCGGCCACCCCAGCGTACGCACGCGGACCGGCGCAGGTGTCGATGGTGACGACCATCAAGCGCGGGAAACCGGTGGCCACGTGAAGGACGTTGCCCACGTCACTGTACTGTTCGTCCTGGGGCGCGGTGTGCACGTCGGCGATGGTGGGATCGAACTCGGTGGAGTTGACACCGTAGAACAACCGCGGATACCAGCCCTGACCGACCGCGCCGCCACAGATCGCTTGTACCTTGACGATCTCGTTGATGAACGCCAGGTGCTCGGCAGTGTGGGCCGTGCCGATGCGCTGGTGCTCGGCCATCTCGCGCAGGATGCGGCTGACGTCCGCCAGGTGAAGGAAGTACGTCCTGACGCCCGCCGCGGTCTCCGACGTGGACCCTGCGACCAGCGTGTTGGACAGCGTCGCGCCCTTATTTGCAAAGCTCTCCAGCGCGGCAAAGAAGGCGGGGTACGGATCGACGTAGGCGTCGGGGAATTCGCAGGTGATGCCGCTGGAGTATGACTGCTTGGCATAAAGGATGGTGTCGCGGCGAAGCTCCGCCCACGACGCCAGCTGGGTGTTCAGCACGCGCCGGCCCCAGGCCTCTGTGCGTGCTATGGCGGGCAGGCCGCTCTTGGCGTCGGAAAGCTCTGCGGTCGGTGACAGCGCGCGCAGGGCGCCCAGCCATTCGTTGTACAAGTTGGCGTGCCAGAAGGTCCCGTCATACTGCCCGACCAGCGTGCGCATGGCCTCCAGAGCGGGCGCGTACTCGTGGGTGGTGAGGTCATCCCGCAGCAGCGAAATCGCCTGATCGTTGGCCAGCGCGGCGTAGGCGACGTCCAGCGGGTTCGGCAGCATACGCGGTACGGCCTTGCTGGACGGCGGCACCCGATCGAAGGTTACGTTCGAAAACACGTGGGAATCGACCACGTAGCGCTGGCCCAGGAATAGCCAGCTTGCCGACAGCGGCAGCGTGCCGCTGGTGCCGTTCATGATCACCTGGCTGTTGATGGACTGCTTGCCATACCCACCGGCGACGATCTGCTGGGCGATGGTCTGATCCGGCAAGGCCGCCAGCCCGGTCAGATCGGTGACGCCCAGGTCGGCCATCAGCTGATCGACCTGCGGCGGCGACATGGAATCGGGCTCGCCCACGAAGGCTCGCACCACGCTGTCGATCAGCCGCCAGCGATCCAGCGCCGCCGGATCCATCAGACGGCGTAGCGCCACCGCCAGGTCCAGCTGGCGGCGCAGGAAGACCGCTTTGCTGCTGTTCTCATCGACGTCGATGATCGGCACCTCGGTGCGACCGAGCCAGATCATGGCGCGGAAGTATTGTTCCAGGGCCGGCATGCCGACGTAGTGCCCTCGCGGCTTGAACTGCGAGAAATCGTAGTGGGCCAGCAGGCCGAACAGCATGAGGTCCTTGACCCCCTGGGCGCTGTTGGCCCCGGCTACCAGGCTGGCAGCCATGCCGGCGTCGCCGCCTGCGACCAGGGTGGCGGCGCTGTTGGTCAGCAGCGCCTTGGCCACGGCCACGAACAGATCTGCGTCCTTCTGGGCCGTGGCCGAGAATCCGTCGGTCCTGGCGGCGAGGCGCGTGCGCATGCTGTCCAGCAACGCGCCCAGCTCGGGGACCAATCGCTCGATCTCGGAGGTCTTGAGGATGCTGTCGTAGGATCGATGGACGGCGTGCATGATCGAATCCACCGACACGTAGACCGGAAGGTCGTCTGCATAGATCGTCGAGTACCCGTAGACGAAGCCCGGGTAGCGCTGCCGGTCAGAGATGACGAAGCCGTTGCCGGCCAGGGCCGCCAGCTCGGCGTCGTTTAGCTTCACGTGCGAGGCCTGGATCACGGCCAGGTTGGTGGCGGTCATGGGATCGTAGGGCAGCTTGGCCGCGAAGGGTACCGATCGCTGGGCGGCCAGCGCCTCGGCCGTCAGCGTCTTGGTGGAGGCAATCTGATCCTTCACCCGCTGGACCTCGGCCAACTGCGCGGCGGTCAGGGCCAGGGTGACCGGAACACCTGCATTCCCGACCGTCACGGACGGGCCGCCGCTGCCACCCGACCCGGACGGACCGCCGACACCGCCCGACCCGGACGGGCCGCTACCGCCCGAGCAAGCGACGACGGCGCACGTGAGAGCCAAGCTTGAGACGACGAATGGCTTTGTCATGCCGATCGGCTAAAGCAAGAGCCGCGCCGGCGGGTAGGTCGAAAGCGGCCAAGAATCGCTGCCTGGATGATGCTCGAGGGCTGGGTCTCTCAGAGATCTGACAGGAATGTCCCGGAAGAGTCGCGACGTCGGCGCCTGTGCGGCGCGTCGCAAGCGACATCATTGCGAAGTTGGGGGTGAAAGGTTTCAGGCCCGGGCGGGACTGGTTTGAACCGTACCGATTGGTCCGGTGGAGGCTCCCGCAACGATGACGAGGCCGCGGTTTCTCACAGGCTCGGGGTTGGTATCCATCGCCGTCACGGCGGTGGTATGCGCGGGGTGCAGCGGGGTGATCGGCGAGCCCGGGGAGCCTGCCGGAGGAGATCCTTCGGGTGCGGGTTCGGGCAGCCCTGGGATGCCCGGGGGGCCTGTCACGCCGGGAGGTTCTGGCGGCCCGGGCGGCCCGAACGCGTGCGTGGGCGCCGGGACGCAGGCGCCGCCGGCCGCGGCGCGCATTCGTCGCCTCACACGCTTCGAGATCCAGAACACCATCGCCGAGCTTCTCGGCACGTCGGTGGCGCCGCTGGCGTCGGGGCTCGAGTCCGACTCGCAGGCGCTGGGCTATTCCACCGGCGCCGAGCGCGGCGTCTCGCCCGCCTACGTCGATGCCCTCAAGACGATGGCGGAGGCGGCGTCAACGCAATTTCGCAAGACCATCACGCCGCCCGCCTTTGCCGCGGACTGCTTCGCCAGCGAAGCCGGGGCTCGCTTGTGCGCCGATAAGTTCGTGCGCGACTTCGCCAGGCGCGCGTTTCGCCGTCCGCTGGACGAGCGTGAGGTGACGGCGCTGATGGCGGTGTACGACGCGGGGCGGGACACGGGCGTGGACGCCGACGTCGGCGATCGCTTTCGTTCCGGGCTGGACTACACCGTGCGCGGGGTCCTGCAGGCGCCGCATTTCATCTTCCGGACCGAGCTTGGTCCCATGGCGACCGCCGCGGGGCCGACCCGGCTGACGCCGTTCGAGCTGGCCAGCGCGCTCGCCTACGGAGCGATCGCGTCGCCTCCGGACGCGATGTTGCTGGCCGCGGCCGAGATGAATCAGCTCGCGACGCCGGATCAGATCGGCGCCCAGGTCCGCCGTCTCATCACCAGCCGCCCCGACAGATTCAAGCTCTTGGTCGGGCGGTTCGTGCTCGAGTGGTTGAGCATCGATTACGACAAGCCGACCTGGAACAAGGACACCAAGATCTATCCGATGTTTCGACCGACGCTCAAGTCCGCCTTTGCGCAGGAGACCCAGACCTTCCTGGACGACTGGGTGGACACCGGCAGCGCGCTGCCGGCGTTGCTGACCAGCAGCAACGGGTTCGTCAGCAGCGTCAACGCGCCCGTCTACGGCTTGACGTCGACCGCGACGACGTTCCAGAAGACCGTGCTGGATCCCGGGCAGCGGGCCGGCATCCTGACCCAGCCGAGCTTCCTCGGATCGACGTCGCACGTCGACAGCTCGTCGCCGATCTTTCGCGGCCTCGCCATCATGAGCCGCCTGCTGTGCAACACGCCACCGCCGGTTCCGGCGGTGGTGCCGCCGCTGCCGCCGGTGGACAAGACCGCCTCCAAGACCACGCGCCAGCGTTTCGAGCAGCACACGCAGGCGGCCTTCTGCGCCGGGTGCCACAGCACCTTCGATCCCATGGGCTTCGCCTTCGAGAACTACGACGCCATCGGCGCGTGGCGCACGCAGGAGAACGGCGTGCCGGTGGATGCATCGGGCGCGATCGTCGGAACCGCGACCAGCGATGGCCCGGTTGCGAACGGCGTGCAGCTCGCGAAGGGTCTGGCGGTCAGCACGGACGTGCACGCCTGTTTTGCCCGCCAGGTGTTCCGCTTCGAGGTCGGTCGCACCGAGACCGACGCCGATCAGTGCGCCATCCAGCAATACACCAGGGCGTTCACCGACAAGAGCCTGGACCTGCGCGAGCTGATGGTGGCGATCGCGACCTCGCCGGCCTACGCGGCTCGCACCGCCGTCGCCGGGGGAGGTCCCTGATGAAATCAACCGTGTCACGGCGGGCGCTGATGAAGACCTTCGCCGGGCTGGGCGCGGCGGCGCCGCTGTTCAAAGGCCTGCTGCGCGACGCCTTCGCGCAGGCGCTGCCCACTTACCCCCGCTTCGTGGTGCTGAGCAACCCGAACGGATGTGCGCCGGACTTCTGGCGTCCGCGCGCAGTCGGCGGCGGGGCCGCGGCCACCACCGGCTGGACGCTGGACTTTGATCCGGACTCGTCGCTGGGTCCGCTGGAGGCGCACAAGGATTCGCTGGTCATCATCGAAGGGCTGGATCTGACGTGCAACTTCGACATGGGCGGCTATCTCGGACACAACGGCGGATGTGTGGCGCAGCTGACCGGCCGCCACGCGCGGACGCCCGAGAACACCGACTCGATGCGAACCACCGGGCCGTCCATTGATTTTTTCCTGGCCAAGCTCTTGAAGGTGGAACCGTTCCTGTTCAGTCCGGTCGGTTATTCAGGCAACGCCGGGCACATCACCTTCGACGACGCCGGCGAGCGCGTCGCCAACGAGTATGAGCTGCCGTCCAGCTGGAAGAAGTGGTTCGGCACCTTCACGGGACCTTCGGCCATGCCCGATCCCAAGGCGGCCGCGCGCAAGAAGGCGGAGCTGGCGGCCCTGAGCTACCTCAACGGCGAGGCCAAGCTTCTGCGCGGGCGGCTGGCGGGGGCGGAGCGCCTCAAGCTGGATGGGCAGATCGACGGGCTGAACCTGATCCAGCAGAAGCTGTCCGGGGCCGGACTACCCCCGACCGCCTCGTGCCAGAAGCCGGCGCAGCCGCCCAGGCCCGGCGACGGCCAGGAATCGATCAAGCTCATGCTCCAGTTCGCCACCCAGCTTCTGGCCTGCAACCTCACGCGGGTGGTCACCCTGGGCATCGATCCCGTGAACTCGGGCAAGATGCCGTGGTTGCCTGGCCCGCTCGCGACCCTGGCGGTGCACAACGACATCGCGCACGGCTACCGGCCCGATGATCCGATCAGCGGCCGCAACCTGTCGAAGGTGCAGCGCTGGTACGCGCAGCAGGTCGCCGACTTCATCGCCATGCTCAAGGCCATCCCCGAGGGCAACGGCACCGTCTACGACAACACCATCATCCTGTGGTCGAACGAGCTGGGCGATCCAGCGCGGCACATGAATAACAACATCCCGTTCGTGCTGGCCGGCGGCGGCGGCTCGTTCAAGCGCGGGCGGTATCTCAAGCTCAGCACCGCCCCCGAGTACAAGGAGTCGCCGGACGCGCACACGCGCCTCTTGACCTCACTGGTCAACCAGTACGGCGCCAACCTGCCGGTCTTCGGTGACCCCCGCTATCCGGGCGAGCTGCCCGGGTTCCTGATGTAGCGCGCGTCGTGGTTCGCGCCCGCGGCTGGCGCCCGAGGCTACGGTACGGTCGCGAAGCCGCCCGTCCATTGCGCGATGTGGTTCGACGTCCCGATGTCCTGGAACGGCAGGCAGAAGGCCGCCGCGCTCGGGTCGAGCCCGCGCCCCAATCGCGCGGCGTCGATCGCCACCATCCAGATCAACGTGCCGTTCGGCAATCCCTCGTGCGTCGAGGCCGGTGGCGGCGACGGGCGCAAACCGTAGCGGCGCAGTGACGAGAACGTCAGCCACAGGATCTGGCTGTCCTGCGAGATCTGGAACGAGAACGGGTTCCACTTGGGATACGACGTGGCGAGATCGGTCGCGCCGCGGTCGGAGATCCCGGGGCGGTTGGCCGCGACAAGCTCTATCGGCGCGCTCGAAGCGGGGGGAAAGCGCGCGGCCCACAGGCGGGCGCTGGGATCCGTGTCGGCGTTGCAGGTGCGATCGTAGGTCTTGCCCGGCGGGCAGGTGGATTCGTCGTAGACGACAAAGCTGCCCTCGGGCGCGACCGCGGGGTAGTACCGGTTCTTGCCGGCCGCGCTGGCGACCAGGCGCTGCGGCGCCGACCAGCCGCCGGTGGCGCCTCGCTCGACATAGCCGATGCCGCCGCGCTCGGGCGCCTGATCGATGTGGGTCACGCCGACCTCCGTGAACGCGATCCGATTCCCATCCAGTGACCAGTCGGGATGATCGGCCTGCAATCCCCCCAGCGGGATGACGCCCATGCGCGCGCCGGTGGCGCCGTCGAACAGCAGCAGGTCCTTCTCGCCGCCGTCGCCGAAGACACCGACAAACGCGCTGGCGTCGGGGCTCCAAGACTCGAAGGTGCTCCGTTGCGCCAGCGGAAACGGCGCCACCGGCGTTCGCCGGGCCACGTCGTAGAGCAGCATCGAGCCGTCGATGACGCCGCCGGTGGCGGCGTTGGTCCGGCTGGTCGACACGACCATCTTGGCGCCGTCGCGCGACAGCGCGTGACACCCGACGCAGAACACCGCCGGATTGCCGCTGGCTTCCGGGCCCAGAAATCTTTCGGCGTCACGCCGGCTGGCGTCGGCAAAGTTCCAGCGCATGACCGCCGACCCCTGCGACGTGGTCCAGTAGTAGAGCGCCCCGCGCACATCCGCCGGCGCGAAACGCAACGTCTGCGCCAGGCTGCGACCGACGGCCGCGCCGGCGTCGTCGGTGGCCCGCACGGTCAGCGTCAGCGGCGCGGCGCCGCGGTTGGTCTCGGCCAGGCCCGTCCATACTTCGCGCGAGGGCATATAAAGGCAACCCGGATCGGTGACGTCGCCGACCGGCACGCACCGTGTGTAGGCGCGCACGTCGGTCAGCTCGTTGGCGAAGGCGATCTCGAACAGGCTATTGGCCGCCGCGCCGGTCCGGAAGTGGACCTCGATCTCGAACAGGTTGGGCGGCAGCAAGACGCCGTCGTTGGGGTAGAGCAGCTCCGGGGCGCGGGCGGCATCCGCGGGGCCGCCGAACGCCTTCGCGGGTGACGGTGGCAGCGCGGTCGCTCCCGTGGGCGGCGGCAGCGCGGTCGCCAGCACGAAGCGCACCCGCAGCCGCGCGACTGCGGTCGCTCCTTGCCAGGCGACGCGGATCGAGGTCTCGCCGCCGAACCGCGTCCCAGTGGTGGCCGCTCCGGTGGCGTCCACGCTGGCCAGCAGGGGATTGTCCGAGGTCCAGGTCGCGCTGCCGGTGATCTCCGTGTCCTGGCCCGAGACCGAGGCGTAGGCGCGAAAGGCAACGGTGGCGGGGCTGCCGTTCTGGGTTGCGACCAGCACCAGGGCGGGTTCGATGCGCAATCCGGAGGTGGCGCGGGTGCCCACCACAAAGTCGGTCTTGCACCCGGACGCCCCGCCGGCAAGGGCGAACAGCGCGAGCGCGCCGAGGCCGAGTGCTGGCCCGCGCATCAGAAGGCCAACCCCACGCTGGCGCCCAGTGACAGCTCCAGCCGCGGCAGGGATCGCGTCGCCGGATTCGTCGAGAACGAAACCAGCCGCTGATCCGTCCAGCCCCAGAGGCCGGCGCCCAGGCCCAGCACGACCCGGCCCAGGCTCCACGACCAGTCGACGCCTCCCGCCAGACCCGGTGAAAAGCCGCTGGTGGTGTGGTCGCTGTCGAACCCCTGACCGCGCGCGATCACCGCGCCGGCCACCACGCCGCCGTGCAGATCCAGCCGGCCCGCGCGGCCCGGGATCCGGTACGCGAGCTCGGCGGTCGCGCCCGCGCGCGTCCACTGTGCCTGCCCCGGTCCCAGGCTCTGATCGCGTGGCCATACCCCCATCAGCGCCAGGCGCCCGCCGAGACGTCGTCGCCAGACCGTCGCGGCTGCGACCGCGGTCGGGGCGAAGTTGCCAGACGCATAGATCATCGCCGGACCGGCGGTGATCTCGCCGGTCCATGGGGATTCCGGCGTCGGTGCTCGCGGCGGCGCTGGCTGGCTTGCCGCTGTTGTCACGGCAGGCGCCGCCCGCGGGAACGCAGGCGCAGGCAAGAGCTCATTGCGCTGCTGGGCCTCCCAGGCGGCGATCACCACCGCGACCACGTTGGCCCTGTCGGCGCACGATACATCCAACGTCAACGTGCGCACGCCGATGGCGGCCCCGTCGGCGCCGGTCAAGTGGACGCGCAGAGCGCCGTCCGCGACGGTGATGGTGGCGTGCTCGCGCGGCGCGCCCTCGGGGACGGAGGGCAACAGCGCTTCCAGACGGGTTTCAACTTCTGCCGCCGTCGGGCAGGAGGTGGCGCTGTCGACGGCCACCCGGCTGACGCCGGGCTGGAGCACGGCGGAGAGGAGCGCGAGCTCAGTCAGCAAGCGCTTGTCCGGCGGGCCCGGCAAACTGGCCGCGCGGAAACCGCCGCATGTACTCGTGAAGATCTGAGCGTGCGCCTGTCAGATCGCCCATCCGGGAGCGGCACGAGCTGCGCCCATAAAGGGCGCGCTCGATCACCGTGGCGGGGGCCCCGGGCGAGGCCAGCGTGGCATCGAAGTCGTCCACGGCGCCCGTGAGATTGCCGCGACCGGCTCGCAGCTCTGCACGCAAGACCTGCATCTCGGCGGCGCGCGGCAGGCGACGATCGAAGGACAGGGCCTCCAGGCGGGCGAGGGCGGGGCCCTTTCGCCCCAGCGCCAGCAGCGCGTCGATGCGCGCAGCCGTCGCCTCGGGAGACAGCGACCCGGATGGGAAGCGCCGGTCGTACTGATCCAGCGCATGCAAGGCCCGTTGCGGATCCCGTTCCTGCCGCAGCGCCGCCAGCGCCTGGGCCAGCAGGCGAGATTCGGCCACCACTGGATCCTCCGCCACCGCCTCGCCGTCGGTCGACCGCGACGACGCCGGTCCACTTCTTCGCGCGGTCGGGGCGTGCGCGAGGGAAACCGCCCGGGGCGCCGCGCCCGCACGACGCGCACCGAACGCGGCGGTCGGGATCGGGACCAGCTCCGGCGCGAACGGCGGCGTCGGCGCCGCCGCCGGCGCCGGGGCGGGCGTGGACGGCGTCGTCGCACGACCGGGCGTCGTCGCGCGCGGCGGCGGTGGGTCTGCGGTCGACCCAAGTAGATGGTTGCCCAGCAGGTGGTTGAAGAGCCGTCGAGCGGGCGGCAGGCCCCAGGCGGCGCCCACAGCGCCGCCCGCGAACAGCACCAGCGCGGCCGCCACGGCGAACGGCAGCACCGCGCGTGAGCGACCGCCCGCGGCGATCTGGTCGCCATGATCCAGCCGGGCGACGATCCGCGCGCGCGCCGACGGCAGCAAGCGCGACGGAGACGCCTGCAACACGCGCAAAAGCTTGGCCGCGTTAGCCTCCTCGCGACTTGCCGGCGAGGGATTCTGCGCCAGGCGGCCCGGGTTCTCGCGCCCCGTCATCATAACTGCCCCCGCTGGTCCAGCTCGCGAAGACGCTTGAGAAAACGGATCCGCGCGCGGTGCAAGTGGACCCAAACCGTGGCGATCTTGGTCCCGGTCAGCGCCGCGATCTCTTCGCCCGACAGTCCGTCGATCTCGAACAGCACCAGCACGGCGCGCTGCTTGCGTTCGACGCTCTCCAGCGCCGTGTAGACGGCGCGCGCCGCCTGCTTGCGCTCCAGCTCGTCGACGGGTGTCAGCCGTTCGGTGGGGATCTGATCGGCGAAGTCGCCGGCCAGACCGCGCAGCCAGCGGCCAAGGCGCTGCTTGCGCCGCTGCCGGTGTACGACGTGCTCGGTGATGCGATAGAGCCAGGTGGTGACCTTGGCCTCGGCGCGCCACTCGCCGAGGCGCCGCTGGACGATCAGGAACACCTCCTGCACCACGTCCTCGGCGTCGATGCCGGGGCCGCCGAGGCGAATCACCCACCGCTCCACCTGGGCCGCGTGGGTCCGGTACAGCGAGGCGAGCGTCGGCGGCGTCGCTGGAAGTATCGCGGGGTCCCGTCGCGCGCTCTTCATGATGGCCACCGGGCTCATTATCTTAGTCCCCCGACCCTGGCGTTTGCACCGCCAAAACCGACGCTGGATACTGCCTGCACACTGGTCAGTCCCAGGCAGGGCGCGGATCCTTACGGGCTGCGGTCAGATAGGCGGTGATCTCGACCCACCGCGGCACCGAACGGGTCATTCCGGCCGCCGGGCCGCAGGATGGTAACGTTCCCGTTTTCTGTCCATGGGCTTCGCCAACGGCGTCTTCATTCAGTTCTTCCAGTGGCACTCGCCGCCGGGGACGCTGTGGGCCGAGCTGGGGACGCAGGCCGCGGCGCTGCGCGGGGCAGGGTTTACCGGGGTCTGGCTGCCGCCGGCGGGGAAGGGGGCCGGGGGGACAAACGACGTCGGCTACGGCGCCTACGATCTGTTCGATCTGGGCGAGTTCGATCAGAAGGGCGCGGTCGCCACCAAATACGGGACCAAGGCGCAACTTCTGACGGCGATCGGCAGCGCACACGCGGTCGGTCTGCAGGTCTACGGCGACGTCGTTTTCAACCACAAGGACGGCGCCGACTTCACCGAGGACGTCTGGGTGCAGGAGGTCGATTGGGACGACCGCAACCGGCCGCTGGGAGATTGGCAGCTGATCAAGGCCTGGACCGGCTTCGACTTTCCCGGGCGCGGCGACGTTTACTCCAGCATGAAGTGGCGCTGTTGGTCCTTCGACGCCGTCAGCTACGACGAAAATCGCCCCGGCGATGGCAACCGAAGGTTGTATCGCCTCAAAGACAAGCCCTTCGCGACCGAGGTCAGCCATGAGCACGGCAACTTCGACTATCTCATCGCCTGTGACCTGGACCTGGACGTCGACCTGGTTCGCGGCGAGCTCACCTACTGGGGGCGATGGTTCATCGACACGACGGGCGTCGACGGGTTTCGTATCGACGCCTGCAAGCACATCCGGTCGTCCTTCTTCCCGGATTGGCTGGCGCACCTGCGCGGCCACTTCGGCCGACCGCTGTTCAGCGTAGGCGAATACTGGTCAGGCGACGTGGAAGACCTGCATGCGTACCTGACGGCGACGGGCGGCGCACTGTCGCTGTTCGACGTGCCGCTGCACTTCCGGTTTCGCGCCGCCAGCCTGGCCGGCAACGGCTACGACATGCGCACCATTTTCGACAAAACGCTGGTCAAGGAGCAGCCGGCCCTGGCGGTGACCTTCGTCGACAACCACGACACGCAACCCGGGCAATCGCTGGAATCGTGGGTGGAGCCGTGGTTCAAGCCGCTGGCCTACGCGCTGATCCTGCTGCGCCGCGACGGCTACCCGTGCGTTTTCTATGCTGACTATTACCCGCAGCCTCGGTACGACGATGGCGGCCGCCAGGTCACGCTCTATTGCCACCGGTTCCTGATCGACCGATTCTTACGCGCGCGGCGTGACTACGGCTTTGGCGACCAGCACGACTATTTCGACCACCCCAACACGGTCGGGTGGCTGCGGACCGGCGACGCGCAGCACCCGGGCGTGATGGCGGTCGTGCTCACCAACGGCGCCGCCGGGACGAAATGGATGAACACCTTCCACCCCGGGGCCAGGTTTCGCGACGCCACCGGCCACAGCGCCGACGTGATCACCGCCAACGGCGACGGCTGGGCCCTGTTTAGCTGCCCCGGCGGCTCGGTTTCCGTATGGCTGCAGGAGTAACCGCGTCGGAACGCAGGCGGCTTTGCCGCCGGAGTTCCATCGCGGGAGGTCTGGAACCCTCCCAGGGTTCCAGATTAGATGACAGGTTTGACTCCGGGCCCATTGGTTTCTATATCTAGGCGGCGCATGCGGCGGCCGAAATTAGTCCTTTCGGGGGTGTGGACCGCCAGCGCGCTGTTGCTGGTGTCGGTGAGCGCCTGTGCCAAGTCGCCCCCGGAGGCGCATTCGGCGTCGACGACGGCCAAGGACGGGACCGTGGTGCCGTCGGCGATGGCCGCGCCGGTCGCGGGCGCCGAGGACAATACGCCTCCCCCGGGCATCGACATCTCCAAGCTGGACGAATTTCAGAAGAAGGTCTTTTACCGCGTCGTGAACAAGGAACCGTCCATCTGCGGTCAGGCCCACAGCCTGCTGCAGTCGGCGAAAAAGGACAGCAGCTGCCGTCGTTCCATGAACGCCGTCCGCTACGTGGCGCGTCTGGTCGAACAGGGGTACACCGACTCCGAGGTCGGGGAGGCGCTGACCAAGCGTTACCGGAGCTCCGTGCCCAAGGCCATCGACGTCGCCGAGGCCCCGGTCAAGGGCAACGTCGCAGCCAAGGTGTCGCTGGTCGAATTCGCCGACTACGAATGCCCGCACTGCAAGCGGCTGCAATCGGTTCTCAAGCAGGTGATGGATGAGTTTCGCGGCGAGGTGAAGCTTTACTTCAAGCATTACCCGCTGCCGCAGCACACCAACGCGCGCCTGGCGGCCGAGGCCGCGGTCGCGGCGCAGAAGCAGGGCAAGTTCTGGCAGTTCGAGGAGAAGCTGTGGGCGAATCAGGAGAACCTGACCCCCTCCGAGCTGGAGAAATTCGCCAAGGAGGTCGGCCTCGACGTCGCGAAGTTCCGCCAGGACATGGAGGCGCCGGCGACCAAGGCGCGGGTGCAGAAGGATCGCGTGGACGGCGGGACGCTGGGCCTGTCGTCGACGCCGACCCTGTACATCAACGGACGTGAGTACACCGATCCGCGCGACGCCGACAGCCTCCGCGAATGGATAAAAGAAGACCTGCAGAAATGAACCGCTGGTTGGGGTCGCTGACCGTCGCGGTTGCCGTGCTGGCAGGGGTGGGCTGCGCGACCGAGTCCGAGACCCGCGCTGGCGGTACCGCCGCACACCGTCCCCGGGCGGCGGCCAGCGGCGGCCCCATCAAGGTTGGGCAGTCGATGCCGGATCTGTCGATCGAGCAACTCTCGGGCAAGACGCTCAACGTCGGGTCCTATCGCGGCAAGGTGCTGCTGCTGGACGTATGGGCGTCCTGGTGTGTGCCGTGCAAACAGGAGCTGCCGATGCTGGACGATCTGGCGGCGCGACTGCGCGGCAAGGGGGTCGAGATCCTGGCGGTGTCGGTCGACGAGCAGCGCGAGAACGTCGACAGGTTCCTGAACTCGCGCAACAAGTGGTCACTGACCATTGCCCACGATCCCAAGGGTCAGGTCGCCGACCGCCTGCAACCGGAGAAGATGCCGACGTCGTACATGGTCGACCGCCAGGGCGTCATCCGCTACGTGAACCTCGGCTTCGTTCCCAGCGACGCGCGCGTCATCGAACGCCGGTTGCTGGACCTCGCCGCGGCGGGCGGCATCGGGCCGCGGCGCGACTAGCCGGCCGGCCTGGCGCCTAGACGACCACCGGTCCGCCGCCGCGGGCGACGATGGTGTCGCGGGCCAGGCGGGCGTCGTGCTCGGGGTGATCGAGGTTGAAGTGTAGGCCGCGGCTCTCGAGGCGGCGGCGGGCGCATTCGATGATCAGGTCGGCGACCGTGGCCAGGTTGCGCAGCTCGAGCAAGTCGCCGTTGACGGTGACGTTCCAGTAGTACTCGCGGATCTCGGCGCGGATAAGCTCGATGCGTCGCGACGCCCGTTCGAGGCGGCGGTCGGTGCGAACGATGCCGACGTAGTTCCACATCAGGCGCCGGATCTCATCCCAGTTGTGGCTGACCACGACCGCCTCGTCCGACGAGCCGGCCTCGCCCGCGTACCAGGGCGCGACGTGCGCCGGTCGGCTGACCGTCGCGTCGCGAATGTCGTCGGCGGCGCGCGCCGCGTACACCATCGCCTCCAGCAGCGAGTTCGAGGCCAGGCGGCAGGCCCCGTGCAGGCCGGTCATCGACACCTCGCCGATCGCGTACAGGTTGCGCACGCTGGAACGGCCGCGTTCGTCGACCACCACGCCGCCGCAGCTGTAGTGCGCGGCCGGAACCACCGGGATGGGCATCACCCGCATGTCGATGCCCAGCTCCATGCAACGCGTGTGAATGTTGGGAAACCGTTCGACCACGAAGTCGCCCGGCAGGTGGGTCATGTCCAGGACCACGTGGTCGTCGCCCGTGCGTTTCAGCTCGGCGTCGATGGCGCGCGCCACGATGTCGCGCGGCGCCAGGTCCTTCATCTCGTGATACCGGGACATGAACGCGGTCCCGTCGCGCAGCCGCAGGATGCCGCCTTCGCCGCGCAGCGCCTCACTGATGAGGAACGACTTGGCGGCCGGGTGATAGAGGCACGTGGGATGAAACTGAAAGAACTCCATGTTGCCGACGCGCGCCCCGACCCGGTAGGCCATGGCGATGCCGTCGCCGGTGGCGACGTCGGGATTGGAGGTATAGAGGTAAACCTTGCCGCAGCCGCCGGTCGCCAGCACGACCGCCCGCGACAGGGCGGTGTGGACGCGGCCGCTGTTCTGGTCCAGCAGATAGGCCCCGAACACGGCGTTGGGGCCGCCGTATTTCGCGGTGGTCAGAAGGTCAACCGCCATGTGATCGGGCAAGAGCGTGATGCGATCGGCGCGCTCGGCCACGCGCGCCAGCAGCGCCCGCTGGATGGCCCAGCCGGTGCTGTCCTTGGCGTGAACGATCCGGCGCGCCGTGTGCCCCCCTTCACGTCCCAGCTCGAACTGTCCGTCCTCGTCGCGGTCGAACGGCACCCCCAGCTCGTTGGCCAGGCGCAGGATGTGCTCCGGCCCCTCGCGCACGCAGCTCTCGACCACGGCGCGGTTGCACAGTCCGTCGCCGACGCGCAGCGTGTCTTCGATGTGCGTCTCCAGCCGATCGGCGGGATCCAGGACGCCGGCCACGCCACCCTGGGCGTAGCTGGTGTTGGCGTCCTGCGGGGCGCGCTTGGTGACGATCAGGACCCGCCCATGCTCGGACGCCCGCAGCGCGAAATAGAGGCCAGCCAGCCCCGAACCGATGACGAGGTAGTCGCTCTCCAGCACGTGATCGGGCGTTGCCGACATGTCCCGTATGTTACGATCCACCATCCGGATGCGCGCGACCAATCGAACTAATTTCGCAGGGTTGGTGCTGACCCTGGTGCTCGTCGGCGGCACGCCGGCGCACGGCGAGGTCCGCAATCGGACCGCCGCGGACGGGACGGTCGAATTCTCGAACCGGCGCTCACCTGGCCGGGCCAGCGCCCAGGCGGGGTCCAGCAGCGGCGGCACGTTCTGGTCGCGCGAGCGAGACGACGGCGTCGTGGAGTTCACCAACGTGCAGCCCATCGGCTCGCGCTGGAAGGTCTGGCTCAAGGCCGGCCCGGGCAAGGCCGCCGCGCTGCGCGGCCGCACCGACATGGTGCCGCCGCGCGACACCTCGCCCACGCGATACAGCCGCTACGATCAACACATTCGCGATCAGCAGCCGTTTTTTGGTATTCCTGAGGCCCTGATGCGGGCGGTGATCAAGACCGAATCCGACTTTGATCCGCAGGTCATCTCCAGCGCCGGCGCCCGCGGGCTGATGCAGCTGATGCCCGACACCGCACGCCTGATGGGCGTGACCGACATCTTTGACCCGCGGCAGAACATCATGGGCGGGGCCCGCTACCTCCAGGTCCTGGCGCGCCGCTTTTGCAAGACGCCGACGCCGATGACCGACGGCGGCAGCGGCGCCGTGGATCGCCTGCTGGTCTGTTCGAACGACGAGAAGGTCAAGGTCGTGGCCGGCTACCACGCCGGGCCGGGCGCCGTCATCCGATACGGTGGCCTGCCGCCCTACGAGACCACCCGCGCCTACGTCACCGCCGTCCTGCGCCGGTACGAGCAGTATCGGCAGGCCGAGGCCGCCGGCGCCGGAGCATTCGTGGCGGAGCGTTGATGTCCACCTCTTCGGCCGACCAACGGTTCCTGTCCCATCTCGCCAGCGCGGGCGAGATGGTAGCCAGCCACCGGTTTCGCGAGGCGGAGGTCGAGATCTTGCGCGCGCTTTCGGGCGTGCCGTCCGACGGACGCGCGCTGAATCTTCTGGCGCTGGTGCGGTTCAAGCAGGGTCGGCTGGAGGAAGCCCGCGCCACCTATCGTGAGATCACGGCCGCCAACCCCGACGACGCGACGGCGCGCCTGAACCTGGGCCTGCTGGCGCTGAAGCTGGAACGTTTTGACGAGGCGGTGGGTGAATTGGAACGGGCGGTTCGCCTGGCGCCGTCCGATCCGCGCGCGGCCAGTTACCTCGGCTACGCGTACGCAAAACGCGGCGATACGGCGGCCGCCGCGGCAGCGTTTCGACGCGCGGGACAGGAGACGCTGGCGCAGAGGATGGAGGAGGGATCGGGTGGCGGCCCCGGTGCCGGCGCGGGCGGCGGCCTTGCCGCCGTCAATTCTGCCGAGCAACGCCCGAGCCCAATGGAGGTGGCGCTGTCGGCGCCCCGGACCATCGACGCCGGTCCCGCGCTGGCTGTGATGCCGTTGCGGCCGCCGGCGGCCTGGGCGGCGGAAGCCCAGCCGCAGCCGGTGATCTCCTTCGTGCTGGCGCGACTGGGGCTGGTCGATCCGGTGGCTCCACCCCAGGGGGAGGCGCTGCGTCTGGAGGTCAAGGACGAGGCCCACGTCCGCGCCGATGCCGCCCTGGCCAGCGTCGGCAAAGCGCAGTGGCAGCCGGCCTACCGGCGCGTCCGTGGCCGTTCCAGCGGTTCGCCCCTCGGCCGCGACCAGCAGCGTTTTTATCGCCTGCTCGGCCCCGGCGAGGTATGGGTCGCGGGAACGCCAGGGCAGTGGGTCGCGCTGTCGCTGGACGACGACATCCTGTACGTGCGCGAGGATCGCGTCCTGGCCTTCGACGACGGGATCTCGTGGGAAGCGGGGCGGGTGCCGGGAGACGGCCTGCACATGCTGCAGTTCCGCGGCCGCGGGCGCGTGGCGCTGCAGATGGACAGCAACCCGACGGCCATCCGGATCTCCGAGCATCGTCCGGCGCTGGTGGCGCGGGCGCGCCTTCTGGGCTGGGTCGGCCGGGTGGTGGCGCACCGCGATCGCAGCCGGGGGGGGCCGTTTCAGATCAGCTGCGAGGGCGACGGTGTCATGTTACTGGACGGCGCCCGGAGCGGTCCCTGATGGCGACGACTTCCCTGCGACGCGAGTTCACCAATCTGCCGAACCTGGTCACGATGGGCCGGGTGGTGCTGGTGCCGTTCGTCCTGATCTTCATCGACAACTTCAGCCCGCTGCGCAGCTTCATCTCCAGCCTGCTCTATCTGGGCGCCGCGGCCGGGGACGCGCTTGACGGATACCTGGCGCGCAGCCGCGGTCAGGTCAGCACGCTGGGCAAGTTCCTCGACCCGCTGGCCGACAAGCTGATCGTCACGGCCGTGCTGGTGTTCATGGTGTCGCTGGGACGCGTGCCGGCCTGGGTCGTCGTGGTCCTGGTCGCGCGCGACTTCGCCATCAACGGCCTGCGCAGCGTGGCCTCCGCGCAGGGGCTGGTCATCGCCGCCAGCGACGGCGGCAAGATCAAGACCGCACTACAACTGGTTGCGATCATGATGCTGCTGATCTATTTTCGCTATCCGGTGCTGGGGACGACCATCGTCGTCGATTACCACCGCGCCGGGCTGACCATCCTTTACATCTCCATGGCTGTGTCACTGTTTTCGGCGGCCCAGTACCTCAAGAACTTCTTCACGGCCGCGCTGCGACAGCCGCGGCCGTCTCCGTGATCGCGCTCGACGCCGAGCCGCTGCCGCCCGAAGAGGCGGCACGCCGGGTGGCGATGGCACGGAACGCCTTCTGGATCGCATCGCCGGGCCCACGTGGCGACATCGCGATCGTCGCCGACCTGATCGGCTGCGATCCCGTGCGCGCCGTTCGTGGCGACGAGATCGAGGAGCTGGCCGCGGCCTGGACCGAACAGCGCAGGCGTTGGCTGGCGCCGGGTGCGGCGGCGCCGGCGGGCGTTCCGCTGGCGGCGGGTTTTTTCTCGTACGATCTCGGCCGGCGATGGACGCGTCTGCCGGCGCGGGCGCGCGACGATCACGGCTGGCCCGATCTGCAGTTTTACTTTTACGACGCGGTCATGAGGCTGGACGCTGCCGGCGCCAAGGCCACCATTTTCGCGCAGGACGAAAAGGCGGCGCGCCGGCTGGAGGCGCGGCTCACGGTGCCGTCGGTTCCGACGGTTTCCCCTTGCCCTCTGGGCGCTCTCCGTCCGGACGAACAAGACAGCCTCTACCTGGAAGGTGTGGCGCGGATCCTCGAATACCTGCGCGCCGGTGACGCCTACCAGGTCAACCTCGCCCGCCGCTTGAGCGCGACCGCCGGCGCTGGCGATGCGCTGTGGCTGGCGGTGGCGCTGCGCGCGAACGCCCCTGCGCCGCACGCCTTCTATCTGTCGTGTGACGACGGCGGCGACCAATCCTCAGGGGGCAGGTCGCGGCGGGTGCTGGTCGGCAATTCGCCCGAAAGGTTCCTGGCGCTGGACGGCCAGGGACACATCGAGACCCGCCCGATCAAAGGCACGCGCGCGCGCGGCGCCGATCCGCAGCGCGACGATGCGGCGCTTGCTGAGCTGTGCGCGGCGCCCAAGGAACGCGCCGAACACGTCATGATCGTCGATCTGGAACGGAACGACCTCGGGCGCGTCTGTTCGCCTGGCAGCATCACCGTCGACGGACTGGCTCGCGTGATGGCGTTGCCTACGGTCTTTCATCTGGTCTCGACGGTCTCGGGCAGGTTGCGTCCCGGCGTTGATCTGGCGGCGTTGCTGCGCGCGACATTTCCCGGCGGATCCATCACCGGCGCGCCGAAGCAGCGCGCGATGGAGATCATCGAAGAGCTGGAGCCGGTTCGCCGCGGCCCCTACACCGGCGCGACTGGATGGCTGGGCGTGGGCGGCGATCTGGATCTGGCCGTCGCCATCCGGACCGCCGTCATCACCGACGGCCGCCTGACCCTGTCGGTGGGCGGGGGCATCGTCGCCGATTCGCGTCCCGACGCCGAGCTCGGCGAGACCGAAGCGAAGGCGCGCGCCTTTACCGCCCTTTGCGCCGGGTGAGGTTGGCGACGTCGCGCTGCAGGGTGCGCAGCTGCAGCTTGAGTTGGTCGATCTCCTGTGCCTGCTGCTGCGTCGCCGCCAGCAACATGCTGGTGTAGCCGTACAGATCGACCATGTCGTGATCGCGATCGACCGCCGCGATGCCGGGGCTGTCCTCGATGATGAAGCCCAGGTGCTTGCGGCCGGCGAAGGGCCGGTCCCGGTACTCGTAAAGCGCCAGCTTCACCTTGAGGATGTCGTCTGCCACCGCGTGGATCTCGGCCGGCGACAGATACTGAATGTTCTGTTTCGCCTTGCGGGTCGAGATCGGGCAGGGCGATTCGCCCGCCGGCACCCAGATCCCGCGTTCGCACTTCCGGATCGTGTAGCCGCACCCGTATTCGCAGGTGGCGCTTTCGCGCAAGCAGGCGCCGCCGATCTTGGGCGGGGCGGCAGGGCATCCGGCGACGGTGCTGGCGGTCTGGCAGTGCCAGGTGTCCTCGCCCAGGCAGCGGTGCACGGGGTAGTCGACGCAATTTGTGCAGTGGCACCAGCGCCCGTCGGGCATCTTGCAGGCGGCGTCGGAAGGCTTGCACGTCTGACCGCTATCGCCCGGCATGCACATGCCCCCGTCGGTCAAAGGTGGACAGGACATGGGATTGGGGTTCGTGACCATCCAGCGGTTCCCGGAGCAGGTCGCGAGCGTGGTGCAGTGATCGCCACGCGGGTCGTCGCCGTACTGGCACATGAGCCCGTCACGAAGGCAGGCGGTTCCGGATGTCGGCGTTCGCTGCGGGCACGGCAGCATGTTGTCGGAGCCGCCGCTGCCGCCACTGCCGACGCCACCGCCCATGCCACCGCCGCTGCCACCACCGTCACCCCCCGGGCCACCGGCACCGCCGCCCGTGCCGCCGCTGCCGGTCTGGCTGCCTCCGGTGCCCGACGATCCAGCGTCAACGTTGAGCGCGGTGATGCTGCCACAACCCGCGAGGCTTACGGAGGCGCTGACGACCACGAACAAAGCAAGACGCATGGCAGGCTCCTCGCGCAAAGATCAGATCGGGGGACGATCCATCGTAACGTGGACAGCGCGTCGGCAGCAACGTCGCCGCGGGTGGTGTCATGTAGGCAAACGTCAGCGCGCCAGTTCGCTGGTCGCGGCTCTGTCAGACGGGACAGCCCCACGTCGCGGGAGACATCGGGGAGACGGAGGCGCATATGCAGATCTGCTGAGTGTCTCCGTAGTAGGGGTTGCCGTACGAGAGGTCGACCCGGCATCCCCTCGGACGGCCGGCTGGGACCTTCGTCGGTTGGTGGCCGAACAAGCCTGGCAGATCTTCGCAACCGCCGGATCCAAGCGGTACCGTCGGACATGCCTTGCCCGCCGGGCAGTCCGCGCCGCCATTCGGTTCACAGATGAACGAAACCGGATAGTCGGAGTCACACGCGACGGCCAGCAGCGTGAAGGTCAGGGCGGCAAAGATCGTGCGTCGGATCGTCATGGGCGAATTTTCTTCCTCCCGACGCCGCACTAGTTGGTGCGCGTCAGGCTCAGGTTCATGAACCCTTTGCACGCGGTGCAGCTGTCCGACCCATACTCGCTGACGCTCAGGGAGCCGGGCTGCGCGGTCTCGAAGTCGTAGTTGACCATGATGCCGACTTCCCGCGGGCAGGTGTTGGGCAGGTTGCTGCTCTGCTGATCGGCCTCGAAGCGCTGCCGCGAGAACTTGGCCTCCAGCGCAACCCCGTCGATCAACGGGTGACCGGTTCCGGTAAAGGTGACCGTGCCGGTCGAGAGATCGTGCGGGTCTTGCGCCACCGTGAGCACGACGGCAACACTGACGGCGTTCGTGGTTCCCTTGTCCGGGTTGACGACGCAGGCCTGCGACTGGCCGACCGCCAGGAAGGTGTAGTTTCCGCGCTGATCTTGCGCCCTGTTGTCGGCACCGCAGACCAGCGCGGGGCTTGGCGCTGGCGGGTGCGACCACAGCGGCGTGCCCTCGACCTTGAGACACGAACCATCGCCCCAGCTCGCGTGGTAGCTGCCGACCTCGGCGAGGACACACGCCTCACCTGTCTCGAAGTAGGTGTAGAAATTGTCGGTGCATCCGGCGGCACAGTCGCCGATACCCCGTTTGACCGCGATCGCAAATCCCCCGCCCGACGTCTGGTACGGATAAACAAAGCTGCCGTCGCCCGCAACCTGTCGTCCGGGATTGTAGATGGTGGTGATGTCGGCCAGCTCTGGACGGGCGGCGCGCAGCCCGTCGAGGACATCCCCCAGCGTCCTTCCCGCGCATGCGTTTTCTCCCGGCGTCAGCGGGTCGATCACGTAGCGCCCCGGCGGCAGCGATTCAGCGTTGGCGCCGGGGGGCGGGGCCGAGGCGTCAGCTCCGCCGTCGGCGGTGCTGGAGGGCAATGGCCCCGCGGCACCGCCGGTCTCCGCCCGCGCGTCACTGCCGCCGGCAGCCGCTGCCCGCGCGCCGTCGGAGCTCTCGGAGCACGCAACCTCGGCGCCGCCCAGCAGCACCATTAGACCAACAGAAACACTTCGATAAGCCATGCGAAAAACCACCCGGATTAAGGACGAACGGAAGTACTCCCGAACTGGAACAACAATCAGGCTATGACCGCCATGCTAGCACGCGTCTGCGCGCGGCGTGTCTTAGCCTGGTTTCTGGCTAGGGAATTGCGCGGTCCGATCGGACCAACCAGCGTCGGCCCAGCACCAGCGCGGTGAGCACCACCAGGCTGATGAGCTGTCCCGAAGACAGCAGGACCGGTTCTCGGGCCGGCACGCGCAGGAAAGCCGCCAGGCCCGGCATCATCACCTCGGCGATGTACCCGCGCGACAGATCGCCCCTGAACATCTCGACGATGAACCGCAGCGCCGCGTACAGGCCGGCGTAGGTGAGGACCACCGTCCCGGCGGGCGGACGTCGGCGGCGCAGCCACAACAGGACGCCGAAGATGCACAGCTCGCCGGCCGCTTCGTAGAGCTGGGTCGGGTGAAGGGGAGCCATCGCCGTCGCGTTCTGCGCGATCGCGCCCACGCTGCGGAGCTCGTCGAAGGCGACGCTGTCAGGCGGGAACGAGACGCCCCAGCGCCCGCCGGCGACCTCTTTCCCGAAGCAGCACCCCGCGGCGAAACAACCCAGACGGCCAAGGACGTGACCCAGCGCCAGCGACGGGGCGAAGAGGTCGCCTATGGTCCGCAGCGACCACTTGTTGGCGCGGGCGAACAGCGCCGCCGTTATCACGGCTCCCAGCACGCCCCCGTAGAAAACCAGGCCGCCCTCCCAGACGTGGGCCGCCCGCGTGCAGTCCCACACCACGCGCGCCAGCGTCCGTGTCTCGGCGGCCGGCGGCGTCGAGCAAGCGCGCACGAAGTCGCCGGCGTTCAGGGCGACGTACAGCGCCCGCGAACCGAGCAGCCCCGACACCAGGAACCAGAACGACATGTCCAGCACCTTGCCGCCGTCAAAGCCGATTCGTTGTGCCTGGCGCCAGGCCAGCGCGATCCCCGCCGCGAAGCCGAACGCGATGAAGACGCCATAGCTGTGAACGCCCAGCTGGCGTCCACCAACCTCCAGAGAGAACAAGATCGGCTTCATCTGTTCTGGTTCCCCCGCTGTCTTCCTTGTTTGCTACCTGCGGTCAGGCTGACTTTGCCGGCTCCGGCTTGCTGAGGATCATGTCCAGCACCATGAGACCGACGCCGATGCACAGCGCCGCATCGGCGATGTTGAACGCTGGCCATTCGTGCTGTTTGTAATGCCACACGATGAAGTCCGTGACCCTCCCGTACTGCACGCGATCAATCAGATTGCCGATGGCCCCGCCGCCGATCAGACCCAGCGCGACGTGAAGCCGCGTCGCCCGCGGCGGGGTCTTGTGCAGATAATAGACAACCAGGCCGAAGGCGCCCACCGCCATGACGGTCAGGAAGATCCGCCCGCCCGCCATCTGCTGCAACATGCCGAACGCGACGCCGCTGTTCTCCGAATAACGCAGGTTGAAAAAGCCGTCGACGATCACCCTGGGCGACCGCGGATCCAGCCCCTTGAGCGTCTGCCGCGCCAGCACCTTCGTCCACTGGTCCAGCGCGATGCTGAGCACGGAAAAGAACCCGAACAGCAGGTATTTCCGGCTGCCGGGAGGTGTGGTCGCGGCCTCGGACTGCGGTTCTTGCTCGCGGCTGCTGGCGGTCATGAAGCACTCCCTATCACCGAAGGTAAGGTAACAACGCCCGACGCGACCACCGTCGTGCAACGCTGACACAGATTCGGCTCACCGGTGATGGTTCCCGGCGCGTCACCGGTCCGCCGCCAGCAGCGCGGGCATTCGGGCGCTGGCGCTTCTTCGATCGTGATCTCGGTCGCCGCCGGCGCGTCGTCGGCCGAGATGTCGATCCCCGAGACCACGCACAGCTCGACCAGGTGTTCGCGGTTCCACTGCCAATGCGGGCGCTCGGCGGCCGTGGGGCGGACCTTCACCCAGGCCTCGAGCGACTTGTGGCCGGCGGCCCGGAACGGCTCCAATTGGCGCAAGATGGCCTCGCGTCGCGGTCGGATCTCTTCCAGCCAGCGCCGGTTCGGGTTCTTCATCTCGCGCCCCGGCAGGTAGACCTCGCCCCGGATGGTCCCGTGGACGTCGAACGGCTCGGTGGTCACGCGCCCCAGTTCGTCGGCGACGTCCTGGGCCGTGAAACACAGCACCGGCGCCATCCACGTCGCCAGGGTGCGGACCGTCTCGTAAAGCGCGGTTTGAACGCTGCGCCTGGCCGGCGACCCGGGCGCCTCGCAATAGAGGGCGTCCTTCACCGGATCCAGATACTCGGCCGACACCGAGATCACGTAGTCGGTCAGCAGGCGCACCACCTCGTGAAACGAAAAGCGCCGGTAGCATTCGAACACCTGGTGGTCGCGTTCGCGCAGCACCCCCAGCGACAGCAGATCCACCTCGCGCAGGTGCTGGTCGTCCAGCCGGTCACGCGACGGAACGAAGTCGTAGAGGTTCGACAGCAGATAGCGACAGGTGTTTCGGATCTTTCGATACGACTCACCCAGCTGGTTGAGGATGGTCTGCGAAAAGACGATGTCGCCCTGATAGTCGGACGCCGCGGTCCACAAGCGCAGCAGCTCGGCGCCGTTTTTCTCCATCCAGATTGTCGGGTCTACATAGTCGATCTTGGCGCTGGCGGCGCGCGCCTTGGCGATCTCCGACTTCGAGTACACCTTGCCGCGTTCGTCCAGCACCCAGCCGTGGGTCAGAACCGCCTTGTACGGGGCCTGATCGCGCGTGGCCGCCCCGGTCAGCAGCGAGGAATGGAACCAGCCGCGGTGCTGATCCGACCCTTCCAGGTAAAGGTCGACCTTCTCGCCGGCCGGCACCAGCTTGCCCTCGCACACGGCAGCCCACGACACACCCGACTCGAACCAGACGTCGACGATGTCGTTCTGCTTGTCGAGCTCGGCCCCGCCGCAGCCGGCGCAGGTAAAGCCGGCCGGCACCAGCTCGGCGGCCGGGCGCGTGAACCAGGCGTTGGAGCCGTGTTCGGCAAAGATCGTTGCCACGTGGTCCATAACCCGCGCGTCCAGCACATCCTTCCCGCAACTTTTGCACCGGAACGCCGGGATGGGCACGCCCCAGACCCGCTGCCGAGACAGGCACCAGTCGGGGCGGGCCTCGATCATGCCGCGGATGCGGTTTTCACCCCACGACGGGATCCACTGCGTCTTTCCGATCTCGCTTAACGCCTTGCTGCGGAGCGACGTAGGATCCTCGGCCGTCCCCAGCCGGGCGAACCACTGCAGGGTCGCGCGGAAGATGATGGGCGTCCGGCAGCGCCAGCAGTGCGGATACTGGTGGCGCACGCTTTCGCCGGGCTTGTTCAGCAGCAAGCCGCGCTCGGCCAGGGTCGCGACGATCTGGGCGTTGGCCTCGAAGACGCCCATCCCGTTCCAGACGCCGGCCTCGCCCGTGAAACGTCCGGCCTCGTCGACCGGCGCGAAGATCTTCAGCCCGACCTCTCGCCCGACAACATAGTCGTCGGCGCCGTGTCCCGGCGCCGTGTGCACGAGGCCCGTGCCGGCCTCCAGCGTGGCGTGGCGCGCGAAATAGAGGCGATAGTCCGGGGCAGCGGGGGCCGCCACGGGGAACGGCGGCGTGTAGCGCGTCCCTTCCAGTTTGCGAAAGCCGTCCTTCGCGATCCGGATCCAGGTCTGCGGCTCCGCCGTCAGGCCGGTGGCCGCGAGGAAGCTGTCGGCCAGGCCGGCCGCGACGATCAAGAACTCGCGGCTGGCGTCGCCCCCGAGCGCGACCGGCATCGCGACGTATTCAAGCTCCGGATTGGCCACCACCGCCAGGTTCGCGGGCAATGTCCACGGGGTGGTCGTCCAGATCACGAACGCCGCCTTCCGGTCTTTCAGTCGCGGGTCCGCCTTGCCCAGATCGCCCTCGATCGGCAGGCGAACGTAGATCGACGGCGAGGCATGTTCGTCGTATTCCACCTCCGCCTCGGCCAGGGCCGTGCGGTGCACGGTGCACCAGTGGACCGGCTTCTTGTCGCGGTAGATGAGGTCGTTGCGCGCGAACCCGGCCAGCTGCCGGACGATGGTCGCCTCGTAGTCCTTGGACAGCGTCAGATACGGATCGTCCCAGATGCCCAGACAGCCGAGCCGTTTGAACTCGGCGCGCATCACGTCGACGAACCGCAAGGCGTGCGCCTCGCACTTGGCGCGAAACTCGGCCGCGCTCAGCTCCCTCTTTTTGGCGCCCAGCTCTTTTTCGACCTGCTGTTCGATGGGCAGCCCGTGGCAATCCCAGCCGGGGCGGAACTCCGCGCGCTTGCCCATGATGAGCTGCGACCTGACGACGAGATCCTTGAGGACCTTGTTGAGGACAGTGCCGTAATGGATGCCACCGGTCGGGTAGGGCGGCCCGTCGTGGAGAACAAACGCAGGCGCGTCCTCGGCGCGCCGCGCCTCCAGAATGCGCTGATACTGGCCCTCGTCGTCCCAGCGCTTGAGCCACTGCGGCTCGCGCTTGGCCAGATCGGCCCGCATGGCGAATTCGGTCTTCGGTAGATTGAGGGTCGCTTTCCAGTCCACGGGTGGTCGCGGATAGTAGCAAATCAAACGGGTCCCGCTTGTTCCGCATATCTGGTATGCAAGTCGGATGGATCAGCGGGTGCCATGGGACCAATACTTCATGAACATCGCGCAGGTCGTCGCCTCCCGTTCCACCTGCCCGCGCAAGTTCGTCGGCGCCGTGATCGTCCGCGACCGCACCATCCTCTCGACCGGCTACAACGGATCGATCCGCGGCATGCCCCACTGCAGCGAAGAGGGGCACATGATGGAGAATGACCACTGCGTCGCCACCATCCACGCCGAGGCCAACGCGTTAATCCAGGCCGCGAAAAACGGGGTCATGATCGACGGCGCGACCGTCTACGTCACCGCCAGCCCGTGCTGGAACTGCTTCAAGCAGATCGCGAACGCCGGCATCAAACGCATCGTGTACGGCGAGTTTTATCGCGACGATCGCATCTTCCAGGTCGCGCAGCGGCTAGGCATCGACCTCATTCACGTGCCCAGCCATGTCGAGGCGCCGCGCCGCACCGAGTAGCCCACCTCGCAAACGCACGCTGGCAATGTGACCGCTGGGTTCACATTGCCGCGCTGGTCATACTTATTTCGTAAGGACCATTAATATTCTGGCCATTTTTTGTTGACCAACAGAGCCATTTCAGACGATTCTGACTGTTCATGCTTCACTCTGTTGGTTTTGCGGCCGTTCTGACCTTGAGTTTGGCCGCCCCGCCGGCCGGCGTGTCGGCACCTGTCAGTGAGGGTGAGCAAGCCGGACACGTTGAAGGCACCGGGGACGCCCAGGTCGATTCAGCGACGGCCGCCGCCACCGGCAAGCGCAGCAAGCGCTCCCGGCGCCGCTCGCGGGTCAACGCGCGGGTGGTTCCCGATTCCCAGCTTCGCCAGGCGCCGCTGCCGCCGCCCTCCGGCGCGCTGCGGATCGCGGCCCAGGGCCACAAGGATCCGGTCGAGGTGAACGTCTACAATGAGGACGGTTCGTACAACATCGAATCGCTGCGCTCGCTGGATCACGTGCTGCGCTGCCGCCGCACGATGACCGAAAAACAGATCGAGCCGCGACTGTTCGTGATCCTCTCCCACATCTACGACCATTTCGATCGCAAGGAGATCGAGGTCATCTCGGGCTACCGCAATCAGCGCAAGCAGACCAGTTACCACTACAAGGGCACGGCCACCGACATTCGCATCGCCGGCGTCAGCCCCAAGAAGTTGCGCGCGTTCGCCGAGACGCTGGATACCGGGGGAATGGGCATCGGGATCTACCCGCGCAGCGGTTTTGTCCACGTCGACGTCCGCCCCGGAGCCAGCATGCGCTGGGTCGACTACTCGGCCGCCAACTCCAACGCGGCCGAAAAACGCCCGCCTCGTGGCTGGAAACGCAAAAAGCTGCAGAGCTAGGCGCCCTACGGCCGGGCGCCGGCGTCGATCCACGCTCGGAGCGGCTCGACCACGGATGGCGCCAGCTTTTTCTTGGGCGGCATGGTGGGTTTGTCCCGGTGATCGACCTTCTTGATGATCAGGCTCTCCCAGCTGTTGCCGGGGATGACCGGCGGTCCGCTGTCGCCCCCGCGCATGAGCGCGTCGTAGCTGTCCAGGCGTAGCCCGCCGTTCTGCTCATCAGGGCCGTGGCACCCGACGCAGTGGCGCCGCAGCACCGGGGCGACGTCGCGCGCGAACTGCGGCGGCTCCGACGTCCCGCCCGCCGTGACCGAGACGATCACCATCAGCAGCGTCCGCAGCATGCGTCATTGTCGCCGATCCGGGCGCGACTGTCCGCCTTCTTGCAATTCCGATCCTGGTCCTCTAGCTTGCGTCCAGCTGCGTTTATGGGTCAACGCCAACTGGATCTCCTGGCTGCGGGTTCAAAGTCGTCGGCCTCCGAACCGTCGTCTGGCGGAGGCGCGGATGGTGGCGGTCTCGGCCGTGGTCGCAGCCGGAAGTCAGCCGGCGGCGGCAAGAAGGGCCATGGTGGCGGCGAAGGGGGTGGTGGCGGCGGTGGCGGCGGCGGCAGTGGTGGACCGACGGCTCCGACCGACACATCGCTCGGCACCGAAGCTCAGCGCCGGTACCTGAACTACGCGGTCAGCGTCATCACCGCGCGGGCCTTGCCCGATGTCCGCGACGGCCTCAAGCCGGTCCAGCGCCGGATCTTGTACGCGATGTACAACAACCTTCACCTCTACCCCGACGCGCGCTTCCGCAAGTGCGCGACCATCGTGGGCGAGGTGCTGGGCAAGTACCATCCCCACGGCGACGCCTCGTCTTACGACGCCATGGTCCGGATGGCGCAGGATTTCTCGCTGCGCTATCTGCTGGTCGAGGGCCACGGAAACTTCGGGTCACTGGACGGCGACTTTGCCGCCGCCTACCGCTACACCGAGGCGCGGCTGGCCCCCCTGGCGATGGAGCTGCTGTCCGAGATCAAACAGGGGACGGTCGGCTTCCGTCCCAACTACGACGGCACCACCGAGGAGCCGATCGTCCTGCCGGCCAAGCTTCCCCAGCTGCTGGTCAACGGCTGCACCGGGATCGCGGTCGGGATGGCGACCAACATCCCGCCGCACAACCTGGAGGAGGTCTGCCAGGCCGCCATCGCGCTCATCGACGACAAGGATCTCGAGGTCAAGGACCTCCTGAAATACATCAAGGGCCCGGACTTCCCGACCGGCGGGCAGATCACGAACTCCAAGAAGGAGCTGCGCGAGATCTACGAGACCGGGCAGGGGGGCGTGCGCCTGCGCGGCGAGTGGAAGACCGAGGCCTCCGGGCGTTCCGGTTCCGGCGATCACATCATCGTCACGTCGATCCCGTTTGCGCTGTCCAAGTCGACGCTGGTTGAACGGATCGCCGAGGTCATCATCGCCAAGAAGTTGCCGATGCTGGTCGACGTGCGCGACGAGTCGACCGCCGACGTGCGCATCGTCCTGGAGCTGAAGCCCGGCGCCGATCCGGCCCTGGTGATGTCGTATCTGTACAAGCACACGCCGCTGGAGCTGTCGTTCCACGTCAACATGACCTGCCTGGTTCCGACCGAGAACCCCGAGATCGCCGGGCCGCTGCGCCTGGACCTGCGCGCCATCCTGCGCGAGTTCCTCGACTTCCGCGAGGAGGTCGTCACCCGGCGGTTCAAGTTCGAGCTGGGCGAGCTGGAGCGGCGGATTCACATCCTCGAGGGGTTCGCGATCGTCTTCGACGCGCTGGACGAGGCGATCCGCATCATCCGCAAATCGGACGGCAAGGTGGACGCAGCCGCCAAGCTGATGAAACGTTTCGACTTCGACGATCTGCAGACCGACGCCATCCTCGAGCTGAAGCTGTACAAGCTGGCGCGGCTCGAGATCAACATCATCCTCGAGGAGCTGAAGGACAAGCGCGGGCGCGCCAAGGAGATCAAGGCGATCCTGGCTGACAAGCGCAGGCTGTGGAAGGTCATACGGACCGAGCTCGTCGAGGTCAGCGACAAGTTCAAGGACAAGCGGCGCACCAAGATCGGCGGCGCCGGCGGCGAGGACGTCGAGTTCGACGCCGAGGCCTTCATCGTCGACGAGGACGTGACGGTCATCCTGTCGCGCGACGGCTGGCTCAAGCGCGTGCGCGAGATCAAGGACATCTCCGCCACGCGGTTGCGCGAGGGGGACGCCGTGCTGACCGCGCTGCGCGGGTCGACCAAGGAGGCGCTGGCGATCTTCTCGAACCTGGGTAGCTGCTACGTCATGCGCATCAACGACGTCCCGGCGTCCACCGGCTACGGCGAGCCGATCCAGAAGCTGTTCAATTTTCGCGATGGCGAGCGGGTGGTCGGCGCCCTGCTGGCCGCGGCCCCGGCCAGCAAGGGCACGCTGGTCGCGGCGGTGACCAAGCGCGGCTTCGGGCTGCGTTTCGGCCTCGAACCGCATCGCGAGCTGTCGACGCGCGCGGGCCGCCGCTTCGCCAAGCCGGCGGAGGGCGACGAGGTGGTGGGCGTCGCGCTGGCCAAGCCAGACGACGTCGTGTGTGTCGTGACCAGCGAGGCGCGCGCTCTCCTGTGCAAGGCCGACGAGCTGCCCGAGTTGGCGAACCCGGGCCGCGGCGTCACGGTCATCAAGGTGGGCGAGGACGACGAGGTCGTCGGCTTCGGCGTCGGCCGCCCGAAAGAAAAAGACGTGCTCATCGCCGAGCTCGACAGCGGCAAGAAGATCCCGATCGGCCCCGGCCGCTACCACGTCACCGGGCGGGCCGGGCGCGGCCACGCGCTGGCGCGCAAGGCGACGGTGGCCAAGGTTTCGCTGCCGGAAGCTCCGCCCCCAGCGACACTCCTGAACTAGAAAAACCAGATGGCCGGCACTTCCTACACCTCCGAACACATCACCGTCCTGGAAGGGCTGGAACCGGTCCGCCGCCGGCCCGGCATGTACATCGGCGGGACCGACACCAAGGGCTACCACCATCTGCTCTGGGAGATCGTCGACAACTCCGTCGACGAGGTGATCAACGGCTTCGCCAGCAGCATCCACGTGACGCTGCACAAGGGCCACAAGTCGGTGACCGTCATCGACAACGGCCGCGGCATCCCGGTCGACGTCAAGAAGGAGTTCAAGAAGTCGGCGCTGGAGCTGGTGCTGACTACGCTGCACGCGGGCGGCAAGTTCTCGTCGGCGCAGTATCAGTTCTCCGGCGGTCTGCACGGCGTCGGCTCGTCGGTGGTCAACGCGCTCTCGGAAGAGCTGACCGCTACCATCAAGCGCGACGGCGCCGAATGGGAGCAAAAATACGAACGCGGCAAGGCGGTCAGCAAGCTGCGCAAGGTGGGCCCGGCGCGCGGCAGCGGCACGTCGATCATGTTCAGTCCCGATCAGCAGATCTTCGGGAAGCAGCAGGACTTTTCAGCCGAGACCATTCGATTCCGGCTGGACGCCAAGGCCTTCCTGCACAAGGGCCTCAAGATCACGTTTCGCGACGAGGCAGCAGGAACGTCGGAGGTGCTGGAGCACGCGGGCGGGATCGCCGACTTCCTGACCAAGATCGTCGCCGATCGCGGCAAGGCACCGACCGCCCCGCAGGTCTTCTACTTTGAACGCAGCGGCGACAGCGGCTTCCGCCTGGAAGCGGCGATGCAGTGGACCGAGTCGCACGAGGAGACCATCCGCTCCTACGTCAACGCGATCCCGACTACACAGGGGGGGGCGCACGAACAGGGGTTCCGCGCCGCCGTCGTCAAGGCGGTGCGTTCGTTCATCGAGGCCGCGGGCCTTGCCCCCAAGGGCGTGACGCTGACCGCGGAGGATATCCGCGAAGGTCTGGTCGGCGTGCTGTCGATCTACATGCAGGAGCCCCAGTTCCAGGGGCAGACCAAGGAACGGCTGGGCAGCCCGGAGGCGCAGAACCAGGTCGACAGCCTGGTGCGCCCGGCGCTGGAGACGTTCCTGCTGGAGAATCGGACGGCTGGCGCCGCGATTGTCGAACGGATCGCTCTGGCGGCCAAGGCGCGCGAGGCGTCGCGGGCGGCGTCGCAGGCCGTCTCGCGCAAGACCGCGGTGTCCCACCGGCTGAACCTCCCGGGCAAGCTGGCCGACTGTTCGTCGACCGACCCCGCGCGCAGCGAGCTGTTCATCGTCGAGGGCGACTCCGCCGGCGGCTCGGCCAAGCAGGGGCGCGAACGCAAGACCCAGGCGATTCTCCCGCTGCGCGGTAAGGTGCTCAACGCCGAGCAGGCGTCACTGCAGAAGATCCTCTCCAACAAGGAGCTGCAGGACGTGGTCTCGGCCCTGGGCTGCGGCGTCGGCGACGACTTCAAGCTGGAACGACTCCGCTACCACAAGATTATTTTGCTGATGGACGCCGACTCCGACGGCCACCACATCGCGACCTTGCTATTGACGTTCTTCTACCGGCACCTGACGCCGCTGGTCCGCGAAGGGTTCGTCTACCTGGCGCAGCCGCCGCTGTTTCGCATCGACCACGGCAAGGAGACCTACTGGGCGCTGGATGAGGCCGACCGCACCCGCATCATCGACGGCCTGCCCAAGAACGCTCGCCCCGAGGTCATGCGCTTCAAGGGCCTGGGCGAGATGCAGCCCGACGAGCTTCGTCGCACCACGCTGGATCCCGCGACCCGACGTCTGTTGCGCGTCACCGTCGTCGACGTCGTCGAGACCGATCGCATACTCGGCGAGCTGATGGGCAAGGACGTCGAGGCCCGCTACAAGTTCATCATGGAACGCGCCGCCCAGGCCGACCTCGATATCTGACGCGGATCGCCCGGGCGGCGGCTGCTAGCTAGACGCGCTACTTGGTCGCGGCGGCCTGCGCGGGCGGTGTCGCCGCCCGCTTGGCGGCTTCGGCTTCGACGATGGTCTTGAGGCTGCCGAGACCCTTCTCGAAGTCCTTGCCGATCATCTTGTCCATGTCCATGAACACGCCAAACCCCTTGCCGATGAAGTTGTTCTTCCCCTCCATCGCCCAGGTGACCAGGGTGGCCTTCTCACCTTCGGGTTTCACGGTGAAGCGCGTCTGCGCCACCGACGCGAACGGCTCGATGAATTCCAGCCGGTAGGCGATGGCGGTCGGCGGCGTCACCTCGGTGACCGTCATCTTGCCCTTGCCGACCTTGTCGTTGCCCTGCCACGCGTATGACGCACCGACGCCCTGAGCCGGGCCTTCGTACGTCTTCTTCATGTTGGGGTCCAGCTTGTCCCAGGGCGACCATTCGCTCCAGGCCTTGAAGTTGTCGAGCTGGGCGAACACCACGTCCGCGGGCGCCTCGATTTTCTGTGAGCGTTCAACACGATAGGCATCGGGCCGGGTGGCCACGAACACGGCAAAGCCTCCGATACCGATCGCCAGCACCAGCAGCACTTTTTTCAATGTCGACATGTGTCAGATCCTTCCTGTGGGATAGCTCCCACCCCCGCTTTCTCCCCCAGAAGACCACCGCTGGGAAGCAGAAAGTCGTTGACGCTCCATGCTCGTTCCCTGGATTGTTGCTACTGCCAAATGACCAACAAAATTACGGGGTCAGCGGGCGCCTCTTTGGCCGCCGCGGGCATCCAGGCCGACATCGTCACGGCCGCGATCCCCGACGACGAACGCGTCTGGGTGCCTCAGGCCGACAATGTCTGGTTCCGACCGCTGCTGCTCAATACCGTCAGCGGAGGCTGGTGCAACCTCCTGCGGGTACGCCGGGCCGGCATCTTGAGCCGCCACCGACACCCGATGCTGGTCGTCGCCTATGTGATCAAGGGCAGCTGGCGCTACCTCGAGCACGAATGGGTGGCCCGTCCCGGCAGCTTCGTCTACGAGCCGCCCGGCGAGGTGCACACGCTGACGGTCGATTCGGCCGACGAGATGATCACGTTCTTCAACGTCCAGGGCGCCATGATCTACGTCGACGAGGCAGGAAAACCGGTTGGTTACGAGGACGTGTTCACCAAGATCGAGATGTGCCGCGCCCACTACCAGGCGGTCGGCCTGGGCCCCGCCTACGTCGACCAGTTCAAGCGCTGAACCGGCCGCCAGCGTCACTTGCGGGGGATATACTGATCCCGCATGGGACCGTCGGCCGGCGTGGGGACGACAGCGCGCGCGGCCGTCGCCGCCGTGGTGCTCGTGCTCGGCGCGGCAGCCGGTCTGATGGCTCCTCGGCCGGCGCTGGGTGCCGAGCCGCCGAGCAATGACGCCGGCGAGGGCTTCTGGGATCGCGTCGCGTCACCGCACCGCGCCGAGGTGGAGGCCCTGGTGCGGCAGGCGGAGGAGCTGATGCTGCGCTCGTCCGCCATCAGCGATCGGATGGTGCGGGCCGAGGCGCTGCTTCGCCGGGCGGTGACGCTGCAGCCGCAGGATTTCCGCGCCACGCTGCTGCTCGGGGACGTGCTGGCCACGCTGGGGCGTCCGACCGAGGCGCTCAAGGCGCTGGAGCAGGCGCGCCGGCTGGCGCGTTCGCCGGCCGAGGAGGCGGCCTGCTGGCATCGTCTGGCGACCGAGCGTTCCAAGCTGGGACAGTACCAGCAGGCCATCGCCGACTATGATCGTGACCTGGCCTCGGGCAACGCCGACGGAGCCGCCTACGCCAACGCGGCCGAGCTCTTGATGGCCATGGGGCGTCTAGACGAGGCGCAAGAGAGGTATCGGGAAGCGATTCGTGTCGACGAGGAGGCGGGCGATCGTCGCCAGCGCGCCCCCAGCCTGGCGCTGAGCTACTTCGGGCTGGGTGTGGCCCTCGATCGTGATGAACAGCCGGCGGCCGCGCGCGAGATGATCGGGCGCGCCCTGTTGCTGGACCCGCACCTGACGCGCCTGCAGAGCGGGCAGCAGCCGGGCGGCGACGTGTTCTTTCTCCCGCCCGGCGACGTCCACTACTACCTGGCCCTGGCGCTGGAGGTTTCGGGCCGGCGCCCGGAGGCGGAGGCAGCTTTTCGCGAATTCGTGGCCAAGCAGCCGAAGAGCCTCTGGATCAAACGCGCCCGCGACCATCTCGCCGCGCTGGCGGAGCCGCCGCCCGGAATGTCGGGCGGGCGCGATTCGCCGCGCGCGGTCCGGACCGGCCGCAGCGGCTTCAGGGTGGCGGCGTCGGCCACCGTCGCGTCGCACGGTCCCCTGCCGGCGCCGATGATCGACGCCGCGTGGCGCCGCCACCCCGATTTGCTGGACGATTGTCTGCAGCGCATGCCGGAAGGTCTGGGGCGACAACCGGTGCGCGTCGCGCTGGAGATCGAGATCGACACCGGCGGGCGCGTGACCGGGGTCATCGCGCGCCTGCCGCCCGCGCTGGGCGACGACCTCGCGCGCTGCCTGGAATCCGCGGTGAAATCGGGGCTGGTGGTTCCCAAGCCCAACCACCCACGCCCGACCAGCGCGCGGATGGAGCTGCTGCTGGTCGCGCAGTGAGCGCGGCTAGCCAAATGGGACGCAGGCGGGTTATAGGGAACCAGGCACGTGACAACGTTGCGTAACGATCGCCCACGTTACATTGCCGTCGAAGGCCCCATCGGCGCCGGCAAGTCCAGCCTGGCGGAGATCCTGGCCGAAGAGCTCTCCGCCCGGATCATCCGCGAGAGCCCCGACGAGAATCCCTTCCTGGGGCCCTTCTACCAGGACCCCAAGCGACACGCGATGTCGGTGCAGCTGTTTTTCCTGCTGCAGCGCTATACCCAGCAGGGGGAGCTGTCGCAGGGCGATCTGTTCGCGCGCGGCGGCACGGTGTCGGATTATCTGTTCGCCAAGGACCGCATCTTCGCGACGCTGAATCTGTCGCGCGATGAGCTGGCGCTTTACGACCGCATCTACCAGATGCTGAAACCGCGCACGGTCACGCCCGATCTGGTGGTGTACCTGCAGGCACGCACCGAGGTTCTGCTCGAGCGGATCCGCAAGCGCGGTCGCGCCGTGGAAAAACCGATTCGCGCCGACTATATCGAGGAGGTCGCGCGCGCCTACGCCGAGTTCTTCTTCAGCTACAACGAGGGGCCGCTGCTGATCGTCAATGCCTCGGAGATAGACTTTGTGAACAACCTCGAGGATCGGGCGGCGCTGATTTCCGTCATCCGCAAGGCGCGGGCGGGCACCAGCCACTGGAGTCGAGGATAATCAAGAGGTCATGTCCACACCGCCGCAATCACCCGGTCCCAAGATAACAACCACGGCGCTGCGCGCGCGCAAGGTCGCTGGCGCCGTCGCCGACAAGGTGGTCGCGCTGACCGCTTACGACGTCGTCTTCGCGCGCCTCGCTGATCAGGCCGGCGTCGACATCGTCCTGGTCGGCGATTCCCTGGGGATGGTGGTGCAGGGGCAGAGCTCGACGCTGGCGGTGACGGTCGACGACGTCGTCTACCACACGCGCGCGGTCGTGCGCGGGGTCAGCCGCGCCCACGTCGTCGCCGACATGCCCTTCATGAGTTACCAGGCCTCGGTCGAGGACGGCATCCGCGCCGCCGGCCGCCTGATCAAGGACGGCGGCGCCGAGGCGGTCAAGGTCGAGGGCGGCGTCGAGGTGGCCGAGCTGGTGCGGCGCCTGTGCCAGATCGGGATCCCGGTGATGGGTCACGTGGGGCTGACGCCACAATCGATCCACCAGTTCGGGGGCTTCAAGGTTCAAGGCCGCACCGACCAGCAACGCGCGCGCATCCTGGACGATGCCCGCGCGGTTGCCGACGCGGGCGCCTACGCCATGGTGATCGAGGGTGTCCCGCGCAAGCTCTGCGCCGACATCACGCAGTCGGTCCCGATCGTGACCATCGGCATCGGCGCCGGGCCTGATTGCGACGGGCAGGTGATGGTCATGCACGATCTGCTGGGATTGCAGCCGGCGTGGCGCCCCCGTTTCGTCCGCCGCTATGCCGAGCTGGGCTCCGCGGCCGCGCAGGCGTTCATCGCCTACGCCGAGGACGTGCGCGCCGGGCGATTTCCGTCGAAGGACGAAACCTGGGAGTGAGCTTGGCGCCCGTGATCATCCGCGATCCGGCGTCAATGTCCGCCTGGTCCGAGAGCTGCCGCCGCAGCGATCAGCGCATCGCCTTCGTTCCGACCATGGGCGCGCTGCATGAGGGCCACGTGTCGCTGTTGCGCGAGGGCCGCCGCCGCGGCGACAAGCTGGTGCTGTCGATCTTCGTCAACCCGACCCAGTTCGGGCCCAATGAAGATCTCTCGCGCTACCCGCGCGATCTCGACGGCGATCTGGCTCAGGCCGCGTCGGCCGGAACCGACGTGACCTACTTGCCCGACGCCGCCGCCGTGTATGCGCCGGGACATCAGACTTTCATCGAGGTGCGCGAGCTGTCGCAGGGTCTGTGCGGCCAGCATCGCCCGGGCCACTTCATCGGCGTGGCCACCGTGGTCGCCAAGCTGTTCAACGTCGTTCGCCCGCACCTCGCGCTGTTCGGCGAGAAAGACTTCCAGCAGCTGGCCGTGATTCGCCGCATGGTGCTGGACCTGGACATGCCGGTCGAGATCGCCGGCATGCCCATCGTGCGCGAGCTCGACGGCCTGGCCATGTCGTCGCGCAATCGATACCTGTCGCCCGAGGAGCGCCAGCGCGCTCTGTCGCTGTCGCGTGCCTTGGGCGCGGCCCGTGCCCGCGCCGCCGTCGGCGAACGAAACGCCGCCGCCCTCATCGCCGCCGCCCGCTCCACCCTGGAAGGCCAGGTCGACGCCATCGACTATGTCGAGCTGCGGGCCGCGGACACGCTGGCGCCGCTATCAACGGTGGATCGCCCGGCGGTATTACTGATCGCCGCCTTCGTCGGTCGGACGCGCCTCATCGACAACGAAAGAGTCAGCCCCTCTCCCTAACCCTCTCCCCGCTTCGCGGGGCGAGGGGATCGGAGCGCCTACCCCGCGGCGCGGGCGATGTGGCTTAGTTTGGCGTCGAGGCTCAGGCGGTAGAACTGGCGGAGGTCGGCCAGCATGTCGGTCAGGCGGTCGGGCTGGACGAAGCGGCGTTCCAGCGTTTCGGCGTATCGATTGGCTTCGTCGTTGGCCGTCCGGTAGCGCGCCGATTCCTCGGTGTCGAGATCCTCGTCGTAACGAACCGTGCCGTAGAGGCGCCGCCGCAATCCGGGTCGCCGACCAGAGAGCAGTACGCAGCAGGCGAACTTGTCGACCTCGGCCTGAAGCTCCAGCTCCAGCGCCGACACGCGCCGATCGCGCGACGCGCACAGCGCGACGTAGACAAAGTGGCTGACCCCCTCCAGCGCCAGACAGAAGTCACTGAAGTTTCCGTCGTTCAGCCCGCGCGCCGGGTCATTCGCCTGCAGATTCGCCAGCGCCGCCGCGTCCACGAACAGCGCCAGTCCCAGGTCATCTCCCAGCTCACTGACCAGGAGCTGCTCGCGCGGTGTCCGCCCGACCGACGCCTCCTGCCGTTGCGTCTCGTCGATGACGAAGGCGTCGACGGGGAGGCGCGTCTCCACCCGGTACAGCGCTTCCAATCCAAGCTGCAGGCGCGTCAGGATCGACAGGTCGCGCGGCCCGTCCGTCACTG
>DASRQT010000247.1:0-5506 GCA_035696485.1 Polyangia bacterium | reverse complement strand
CTGATCGGTGAGCTTGTTCTCGTCGACGGCCACCTTCTCGAACACGATCATCCCCTGCTTCTTGAACATCCAGGCCACCGAGCCGGCGGCGCCCAGGTTGCCGTGGTGCCGGGTGATCACGTTGCGGATCTCGCCCGCGGTGCGGTTGCGGTTGTCGGTCATGATCTCGACCAGCAGCGCGGTTCCGCCGGGGCCGTAGACCTCGTAGTTGAACTCCTCGTAGCTGACCCCTTCCAGGTCGCCGGTCCCCTTCTTGATCGAGCGTTCAATGGTGTCGTTCGGCATGTTGACCGAACGCCCCTTGTCGACCGCCGCGCGCAGCCGCGGGTTGCCGCTGATGTCACCGCCACCCAGCCGCGCCGACACGGTGATCTCCTTGATGATCTTGGTCCAGACCTTGGACCTCTTCGAGTCAGAAGCCTCTTTCTTGTGCTTGATCTTGGACCAGCGATTGTGCCCCGACATGACTCCCGTCTACCATACCACCGGCCGCGTGGCGTAGCGCCTTCCGCTCAGGGAGGACCCCAGCCGGGGGTTGCCGGTTGCGGGCTACGGTTCCAGCTGGACGGGTGGTCGCAGGCCGGGTCGGACAGCCGATGAACCGACTTGCCGGACCAGCCGGCCGCGCTGGTGTCGACGTAACCGCCGTAGCTGGAGATGACGGGCGCGCTGGCCGGATCGGCCGCCGCGATGGCAGCGGCGCGCAGCAGCACCGGTTCGCCGGCGTTCGACAGACCGTCTGCGCCCAGGCGGGTGTCGACACGAACGATGACAGCGGATGGGCGCGCGGGCGTGTCGGCAGTGGTGGCCCCGTCCCAGGTCGAGGCGACGATCAGGGCGTAGGCCCCGGCCAGCAGCGTCGCGGAGGGGAGGACATCGGCGCCGCGACTGTCTTCGATGCGTAGGCCGCCGAGCTCGATGGCAGCGGTGCCGGTGTTCTTGATCTCGACGAACTCCTGGTCGGGCTCGCGGCCGGCGGGATTGGCCAGCACCTCGGTGATGACCAGGGGTGGGGTGGCCGACGGCGTGCGAATAGGGACCGGAGCGGTCTCGGCCCGGTTGCCGGCGCGGTCGACGGCGCGAATCCGTACCGTGGCGTCGACGCTGGGCGGCAGATCCCGCAGTCCGACCGCCAGGTCGAAGGTGGCGATGCCGACGCCTGCCGGCGTCACGAGCTGCTGATCGCCGACCTGGATCAACACCTCGCCGTTGGCCGGCTCGCTGGTGGCGAAATGGATCGTCAGGCACGCGCCGGCAGGCCGCAGCGTCAGCGCGTTGATCTGGGGTGGGTCCTGGTCCTGCGCCGTCGCGGTGTCGAACCGCCCGATGATGCCCGGCGGCACGGGCGTCCCATCCTCTTGCACCAGGCCGGGACGAACCTCGACCACGCAGGTCGCGCCGGTGGGCAGAAGCCCCACGACCGGCATCCGGTAACAAAACCCGCTGTCCGGACACGGCACCGGTTCGGCCATGGTCGAGAGCTGATCCTCGCCGTTTGGCGATCGGCACAGACGCAGCGAGCCGGGTGACAAGGTCACCGGGGTCACGAACCGCACCACCACCGCCGCCAGGTTCGGGGGCACATCGGCGGCGCCGGCGACAGGTTGAAGCAGCAGCGCCCCTGCCGGGCCCAGCGGCTCGGCCGGCGAGCCGCGGCGGGGTTCGTCGACCAGGTCGGTGTCGGGAGCGCAACCGGCGGCGACGGCCGCACTAAGAAGACATACGACCAGCGGCGTCGCGGCACGGGCGACCGCCAATCCGGCCTGAGCCGAAGTCGTCGTCATGCAGGGATCTCGGACGGACGAGCGCGCTGTTTCGGAATTTCGGATGTTGGCGCCAGATCGGGTAGAAGCATCGTCATGGACCCCCAACCCGCGCTGGTGCTGGCGTCGGCGTCGCCGCGCCGGCGCGAGCTGCTGTCACAGCTGGGAGTGTCCTTGACCGTGCGGCCGGTTGACCTGGACGAGACCCCGGCCGCCGGCGAGAGGGCCGCCGACTACGTCCGCCGCGTGGCCGGAGCCAAGTGCGACGCCGCGTTCGCCGCGCTGCCGGTCGAGCAGGCCGAGCTGGCGGTCCTGGGGGCCGACACCATCGTGATCGCCGACGGGGAGATCCTGGGCAAGCCGCGCGACGCGGCCGATGCGCGGGCCATGTTGCAACGCCTGGCGGGACGCCGGCACGAGGTCACCACCGCCTACCGGATCAGGCGCGCGCCTGACCGTATGGTCGAACGCGCCGTGACGACGCTGGTTTCGTTCCGTCTGCTGCAGCCACGCGAGATTGACGCCTACCTTGCCTGTGGAGAATGGACCGGGAAGGCGGGCGGCTACGCCGTGCAGGGGATCGCCGCCGCCTTCGTCACCGAGCTGCGCGGCTCGCACACCAACGTGATCGGGCTGCCGCTCTGCGAGGTGATCGGGGATCTGGTCGCGCTGGGGGCGCTGGCCGGCTATCCGCCCGCTGCCTTCGGGACGCCGGCTTGACCCGCGCAGCAGACATTGCCGCCGGGTTGCAGCGCGTGCGCCGGCGCATCGCCGACGCCGAACGCGTGGCCGGGCGCGCGGCCGGGTCGGTCCGCCTGGTGGCCATCAGCAAGAAGATGACGGCGGCCGACGTTCAGATCGCGCTTGCCGCCGGACAGCGCGACTTCGGCGAAAACTATGGGCAGGAGCTGCGCGACAAGCGCGCCGCGGTCGACGGCCCGCGCTGGCACTTCGTCGGGCCGCTGCAGACCAACAAGGTGAAGTACGTCGCCGGCCAGGTCGCTCTCATCCACTCGGTCGATTCCGTCGCCCTGTTGGACGCCATCGATGCGCGCGGGGTGCCGCAGGCTTGCCTGGTGCAGGTGAACGTCGCCGGGGAGCGACAGAAGCGGGGTGTGTCAAAAGCCGAGCTCCCGGCGCTGCTGGATCGCTTCGCCGCCCTGGCCAACGTTCGCTGCGAAGGCCTAATGGTCATCCCGCCACTGGGCGACGAGCCGGAGGCGTCGCGTGCCAGCTTTGCCGCCTTGCGCGCGCTGCGCGACGCCCAAGCCGGCGCCGGTCGTCCGCACGTCGACCTGCGCGAGCTGTCGATGGGGATGAGCCACGATCTCGAGGTGGCCATCGCCGAAGGGGCGACGCTGGTCCGGGTCGGTACCGCCATCTTCGGCGAACGCCCCGACAAATCCGCCGGCTAAGGGAATCGACCGCTGGCGACCAGCAGATCCAGGCGCGACTGGCGCGCCAGGTCCTCGGTCAGCGCGGCGGAGGTCTCGGCGTCGCGCGCGCGGCGGGCGGCGTCGATGACCTCGAGGTTGGTGGTCGCGCCGGCTTGATAGGCGATGGTCGCCAGCTCCAGCGCCCGCTGCGCCAGGCGCGCGGCATCGCGCGCCGCCTCCAGCCCCTTGTCGGCGCGCAGGATGGCCTCGAACGCAGTCCGCACCTCCGACTGCGCCTGGCGCAAGGTCCCCTCGACGTTGGCGCGCGCCTGCACGACCAGCGCGTCCGACTCGCGGGCAACACCGCCACGGGCGCCGCCGTCATAGATGGGCAGGGTCAGGATCAGCTGCGCCTGCCAGCGGCCGGTCAGATGGAACTCCGACCCGACGATGACCGCCGGCTGCCCGACCGCCGTGAGGTACGGCATGTAGTAAGTCCACGTGCGCCCGGCCTGGGCCTCCGCGGCCTGCAACCGTTGATTGAGCGCCTTGATATCGGCGCGCTGCGAGCGCGCCTCGCCCAGGGCCACGCCGAGATCGGGCGTCACTCCAAAATCGACGGTGTCGGTGACGTCCAGCGGACCGTCGGTGGCCAGCAGGACACCCAGCGCCTCGCGCGCGCGACCGAGGCCCGCCAGCGCGGCCTGCACGGAAACCTCGACCGTCGCCAGCTCCTGCCCGGCCCGCACCTCGTCGATGGCGCGGCCGATGCCGCCGCGAAGACGCGTGTTGGCGTAATCGTAGTGGGCCTTGGCGTTGACGCGCGCGGTTTCGTTGACCGCGATCGCGCGGTGCTGCGCCACGATGGCCAGGTAGGCCCGCGCGACCGCGACCGCGATCTGCCGCTGCACATCGATCGCGCCCACCTCGGCCGACCGGCGGTTGTCGGCGGCGCGCCAGCTTTGATACCAGGCCTGTGGCGCCAGCAACGGCACCGACAACGTGAGGTTGCCCGAGAGCTGATTCGCCGGCGCGGTCAGCGTCGTACCGATCACGTTCCCGTTCACATCCCTGACCCTGACCGTCCGATCGCTGTCAAGACGGGTATAGAGCGCGTTGCCGGTCAGGTTCGGGAACAGCCCCGCGCGCGCCTGGCGCAGCAAACCTTCGGCCCGTTCGATCTCGGCGGCCGCGACCGCGACCGTCGGGTTGCGCGCCAGCGCGCGCTTGACCGCCTCGACCAGAGTGATGCGAGGCGGAGCCACCGACCCGGTCTCGGCCGCGCGCGCCGAGGGAATCGACGCGATCATCAGGAGCAGGAGCAAACCGCCGATGCGGCCCGGGCGCGCGTGGCGCTGACGCTCAGGCATGTGCCCCGTCCCCCGCGTCCGCCGGCAGGCCACCGGCGCCAGCAGCGCCCTCGTCCTCCGCCTGCCGGCTGCGCCTCGCGAACCGCTCCAGCCCGGTGTACAGCGCCGGCACCAGAAACAGCGTGAAGATGGTGGAGACGGTCAAGCCGCCGATCACCGCTCGGGCCAGCGGCACGTTGGTCTCGCTGCCCTCCCCCACGCCGATGGCCATCGGCATCAGTCCCACGATGGTGGCGATGCTGGTCATCAGGATGGGGCGCAGGCGCGTCTTGCCGGCCTCGACGGTCGCCTCCAGCAGCGGCTTGCCGCGCTCGCGCAGCGTGTTGGCAAAGTCGACCAGCAAGACGCCGTTCGACACGACGATCCCGACCATCATGATGATCCCCATGAAGCTGTTCACGTTCAACGTGGTACCCGTCATCCACAACATCAGGAACACGCCCGTCACCCCCAGCGGCACGCTGAACATGATCACCAGCGGGTCGAGCAGCGACTTGAACTGCGAGGCCAGCACCATGTAGACCAGCACGATCGCCAGGATGGCGGCGAACCCCAGGTCCGAGAAGGCCTGCCGCTGCGCCTCGGTCTGCCCGCCGACCTGAACGGTGAAGCCTTCCGGCGGCGGCAGCTCCGCCAGCACGGCCTTGACGGCGTCGCTGGCGCCGCCCAGATCTTGCCCCGGCGCCACGTTGGCGGTCACGTCGACGATGCGCTGCAGGTACTTCCGGTTGATCACCACCGGGCCGCTGTCGCGCCGTATGTGCGCCACGGTGTCGAGCGCCACCATGGCCCCCGACGGCGCCCGCAGCGAGATACGCGACAGGTCCTCCACCTTGCTTCGGTAGGGATCGTCCAGTCGAACGTTGATGAAATACGAGTTGCCGGTCTTGGGATCGGTGAACGGTATCGGCGAAAACTGCGTGCTGCCCACGACGCTGGTCAGGACGGTCTGGGCGATGTCTTGCTCCGACAACCCCAGCGTGCCGGCCTTCTCACG
>DASRQT010000246.1:0-13752 GCA_035696485.1 Polyangia bacterium | reverse complement strand
ATGTGCGGGGAATATGCGGGTAGTTGCGCGGGTGGTCGGCAGCGGCGTTACCGACGCGTAATCCCGCTGGGCTGGGGCAGTTACCTAGGTGCGATGGCGGCCAGGCGTTCCGACAGACCGCAAAACCGATCGATGCGTCTGCGGATGCCCTGTTCCAGCACGGCGCGGCTTCCGACGACCACCACCGAGCGTCGGGCCCGTGTGATGGCGGTGTAGAGCAATTCGCGAGACAGAAGCGGCAGATCCTCGTCGGGGAGAATCAGCGCCACGTGGTCGACCTCGGAACCCTGGGCGCGGTGAACGGTGAGCGCGTAGGCCAGCGCTAGCTCACCGCGAAGCGATTCCAGAGGAAATGCGACGAAGCTGTCGCGATGGGGAAAGACCGCAGCGTCGAAGCTGGCCCCGGCAACGCCGGAATTGGCGGAGGAGCGGACCTGCAGGCATAAACCCTGGTCGCCGTTGAACAATCTGCGTCCGTAGTCGTTGCGAAGCATGATCACCGGATCGCCCGGCGCGGGGTCCTGGCCGGTGTTGCCGCCGGGACGTCCCAAAAATGCCCGCTCGCCAAGGGCACGATTAACGGCGTCGGCGCCGGTGACACGGGACGCGCCCCGCGTGACGCACAGGACGCGGTGACCCTGTTCGGCATGAAACAGCGTTTTCAGGTCAGAAAGGTCGGCCGGGGCTGGCTGCCCGTCGGAGAATGAATAGATTTTGCGTGTGAGCGGCTCGCGCTCTGGGGAGGCGGCGAGGCGTTCGCGCTGCCAGCGATCGAGGAACGCATTCAGTATCCCCGGCGCGCGCGCTCTCGATTTCCCCGCCACGGCTCGGCCGGTCGTTTCGACCGCCAGTAGCTCGACGCCGGTGAACGTGAGGTCGTCGGGCCGCGTGCACGCGGGCTCGGGGATGGCATCGGGGCGGCCCTGAAGGATGGCGTCGGCCGCCGTGAGAATGGCGCGCCCCTCCGGCAGGTTGGGATTCATGCGGTGGCTCTCGGTCAGCGTCAGGGCCAGCCGACCCAGATCTCTGAACACGGCACCCGCCTCGACCGATGGGAGCTGGTTGGCGTCGCCCAGCAAGACCAGCCTGGCGTCGTCGCGCACGGCGCGGGCCAGGCGTTCCATCAGCGCCAGATCGACCATCGAGCTTTCGTCGACGATCACCACCTTGTGGGGCAGCGGATAGTTTTCGTGGTGGCGGAACTGACCCCAGCCGCCCACGGCACGGTAGCCGAGCAGGCGGTGAATCGTCTGGGGAGCGGGCTGTGGCCCCGAAGTGATCACCTCCGCCGACAGCGAGGCGGCGATCCGGTTGGCGGCTTTTCCGGTCGCGGCGGCCAGCGCGACGTCGTCCGCGGACACGCCCAGGCTGGCCAGCGCGCGAAGCGCACCGACGATGATCGACGTCTTACCGGTGCCCGGGCCACCGGAGATCACCGTTAACGGCGAAACGACCATGGCGCGAATGGCGGCCTGCTGCTCGGCTGACAGCGGACGCCCGCTGGCGGTCGCCGCGGCCATCGCGCTTTCGAGGTGGGCAGCCGGGATGGCGTCGGGTTTTCGTCGCAGGCGCCTGGCCAGGGTCTCGGCCAGGCGGCGCTCAAGCGTCAGCACGCGCTGGTGGTAAAGGTGGCCGTCGTCGACGATGAACGGCTTGTAGTCACCGGGCCCGCCGACCACCGGCGCCAGCGCCGCGGTGGTCAGCAGCCGGGAGGCAAGGGATGCGATCGCGGCGCGATCGGGCCGGCCGATGCCCAGGCCATCAAGCAGCGCATCCAGCGACGAGGTCGTGGTCACCGGCAGGCGCGTGCTGCCGCGCCGCTGATTTTCCACTGAGGCGATGACCAGCAACGTCCACGCACGCCGATCGGCGTCCGAGAGCCCGGGTGTCCAGCGTGCCACCTCGGAGGTCAGGTACAGCGTCTCGTCGGCAACGTCGGCTTCGCGCAGGGCGGGTGCAAGATCGGCAAGAAATCCGCCGATGTCGTTGCTGGCGGCGGCGCGGATCACAGCGGCTGCTCCGCCAGGTCCCGTTGCCACGACTGGACATCGTCGTAGCTCGGGCGCTGAATCAGCAATCCCTCCGGCAAGCCGCGGAGGAAAACGAAGACCAAGCCGCCGAAGCGAGCCTGGTATTGCTCGCGCCCCGTGATGCCCAGCATCTTCACCAGGGCCAGCGCGTAAAGACGCGCCTGCAGCGCGTAGTTGTTCGCGACATGAACCGCGACAGCGTCCGCGTCCCACGACGGGAGGAAGTCGCTCTTCCAGTCGGCGACATAGACGCGGCCCTCATCTTCGAAAATCAAATCGATGAACCCTTTGACGAACCCGCGAGAGGCCGCGTCCGTCGGATAGACGAACTCGGTTTCGCGCAGCACGGCGTCGGCCCGGGCGATGCCGGGCAGGGTGTGGGTGGCGGACAGTGGGATGGGCGTGGTCAGCGCGCGGTAGACGAGCTGCTGGGCATCGCCGAGAAAGCGCGGGTCACGGTCGGTTCGCCGCATGGTGGTCGCAAACAGATCCCGTATCGCCGGCAGGGCGCACCACGCCTCCAGCGTGGGCGCGTTCGCCAGCGTCTGCAGCGGGACGCTCTCGAGCACGGCGTGCAGGAAGATGCCCGACAGGGCGCCGCCGGGAAGCTCGGGAGGAGCGTCTTCGGGTCGTTGCGCCGCTGACAACGTCGTTGCGCCGGTTCCGCTTTCGTCACCACCACCGTCGAGGGCGGCGTCGATGGCGTCGACCAGCTCCGCCGGTGGCTGATAGCCGCCGTGCGCGCGTTTCAGTCGGCTGTAAGAGGTGATCACCAGCCCGGCATGGCGTCGACGCAATTCATCGAGCGCCAGGGCCCGCGTGTCGTCGTCCCCCCCAAGTAGCTGTGGTGGCGGTCGCCAGTCGGCAAGCGCGGGGCGTGCCGACGCCCGCGCTGGTGGGCCGGTGTCAGCGGCTTCGGGCGGGCAGGGGACGCGGGTGACCGCGAACAGGTGGCGCTCCGGCCCGGCGGTCGCTGCCAGCACGGCGCGGAGCCTTCGATTCACGTGACGATAGCCGCCGTGGAGCTTGCTCCAGACCTCATCCTCGCCTTTCGTTCCTTCGTAGAGCTCGTCTCCCTCGCCCAGGATGCCGAAGTAGGGGAGGTAGAGACGCCGGCGCGCGCGGGTCAACGCCACGTACAGGAGCCGCTGATCCTCCTCGGCCTGTTCGGCCTTCAGCCGATCTTCCAGGTGGATGCGGCGCGTTCGGCCGACGTACGACAGTCGCTGCCCGCGGTCGCTGTAGGCGCGCACGCGCCGCAAGCTGCGCCACCCCGAGAAGCCTCCGTACAGGAAGACCACGTCGGCCTCCAGCCCCTTGGCCTTGTGCATGGTCATGATCTGCACCGCGTCCCGGTCGCTCTCGCGGCGCTGGATGTTCCCCTCCTCGACCGACGGGGCGCGCAGCTTGTCGATGTATGAGCCGAGGTTCCGCACCACCTGCGCTAGCGTGGGTCGCGCGCGCGCGGTCTGGGCCAGCAGCAGCTCGCAGAGGTGCAGGTAGTTGGTCAGGCGGCGCTCGTTGGTCGCGGAGAAAAGCTCGCGCCGCACGACGCCGCTGTCGTCCAGGATGCGATCGTAGAGCCCCCGATAGTCGCCGTCATCAGCCAGCGCCTTCCAGGTAAAGAGCCGCGCCAGCAGCGGGTGATCCGCGGTAACCCCCGCGCACGCGGGCAGATCGTCCAGCGTCAGGCCGAAGAACGGTGTCAACCAGGCCTTGGCCCGCTTGGAGCGATCGTTCGGGTCGGCCACCGCGGCCAGGAGGTCCCGCACGTGGCACGCCTCCGGCGTCTGGTAGAGGCCGTCTTGCTTGAAGAACGCGTGCGGCAGACCGGCCTCGCGTAGCACCTGTCCGATGGCGTCGGCCTCGGCGGTGGTTCGCGTCAGGACGAAGATCTCGCTGGCCGGGGGGGCGGCCGGGCCGGCCAGCAGCGCCGCGATCTCGGCGGCGATGCGATCGGCCAGCGTCCGTTTCACGTCGCGCGCCTTCATCGTGTCACCGGTCGTCGAGGTGACCGACAGCAGCGTCACGGCCGGATCCTGGTGCCCGCCCGCGTCGCCACCGCCTGGAACGCCCGAGACAACCGGATGTTCGTAGCCGATGGCGCCGCTGAAAAAGGCGGGATCCGCGGCCTGATCGAGGATCGCGTTGAAGGCGTCGACGACCGCGGGCACGGAGCGGAAGTTGCGTTGCAGGCGAACCGCGGGGCCGCGATCGCCCGCGACGGCCGATCGCGCCGCCAGGTAGGTCTGAACGTCGGCGCCGCGGAAGCCGTAGATCGACTGCTTGGGATCGCCGATGACGATGAGCGGATTTTCGCCGCCGCTGTCGAAGAAGAGGCGCTTGAAGATCCGCCACTGGACCGGATCGGTGTCCTGGAACTCGTCGATGAAGGCGATCTTGTAGCGGTCGCGCAGGGCCGCGATCAGCGCCGGGCCGTGCGGGCCTTCGAGGCTCTCGGCCACCAGCGCCAGCATGTCGTCGAAGTCGAACAGCCCCGCCTGACGTTTGTGCTGTTCGAGTTGCTGGGTCACGGCGGGCGCGAACAGCGTGGCGACCGCGACGTCGAGCGGCACGGCGGCGTCCGCCAGCGCCAGGAAGGCCTGCTGGAACGGACGTAGCGGGCCCGTGGACACGGTCGGGCGGGTTCCGAGCTTCTCTTCCAGATAGCGAAAAACCTCGGGCAAGCGTCGCAGCGTTTCATCAAGCTGCTGGAGAAATGTTGGGACGTCGTCGTCACCCTCCAGCTGCCGGCACAAGGCCGCCAGGATTTGCGTGCGCGACAGCATCGCCTTCGATGTCCCGGCGTGCCCCGCATGCTTTGTCATCGCCGCACCCAGCGCCGGATCATCGGCGGCGGCGACGAAGGCCGCCGCGGCATTGACGATGCGCCGGGGATCAAAGGCGACGCCAAAGGGACATGCCGTGCGCCGCGCGTCGTAGAGCAGCTGTTCCAGATCGTCGACCGACCGCGCCCGCAACCAGGCGGACAGATAGCGGCGGTAGGTCGCGTCGGTCGACAGCGTCCGGCGCAAGACGTCTTTGAAGACCAGGCCGAAGGTCTGACGACTGTCCACGTGTTGCTGGGCGAACAGGCGATTGCTGATGAAGGCATTTTCCGTCAGCACGCCCTGACAGAAGCCGTGCATCGTGGAGATGGTGGCGCGGTCGAACGATTGCCGGGCGCGCAACAACCGGCTCCGGGCGGTGTCGTCGAGCCGCCAGTAGCGGGCGCTGTCCGCGGGTGTCGCGTCTTCGTCCCTGGCGGCCGGCGCGCCGGCGAAGGCCAGCAGGCGATCGATTGCGGCGCGCAGGCGGGAAATCAGGTCGCCAGTCGCCTTCTCCGTGAAGGTGACGATGAGAATGCTTTCCAGGCCGAGGTCGGTCTCGATCAGGCGGTCGAGCACCAGGTGCTCGAGCAGATAGGTCTTGCCGGTGCCGGCCGAGGCTTCGATCACGGCGCTGGCGCCCGTGGCCAGCGCCGCCAGCTCGTCGGGTTTGGGGTAAAAGCGCACCGTCGGCGCCTCGCTCGGTGACTGAGCCATCAGTCGTCACCCCGCTGGGCGGTGGCGTCGTCACGCCGCAGCCGGAAGAACCGACCGAACCGGCGCTCGATCAGCGCGCGCGCGACGTCGTCGGGCGGCGCGGGATAACTGCGCGGCTCCGGCACCGGGCCAAAGTCCGATCGGATGGTGCTCCAGGTGTCGTCGCGCCACATCGCGACGATGTCGGGGATCGGCCGCTCGGGGGTGCGACGCGCGGTCACGACCGCCTCGAGCGGCAACAGGTAGGGGTGGACACCGGCTAGCATCTCGCCCACCACCGTCTCGAGGTAGCTGCGCGCGTCGGCCTCGCCGAGCGGGAGAAACTCGATCTCGAGTGGCGGCCGATCACGTTTCTGATCGGGCGGGCGGCAGATCACCGCCCGCATGCTGGAGCCCGCCCCGCGGCCGCTGGCAGACAGCACGACGTGGTCGATGAAGGCGCGCAGGAGATCCCGTTCGTTTCGTTGGCTATCGCCGCTGGCGCCCAGACCCAGCAGCAGCGCGGTTCGCTGGCCAGCGACGTCGGCCAGTGGTTCCGACCGCCCGTGGATGGCGACGCGCAGGAGCCGCGGCTCCGAGCCGGGCGTCACGCCAGCCGGGACAATGAGCTCCAGGGTCAAGGCCGGCACGATCTCGGGTCGCTGCAGGTACTCGGCGGCGTGGCCGAACCAGATGCGCCTTGGCGGCGCATCGGACGACACGGACGACACGCGCTGCAGCGCCACCCGCCACCCCGACAGCACCGTGAGGTGGCGTTCGCGCACGACCTCACCGAACGGCCCCACCGGCAACGTGCCGTCGAGAACCTTCAGGGCGGCCACGCGATCGTAGGCGCGTATCAATCCCAGGTCGTCGACGGCCTCCCCCGCGCCCAGCGCGGCCACGAACACCTCGCGGAGAAGCGGCAGCTCGCGCACGCGCGGGCTGTCGAAGGCCTCGTCCTCGCGTACGGCTGCCTCGGCGTCATCGTCTGGGTTTCGCAGCGACAGCAGGGCCTCGGCGCTCCCCTGCAGCGGACACTCGAGAAACCGACGTATCTGAGCCGTCGACACCACGACCGGCGCGGCGCGGTCCGCGCTTGCCGCGCCGAGCCGCGGCGGCGGGAGCCATCCCAGGGCGGCCGCCGCCCCCTGCCAGACGTCGGCGGGGAGAACGCGCCGCAGCTCCGCAAGCGCCGGCGGAGCCGCGCCGGTGGCCGCACGCAGGTGCTGTCCCAGGGCCGCGGCCCCCGCCTCGCGCGCGGCCGCCGGGAACACCGCCCGCACATCGGCGTCCTCGTGACGGCGCAGCGGCGGGCGCCGCGTGGGGATCGCGGGCCCGGCAAGGCCCGGTGTCGCCGCCAGGTAGCCGTGCTGTAGCGTATCGATCAGGTCGGCAAGCGTGGACGACGGGGCCAGGGTAAAACCGGTGAGCGGATCGCGTGCGACATACGAGCAGTAGAGCCGTTCGCGCGCGCACAGCAGCGCCTCGAGGAACATGTACTGGTCCTGCTCGCGCGCGCTGACGTCGCCTTGCCGGCGGGTTCCACTGCGTAGATCCAGCGGCCGCTTGCGGTCGGTGGCGGGAAACTCGCCCTCCGCCAGCCCGGCGATGAAGATGACGCGGAAGGGGATGGCGCGCATGGGCAGGAACGACGAGATCGTGACGCCGTCGGCCAGGTATTGCCCGCGGCGGCCGGACAGCCCCAGCACCGCGGATCGGACCAGCTCGCAGGCGACGCGATAGCCGACCGCCAACCCGGGCGGCCCCAGCTCTTCCAGCGGCGCCAGCTCGGCCAGACATCGCGCCAGCACGCCGGCTTCATCGGCGCCGTCGGTGACGATGGTGCGGGTGATGAGGCCGCGCAGGAAACCCATCCAGGCGGCAAGAGGCTGTCGCGTCGTGCGCGCCGCGCGCGCGTCGGCGATGAGCGATCGGATCAAGCTGCCGAATCCGGCCGCGCTGGCCTGCGCGTCGGCAGGCAGGTCCGCCGCGAGGTATGCGTGATCGCCAAGCGAAAAGGCGCGTTCATCGCCAGCGCGCCGCCCGGTCAGAAACGCTCCCAGCGCCACGCGTTTGAGGCCCTGGTCCCAGTTGAAGAGGTCGCGATCCAGGTAGGTCCCGTGATTGTCGGCGTGATCCGCGCCCGAGACGATGCCCAGCTCCTCGGTCAGGCGCAGCCAGTCGACCGGATCGGCGTCGGGCACGCGTCGGGCGACGACCGGATGCATGGCCAGGCGCAACAGGTCCTGTCGGCCGAGGCCGCCCAGCGGCAGTGCCAGCAGCAACTCCAGCGCCTCGACAATCCGGCTCTCTGCCGCCAGCGGCAGGTCAACCACCGTGTGCGGCAGCTCCGAGGCCTGCCGAAAGACGGCGCTGGCCAGGTTCAGCCGCGCACCCGCGTCGGCCGCGCCCCCGGAGGAACCCGCGATGATGACGGCGATGTCGCTGAAACGCAGCGGCGCCTGCCGGGCGTCGGCGCGAACCAGCGACCAGATCTCGGCGGCGATGGTCTCGAGCTCGCGGCGCGAATCGGGGCAGGCCATCACCGTCACGCTGTCGTCGGCGAGCGACAGTCGGGCCGCCCCCGACCGCGCCGGCACGCGGTCCAGAATGTCGTGCTGCAGCTGCCGCAGGACGGTCGGCGGCCGGCCGTCATCCTCGTCACGGCCGTCATTGGCCGACAACGGATCGACGAAACGCCCGTCGAAGTCGCAATCCGACAGCTGGTTTAGAAGCTTGATGTTGTCGCGGCCCGGCCGCGCCCACATCGTCAGCAGGGGATTCTCGTCGGCGCCGTCGCCGGCGCCATCCGCCGCGGTCCCGCGGCCGGCGTTCACGCCAAACCCTTCGCCCAGCAGGAGCTGTTCTTGCGCCCGGCGCGGCGGGAACTTGCGGCGGTCGGCTGCGGGCGGCCGTCGCCCTCCCGTCTCCAGGTCCTCCCAAAACTCGCGGCACGGGTTCAGCGTGTAGATGTATAGCGCCGTCGATTGCGCCAGCGTGGCGAACATCGACTTGTAAAGCCGCGCCACGTACGAAATGCCGAAGATGTGGACAGCCGGCGGCAGGCGCAGCGCCGCCGGATCCAGGCCGTTGAACAGCTCGGCCAGCGTCCGCCGCTGTTTTTTGTCCACCGCCGCGCGCGCCGCCAGCGTGCCGCCGGTGGCAAAGATCCCGCGCCACAGGGCGCGCTGCCACCGCTCGGTCCCGAGGTCGGGTCCCTCGGACAGGCGCTGTTCGCGCCAGGCGGCCAGCATCTCGGGCCGCGAAAAGGCGTAGTCGTCGAACAGGGCAGCCAGCTCCGCCGACAGCTGGCAGCGGCGCAGATCAACCGCGTCCGGCGCCGTCCCGGCGGCGCCGATGTACGCGCGCACGGGCTCGAGCTCCGGCGCGGCCAGGAAGCCATCGTCGTGCAGCAGCCCCAGGAGCTCGCCCTGGATATGCGGGCGATGGCAGAGCTCGACGTCGCTGAAGCTGTCGCGCACCACCTGCGCCAGGAAGCCTCGCAGAAGGCGGGTCTCGATGTTGGCGGCGATGCCCAGCGCGCGCGCGACGCCCAGCTTGACGTAGGTCTCGACGTTGCGGTTCGGCACAACCAGGTGGGTCGGTTGAAACAGACTGGCGCCCGGCTGCGCGCGCGCCGCCGCCAGCGTCTCCGACAGCGCCGCCAGCAGCTCCTCGGTGCGGTTCGAATAACAGAGGTGGATCACCGCGAGGACGCCTTGGCCGGCGGCGCCGCGCTGTCGGCTGTCGCGGACATCGCGGCCAGCAACTCTTTCTTCTGCACTTTGCCCATCGGATTGCGCGGCAGGCTATCGCAGAGTCGCAGCGCGCGTGGAAGCTTGTACGGGGCCAGATGACCCCGCGCGAACTCTTTCAGCGATTCGAGGGTTGGCGCCTGACCGGCGCGGCCCACCACGCAGGCGGTGACGCATTCGCCCCAGGTGGGGTCGGGGACGCCGATGACCGCGACCTCGGCGACGCCGGGGTGCTCGCGCAAGACAGCCTCGATCTCCAGCGCCGAGATCTTGTAGCCGGCGCTCTTGAGGATATCCACCGACGTTCGTCCCAGCAGGCGGATCACGCCAGCGCCGTCGCGCACCCCCGTGTCACCGGTGCGGAAGCGTCCGGCGTCGTCAAACGACGCGGCGGTCGCGGCCGGATCACCGTGGTAACCGAGAAACATCTGCGGCGTCGTGACGCGCAGCTCGCCGGGTTCATCCACGGCGGCAGGGCGTTCGTCGTCGGTCACGATGTCGACGGTGACGCCGGGCAGGGGGCGGCCGACGGCGCCCGCGACGCGCGGCCCGGCATCGGTCCCGGCGTGATACGGATTCGACAGCGCCATGCCGATCTCGGTCATTCCGTAACGTTCCAGGATTACCTGCCCGGTCGCCTGCTGGAACTCCATCAACAACGACGCCGGCAGCGCCGCCGAGCCGCTGGTGCAAAGGCGCAGCCTGCTCGCGCCAGCCGACCATCGGCGGCGCTGGTCGGCTGGCGCGGCGCGAAACGCCTCCATCAGCTTGGCGTACATGGTCGGGACGGCCATGAACACCGTCGCATCATTCAGCCGCTCCCACGCCGCCGCGGGGTCGAAGGCGAGAAACTCGACGCGCGCGCCGGCGTGCAGGGCGCCCAGCAGCGCGACGATCACACCGTGCGTGTGGTGTAGCGGCAGGACGTGAAGCAGCCGGTCGTCCTGCCGCCAGCCCCACGCCTGCGCCAGCGCGCTCAGCGTTGCCAGCACCGCTTTGTGACTGAGGACCACGCCTTTGGGTCGGCCGGTGGTTCCGGATGTGTACAGCATGATGGCCGGCGCTTCGGGGGCCGTCAGCGGCAGGACCTCCTTGACGTTCGCAGCAGCCTCAGCCGTCAGCGGTTCGGAGGCGATTACTTCCCGGCCGCCAGCCGCCTCGGCCAGTCGCGGGAGAAGCTCGGCCGTCGCGACGATGATCGCCGGCTCGGCGTTCGCGATCACGTATGCCAGCTCCGGGACGGTGTGCAGCGGCGACAGCGGCACCGCCGTCCCGCCCGCCCTCATGATGCCCAGGATCAGCTGGACGTACTCGCCCCCCGGGGGCGCCAGAAAAACCACCGTGCGGCCGTCGAGGGAAATGGCGTCGCGCAACAGCGCCATCGCGACGCGATCAGCGCTGGCCCTGAGGCGGTCAGATGACCGATACCCCAGCAGACAATCAGGCAGCGACGCAGGCGCGACATGGGCGGTAGACACGAGCGATGGACGCTAGCGCCGCCGGTGTGAGGCGTCAACGCAGCCGCGGTTGCCACTGACCGGCATGCCGGGCATTGACCGCTTTCGGCGTCGCCTCACATTGAGCATTGAACGCTCATCACGGGGAGGGACCATGAAAACTCTGCCACGAGCAGTGACGCTGGCGACGATAACGGCTGGGCTTGTGGTGGCCGGCCTGCAGCCGGCCCACGGCGGCGTCCCGACCACCAATACGCGAACCGGCACCGACAACACCACGGCAACCGAAGCCGACACCGGCCGTCGCGCCGCGGCCGCACCGCCTGCCGATCTGGCGCGAGGGCAAACCAGCACCGCCGACGAAGCGCGGGTCGTGGCCAAGATTCACATGGTGAACCAGATGGAGATCGAAGCCGGCCGGCTGGCAAAGCAGAAGGCCGAGGTACCGGGGGTAAGAGCCTATGGCGCTCGCCTCGAACGCGACCACCGGGACGCCGACCAGAAGACTCTGTCCTACGCCAGGAAACACAAGATTGATCTCGGCGCGCAGAAGGCGGTGGTCGGCAGCGAGCCCGACCATGTGAAGATGCAGGAGACGCTGCAGCGGTTGAGCAACCTCAGCGGCGGCGAATTCAACCGCGAGTTCCTCGAGGCGATGGCGGAGGGGCACCGCACGGCGATCGACTTCGTGTCCAGCTCCAGGGCCAGGCTGCCCGACGCCGAGCTGAAAACGCTGCTGTCCGACATGTTGCCGACCTTGCAAAAACATCATCGGATCGTTGCCAACCTGCTGCACCGCACGGCCGGCACCAGCGCGGCACAGCCCGACCGTACCGAGAGGCCAAGCTCATCCCTGGGCCGCCGACCCTCTGACAATACGCGCCGTTGAACAAGCCGATCGGGGCGGCAGAAGGGCGAAGGTTTGCCTGAGGGAATCCGGACTTAGGTCGGGCGGGGGAAATGCCGATGGATCCCGTGAATGGTCACATGTCGTCCCATCGCAGCCGCGCTGGTCGCGGTCTGGTTCTCGCTTGCCCAGCCGGCGCCTGCGACCGCGGGGCCGCCGGACGGGGAACCTGCGATCACCGCCCCCGGTGTCGAGGGCGACTATCTGCGTGTGGTCCACGGTCACATCCACGAACACTGGACCAAGGCGCTCAGCAAGCCACCGGCGAAGCCGCCCGCGCGGGCGGCCGCCCCCGCCCCGGGCGCCGCTGAAGCGGTCGTTCTCTTTTCCATCCGCTGGGATGGAACCCTGGCCGGGATCAGCCTGATCACGTCATCGGGCGCGCCGGCGGTGGACCAGATGGCCGTCGCCGCCGTGCGCGCGGCCGCGCCGTTCGGGGTGCCGCCCCTCGACATCTTTTCTGATGACGGCGTGGCGCACTTTCGTTGGAGCCTCGCCGGCGATCATCGCCTCTGTTCCGGCGGCCACCTTCAGCGCAAGGACGACCCGCTGGAGGAGGCGCTGCCCCGCCTTTTTTTCCAGGGCCGCGTCAAAGAGGCGCTTCTGCGCGTGGCACGCCAGATGGGCACGGCCGGGGATGCTGACGTGTTGGGCGTCTTCGCGCGCTCGTGGCTGGCGCGGCCGAACACCGATCCGGTCGCCGACGTGGCTGCCGCGGCGGCCCTGGTCAGGCGCAATGCGGGCCTGCAGAAATCGCAACCGGCCAGTCAGATCGACCGACTGCGGGCGGGCCTCTTCAACCGCGAAACCGTGGCCGTCGCCGCCATCGCCCTCCACGGCGTCAACGCCGACGTCTGCGATGCCGTGCGGACGCGCCTCGTCGACGGCGACGCCGACGCCCGCGAGCTTGCGGTGGCGGCGCTTCGCCATGGTGAGGTGTCGTTGCCGGACGGCTCGCCCTGCGCGCGCGCCCTCGGCGTCATCGTCGCCGACACGAAGCTGCCGGGGCGCCTGCGCGTCGCCGCGCTGAACCTGCTGGCGGCGTCGCTGGGCGAGGCGGCGCACCGTCTGGTCGCCGACGCCAGCAAAGATCCGGATCCGGCGGTGCGCGGCGGCGCGATCCTGATCTCGGCGCGGCCGGGAGGTGGGCGTGCCACCCTTTATCGGCTGACGCCGCTCTTGCGTGATCCCGCCATCGAGGTTCGCGCTGCGGCCGCCGCGGGGCTTGTCCGCGCCGGCGGCGACCAGTTCCTCGACCAGCTCACGCCGCTGCTCAAGGAGAGGAATCCGCGCATGGCCGCGGCCCTGGCCCCCGAGCTGGGACGGCTCGGCTCTGAACGTTCCGCCGCGCTGCTGGGCGGGTTCCTGCGCACCGACGACGTCGACGTGCGGGTCGCGGTCGTGACCGCACTGGCCGGACGTGAGACGCGCGGCGATCAGGCCGCGCGCGCGTTGCTGGTTCCCGTGCTCGAGGCCGCGAAAAACGACCCGCGCGCGCCCGAGGCGCTTCGGTCGCTGGCGCTCGCGAACGCCAGCGCGGATGAGCTGCTGGCGTTAACCGCCGAGCCCGAGCTGGCGGTGCGCGCCTTCCAGTCGCTGCTGCGCGCCAAACGCCACAAGGAAGCATCCGGATTGTTGATCGCCCAGTTCGACCGCTTCAGCGCGGCGCAGATGGCCAGGCTGCTCGGGGCCTGGCTTGACGATCCGCCCACGCCCGGCGCCGGCGTGGTGCGCGCTTCTGGGCAGGACGAAAAGGCTCAGGTAAAATAGCAATGTCCTCCATGCCGTTCCGAATCCTTCTGGTTGAAGACGACTTTGACGTTCGTGAGGCTCTTGCGGAGACGCTGCGCGAGGAAGGGTACGTTCTCGACTGCGCGTGCGACGGCCAGGAGGCGCTGGCCTACCTGAGGAGCGGCGGATCGCCCGGCCTCATCCTGCTGGATCTGATGATGCCGCGAATGAACGGGACCGAGTTTCGGCTGGCGCAGAAGGCCGACCCGCGGCTCAGGCATTTTCCCGTGGTGTTGCTCAGTGCCGACGGCCGCATGGATGAAAAGGCTCGCCTTCTGCAACCCG
>DASRQT010000245.1:0-13940 GCA_035696485.1 Polyangia bacterium | reverse complement strand
TCCAGCAGCAGCGGAACCATGTGGCCGCCCCCGGCCAGCCAGACCGGGAGCAGGTGGGCCACGGGCAGATACTTCCTTTCAACATAAGCCGCGCCGGCGCGGTCGAGGGCCCACCGCGCCTTCTCGCAGTAATGGCTGATGGGAATGGTGATGAGCCGGAGCGTCGCCATGCGCCTGCCACCCGTCATATCACGACGCCGGCGCGCCTCGTTGCTGCACCTACAAGCAGTCCCCCAGGTGGTCGTAGATCGACGACGTGGTCCCCGGCAGCGGCCGCCACAACGGCCCACGCCCCTGCGGCGCCAGCAAAGCGTCCAGCAACGCACGCGGTGTTCCGGTCACGGGGATGGCGCACGAAAAGAACTTGGCCACCGGTCGGATGTTTCCGCTGGACGCCGTCACCGATTCATAGCTACCGGCGAACAGCCACAGACAGGTCTTGATCTGCCCGGTGCGCGTCGATGCCGAGCAACGAAAGCTCATCGATTCGAGATTGGTGAAGTCTCCCTCGCAGAACGTGTCGCCACAGATGTCGTCGAAGTCATGGCGGAGGGCGCCCGTCAGCTCGAACCACCGGTTCTGATCGTCTTCGCTGCCCAGCACCTCTTGCACGTCGACAAAGGCAGGGGCGCGATTGACTCGCAACCCCGCAGCGCTGCCTTCCGCCTGGGCTTCTGTTTCTGGTTGGGACTCCTCGCCCGGCGCGATGCCGCACGCGCCGGCCATCGCGAGGGGTAGCAGGCACAGGAAAGTGGTGGTGGAGGTAAACGGTGCGCTTGATCGGTTCATGTGAGCCTCTTATCTGCTGGGTTGGTCGACGGGTTCGCCGACGGGGCGCGGGCTGCGCCTCCATCGGCACATGGGCGAGGCAGCAGCAATGCCCACGCCAGCGCTTAGGAGCGCGTCGAATGCAACCCAACCCCCGCAGCAGGCCGCAAATCGGACGTCTGCGGCCGAAGACTCGGACGCGCGACCGAATCTCATCGCCATCGTCGCGCTCGCGCCAGACTACCGTTTCTTGCGACCGTGCTCCATTTTCTCCAGGCGCTCCACGTCCGCAAGATCCTGCAGTCGACCCGCAGCCTTCTTGTTAGCTATCAGGTGTTCGCGAGAGAGCACCGGGACCGAAACTTCCCCGAGCTTGCCGCGACTCGGTCGTGCCACGCCGCCGAGAACTCGACGCCGTCGATGCTGGTGATGACATCGATCCGGAGAGGAGGTACCCCGATCTGGAAGATCAGCCCGGGATTGGCGAGGTCGTCTTCCGAGAGGTCGTGAAGAGGAGCACCAAAGGACCGCAAAGCCCGAAGAACCCGCGGTGCGTTCTCGGCGCTCGCCCGCACCCACACGTCCAAATCCTTGGTAGCACGGACGTGACCGTGAGCGGGCAGCGCGTGCGCGCCTACGACGATGTACTCAACGTCGTGGGCGTTGAATGTGGACAATAGATCGCTGAAGTCGGAGTTCACCGGGATCGTCCTGGTTCCACGCGTAACACAGCTTGGTTAGCTCCCAGACTGCGGCGATTCTTTCGTCCACTGTATGATCGAGCCAGTCATCGTCAGGCGGAGGCGGTTCCCCAGGGCGCACAACACGCGAGGTCATGGCGGGAAGGCCAGATCGATCACGCACGAATACCAGTCTAGCATGCTGTTCCAGGACGTTCTTTGAGGAGGTCAATCCGCGCTTTGGCCCCCCGACGATCGGGTTCACCGCCGTGCGAACTTGAGGTGCGTCACCTTCGGGGCGGCGACGGTTCGTACCAGATCAAGACCGTGGAGGTTGTCGCCGACGCCGGTGAACAGGCGCTCGCCGGTGCCCAGGAGCGTCGGCACGAGGTTGATCTCCATTTCGTCAACCAGGCCGGCCACCAGGTACTGCTGCCCCGCCCTGGCTCCGCCGGCGAGCGACACGTCCTTACCGCCGGCGGCTCGTCGCGCCCGGTCGAGGGCGGACTCGACGCCGTCGCTGACGAACGTGAACGTCGTTCCGCCCTCCATCTCCAGCGGCGGTCGGGCGTGATGCGTGAGAACGAACACAGGGTGATGGAATGGCGGGTTCGGGCCCCACCAACCCGTCCAGGGTTTCGCCCCATCCCATGGACCGGGGTGGCCGCCGAACATGTTGCGCCCCATCACGGTGGCGCCGATGTTGGCCACGGACTCCTCGACGACCCGCGAGCTTTCGTTGACCTCGCCGCCGGGAAGGCCGTGCATCGCTCGCCAGGCCGTCAGCGGAAACACCCACTCGTGAAGACGCTCGCCGCCTATCCCGAGAGGATCATGCACGGTCTGGCTGGGACCGGCCACGAACCCGTCAAGCGACATGGAAATCTTGAAGCGCAGCTTGGACACGTTTCACCTCCCCGCAGCGTGATCGGCATAACACGCTTTCCGACCGCCGAGACGGGTGACCGACAAGCGCGTGATCTGCGACGAAAGGCGACGGCGACGGGCGTGGCCGACATCGGCAACCGCGCCTGCACGAAGATCAGCGACCGTTGATCGAGAGGATGTTGCCGTCCGGGTCCTTGAACCAGGCGACCTTCATACCGTGGCCCACGTGCACATCGCCCTCCAGGGCGAAGCCGGGCATGTCGTAGTGTTCGAATTTGACACCTTTGTCCTTGAGCGCGCGGACCAGTGCGGGGACGTCTGCTCCCGCCACCCAGGTCAGCGCGGTCGCCTGGTTGGTTCCGGCGTATCGTGACTTGTAAACCAGGACCAGCGAGTTGCCACTCTTGTATGTGACCACCTCGGGTTCCTGGCTGTTCACCGGTTTGAGGCCCAGCGTTCCCTCGTAAAATTTCTTGGCCACGCCGAGATCTTTGACAGCGATTGTGGCCATGGCGTCCTTGTCTGCCAACATGGAGACCTCCCCGGAGGCTTCCGCCCCCGTTATGCCAACCAACCTGGGGACGGCGCCGATCCACGGCAAGTGTGTTTGTTCATATGCCACCGATGCCATCTCAGATCCGCCGGCCGCGCGGATGTTCACGAAAACCGCCCGCAGCCTTTTCCCGTGAACATCTCCATGCCGCGCGGATCAAATCCCGCATGCTTCGACAGTCGTGGGTCTTGCTCGCGGTTTTGATGTCCGCGTGCGGTAGTGGAGGGTCGGCCGGAGGTACCGGTGGATCCACGGGCCAAGCCGGCCAGGACCAATCACCGATGGGTGCCTCGGGCGGGGCGGCGGGGACGGGTTCGGGGGGGCAAGGTGGGGGCGATGGGGGCGGTGGGGGCAGCGGGGGCGGCGCCGCAGGCCAGGGCGGCGGCGGTGCTGCAGGCCAGGACGCCGCCACAGATAGGTCTTCCGACGGCACCACCGACATGACCCCAGGCGACCAGCGTCGAGACGTGAGCGGCGACGGCAATGACGACGCCGGAAACTGCATGACGCGCGGATATGACTGCCCTGGGGACCAGATCTGCATGGTGTGTCGAGGCATCGTCGGAGGGAACGTCACCCTGATCTGGGTCTGCTTCCCACCCGGCGCGGTCTGCTGACCCTGGCGGGCGTTGGTCTGGTAAACGATTCCGGATGGTTAGGGGGCGGAGTGGGTGGGTGTGTGGCGAGAGATAGCCCGCTTCGCCCGGCGCAGCGGTCGTATAATCAGAGTGATGAGCTCACGATTTATTGTGGTCATGGTCTCGCTGGCGGCTGCCGGGGTCTTCGCCTGTGGCTCCTCGAGTGGCATTCACCCCGCCGACGGCGGCAGCGGAAGCGGTGATCGCCCTGCGAGCGGCGGCTCGGGAGGACGCGGGGGTTCGGGCGGCAACGGGATGTCGGGGTCAAGCGGCAGAGGGGGTGAAGGCGGCGCTGCCGGTGCCCTCGGCTGCGGGACCGGCATGCAGGGGAGCGCCATCACCGACTGCGGTTACCCGACCGCCGGCGGCGGACCCCTGGCCAGCGTCGTGTTCAACGAGAGCGAGGTGCTGCGCGCGATCCAGCCGTCGGGCGGATCGCCGGTCGGGATCGTCAGGGTCTTTTACAACGACGAGCACGCGCTCACGCTGGGCGTGAGCCAGGTGGTCGTGAAGACGGCCGCTGGCGACACCATGACCAGCTACCCGGTGTCGCCGCTGCCCATGTCGCCGGGCAGCGCCGTCAACCCGATGACCGGAACCACGGAGCTGGCCGGCGATCAAAGCGGCCTCGATCCGTCATTGCGGCCGATGTGGCCGGCGCTGTTCATCACTGACATCACCACCGATCCGAACAGCCGCGTCGGCGATTGGCAGCAGGGCGGCCGGCCGCGAGGCCCGAACGCCGTCTTCGGAAGCTGGAAGGGGGCGATTCGCACCGTCGACAAGACCGTGACGCCGAACAAGGTCACCATCACCCCTGAAGCCAACCCGGCCAAGAACCACTGGGACTTGGCGAGCGGCGACCCGGTACCCGCCGGGCTCACCGATCAGGGCTTTGGCGCCGAGGCGCGCTGGGATGTGCCGCTGGTGGCCGGCCATTCGTATCGGCTGCAGGTCATCGTGCACGACGGCGATCAGACCAGGGCCGGCGGCGACTCCGGCGAGGCCTGCGTCATCTTCTGCGCGGGCGGTGCCGGTGGCGCCGGCGGCAGCGGCGGCTACATGCCCCCGCCGTCGATGTGTCCGACGGGCGTTATGTCCTGCGGCGCGGGAGGGGTAGACCCCAAGTCGTGCCCGGCCGGGACCGTCTGTGCCAACGGCTGCTGCCTGATCATCGTCCCTTAAGGCGATGGACTAGTTCGCGTCGTTGGCCGGGGGCGCTCCGTAGAGCGGCGCGATGCCATAGGGTGGCGCAATACCGCCGGTCCCGCCCGTCTCGCCCTTGTCGGTAGCGCTGTCGGCAGCGCCGTCCTTCCCGCCCGACCCGCCTGATCCGCCATCGGCGCTGCCGCCGCTGCCGCCGGTTCCCGAACCGCCGCTGCCGCCCTGACCACCGGTTCCGCCGCTGCCGCCCTTGCCCGCAGAGCCGTCGGCGGCCGGAGTGTCCGTGCTGGCATCCTTGCCGCCGCCCGAGCCATCACTGCAGGCCGCGGCGCCCACCATCGTGGCGCCGAACGCAAACAGGGCGGCGCGCCCCAGGCGGCGGCCCGGCAACGGACGCGGTGCGCTGGCAAGTTGCTCGGCCGAAAGCTCGACGCCGCAGAACGGACAACGATCGTCGGTGACACGGACGTGGCGTTGACAGGAACGGCACGGGGTGAGCTGGCTCATGTGGGGATCTCCTCTATGACGATGTCGAAGCGGCCGTTGTCGAAAGGCTGACCGGGAGCCGGCGCGACCGGAACCAATCGTTCGCGCTTGCCCTGGCGCTGGAACTCCAAGGCGCGGTGGTGGCAAAGGGGGTTGTTGCCCGCCTTGCCGAACAGACTGAAGGCGGTCCACGTGCAACCCGCGCGGCACGTGTCCGCGTAATAGCAGGTGCGGCAGTAACCCCAGAGATCGTCGACGGTGCGATCGCGCGTGTAGCGCAGGGGGGCGGCGCGCTGCCAGATGTCGCGCAAGGCAGCGTCGCGGATGTTGCCACCCGTCCACGGATCGGACTGCAGCGACGGGCAGCCCTTGATGGCGCCGTTGGCCTCGATCCCCAGCGTCGTACAGCCGGCCCCGCACGAGGTCATGTGGCCGTGTGGCAGGGTGCCGCGCAGGAGCGATTCATGGGGACCGAAGTAACCGATGTTGTTTCCCGGCCACAACATGACACCCGCCTGCTGGCAGCGACGTTTGAGCTGCACCAGCAGCGGGAACAGGTGCAGCAGATCCGACGGCTGCGGCAGAAGCTCGGGCTGCTCCGCCGCGCGACCCATCGCGGTCGTCAGTTGCACCTGCCAGGCACGCGCGCCGGCCGCGATGATGGTCTCCAGAATCGCGGGCAGCTCGGGGATCGACAGACGATTGATCTGCGTGTTGACGCTGATGGTGATGCCGGCGGCGCGCAGATGTTGCAGCGCGCTTAGCGCCGACTGGTACGAACCGCGCACGCCGCGCAGGCGATCGTGCGTCTCCTCCAGGCCGTCCACCGAGACGCTGACGCTCTGCAGGCCGGCCTCGGCCGCGGCGGCGACGCGTTCGGCCGACAGGCCACGACCGCCCGTCGTCATGGTGGCCTGCATCCCGCGGCGGCGCAGCGCGCGCACGATCTCCAGCCAGCCATCGTGCAGGTAGGCTTCGCCCCCGATCAGCGTGACCTCCTTGACGCCCAGGTCCGCCATCTGGTCGACCAGATCCAGGCACTCGGCGGTGGTCAGCTCGTCGGGCCGGGCGCGGCCGGCGCGTGACCCGCAATGAACGCACGCCAGGTCGCAGCGCAGCGTGATCTCCCAGACCGCATAGATCGGCCGCACGTCGTCGATGGCCCGGACGTCAGGCGCCAGCGGCAGATGCCGGCGCCCCGGCAGCGCCTCGGGAGCGATCGGCAACGAGCGACGGAGCACGAGGGCAGACATCGGTGCCGCCATCGTAGAGCAATCCGCACGCCAAAACCACCGCGCCAAACCCCTCGAGATCTTTCGCCTGGGGAAGCGGTCAACGTCGCCGATCCCTCAGATTTTCAACACCCGGCCTCTCGGCGCCACGACGATCCTCACCGTCGAACTCGACTATCGACCGCGGGCTGGGCGACGGATTTTTCGTCAGCCCGGCGGCCACGCCAGCGGGCGGCCAGCGAGGACATGAAGGTGGACGTGGCCGACGGTCTGGCCGGCGTCGGGGCCGGCGTTCATGACCACGCGGAAACCGCTGTCGCCGTAGCCGGCCTCCTTGGCCAGGCGGGCGGCGGTGGTCATCAGGCGACCGAGGAGCTCGTTGTCGGCGGCGGTCGCCTCGGCCAGGCTGGCGATGTGGCGCAGGGGAATGACCAGCTGGTGCAGGGGCGCCTTGGCGCCGATGTCCTTGAACGCCAGGACGTGATCGTCGCGGTGGGTGATGGCGGCCGGGATGGCGCCGTCGCGGATCTTGCAGAACAGGCAGTCGGACATCGGCGTGGGCATGGACGTGGACATGGGCGTCTCCTTAAGTCACGTGGCCAGGGCCAGCAGCCGGCGTCGGGTGTCGGCGAAGGCCGCCGCCTCGTCGGTTGTCTGGCGCAAAAAAGCGTTGATGCTGTCGATGCGCGCGATCGCCTCGTCGGTGCGCGGATCCGAACCGCGCTGGTAGGCGCCCAGCAGGATCAGATCGCGCTGGCGTTCGTAGGCGGCCATGATCTCGCGGACACGCGCGGCCGCCGCCTTGTGCTCGCGGTCGGCGACCGCGGTCATCACGCGCGACAGCGACGCCAGGACATCGACGGCCGGCCACTGGTTGCGGGCGGCGATCTCGCGCGACAGCACGATGTGGCCGTCGAGGATGCCGCGCACCTCGTCGGCGATCGGTTCGTCCATGTCGCCGCCAGCGACCAGCACCGTGTAAAGCGCGGTGATCGATCCGCGCGCGCTGTTGCCGGTCCGTTCCAGCAGGCGGGGCAAGAGCGCGAACACGCTGGGCGGGTAGCCCTGGCGCGCGGGCGGCTCGCCGGCGGCAAGGCCCACCTCGCGCTGGGCGCGCGCGAACCGGGTCAGGGAATCCATCATGAACAGCACGCGCTGTCCCTGCTCGCGAAACCATTCCGCGATGGCGGTGGCGACGAAGGTCGACTTGATGCGCACCAGGCTGGGCGCGTCGCTGGTCGCGCACACCACGACCGAACGCGCGCGGCCGGCCGTCCCCAGCGACTGGTCGAGGAAATCGACCACCTCGCGGCCGCGCTCGCCGCACAGGCAGATCACGTTGACGTCGGCGTCGGTGTGACGCGCGATCTGACCCATCAGCGTCGACTTGCCCACGCCCGACCCGGCGAACAGGCCTACCCGCTGTCCCTGGCCGACGGTCAGCAGCGCGTCGATGGCGCGCACCCCCAGCACCAGCGGCCGATCGATGCGACGGCGGGTCAGGGGATCGGGCGCCGCGCGATCGACGGCCCACTCGGTCCAGCCGGGCCCGTGCCCGATGTCGCCGCCCCCGTCCATGGGATTGCCGAGGCCGTCGAGGACGCGCCCCAGCAGCGCGGGCCCGACGGCGATGCTGAACGGCCGCCCGGTCGGCGTCACCAGCGAATCGGGACCGATGCCGGCCGCGTCGCCGAGCGGCATCAGCACGACCTCATCGCCTCTGAAGCCGACCACCTCCGCCTGGACCCGCCCGGTCGCGCCCGGCAATGCGCCACCGGGCGGGCTGTCGATCCAGACCAGCTCGCCGACGCGAATGCCGGGGACGGACGCGCGGATGATGAGGCCGGTCACCTCGCTGACGCGTCCGGCGACGCGCAACGGGTTGACCTGGTCCAGCGCGGCCAGCGCCTCGCCGAGATCGACCAGCTGCGGTGGGTCACCCATGCGGCCGCTGCCCCCGCAGCGCCTTTTCCAGGACGGCGATCTGCGTCTCCAGGCGCGCGTCCAGCCGCCCGGCGGTGGTCTCGACGACGCAGCCGTACCGGCTGACGGCGGCGTCCGGGACCAGCTCCAGCTCCGCGCCTGCGGTCAGGCGCGCGTGCAGCTCGGGTTTTGCGCCCAGCAGCGTCGCGTGATCGGCGGGGTTCACGCGCAGCACGACACGGCCGGGTCGCGCGCGGCTGGCCCGCAAGGCCTCGCCGGCGATGTCGGCCAGCACCGCGGGGGCCAGATCAACCGCGCGTCCCACGATCTTCGCCGCCATCTTCGCCGCCAGCGCCAGCGCCGCCGGCCTGGCCGCCTCCATGGCCTGGGCGGCGTCGACGCGGGCGGCGACCAGCAGCGCCAGCGCTTCGGCGGCGGCGGCGTCCTGGCCGGCGGCGTGCCCTTGCCTGCGGGCCTCCTCGCGCGCGGCCTCGGCGTCGGCCCTGATACGCTCGGCTTGCGCGCGCGCGGCGTCCAGCAGCTCCGCAGCGTGCTGTTTGGCGTCCAGCACCTCCGCCGGCACCACGTGCCCCGACCCTCTGACGATGCGGCCCATGGTCAGTCGATACTCCGCGCGCGATCTCTAGCACGAATCAAAACCCGACCCAGCGCGGGCGGCAGTTGCTGGGCCGCGCCGAGACAAACCTCCTCGTTCACCACCGCCAGCTTGGCGCCCAGCGCATAAAGCCCGATGGCGTAGACGGCGCCAAGAGCGGCGTCTTCGGGCCGGATCGCCGCGATCAGCGCGCGCGCCTCGTCGCGGACGGCCCTCCCTTGTGTGCGTTGCCCGGCGGCTTCGATCACCTGGCGCGCCCACGGCTCGCCGACGCCCGCGGCGGCCCGCGCCACCACCTCGCGCGGAGCCCCCTGCAGCGAGCGCCCCAGCACGACCGCCCCCTCGCCGGCCAGTTGATCGAGCGACACGGTCGGGACCTCGGGCGGCAGCGAGACAAAGCCACCGAACACCGCCCGCCTCAGATCGGCCAGCGCTTCGTCGTTCATGGCATCGGCCGGGCCGCGCGTGGGATCTTCACCCTGGCCGCGCGCGCTGATGATCTGAGAGGTCACCTCACCTACAACGGCGGGCATCCCCGCGGTCAGCGCGCGCAGGACCGGCGTCGACTCTTCTTCCAGCGCCTCGCGCAACCACCCCGCGTGCACCCGATCGAGGCCGCGCGGGATGGGAGCCGCGACCTCGTCCAGAAGGGCGGCAAGCTGCCGCGACCGCTCCTCGCGCGGCAGGGCAGCCAGCGCCGCCAGCGCGGTGGCGCAGCCCCGTCCTTCTTCGGCCGTCAGCTGATCGGCGAGCGCGGGCGGTCCACCCAGCAGCGCCGTCGCTGCCACGAATCCGGCCTGCGCTCCGGACAGGCCCTCGACCCCTTTCATGGCGGCATCTTAGCGCAATCGTCCATTGACGCTACGCGCAACAGCGTCCTGTCGCCGGGAGGACAAACCGTCGCGTAGCTTGCGCTGGGGCCTGCAGACGGGTATGTAGGCGCCGCCCCATGAGCATCGCCGTACCTCCGCAAGTTGATTCGCCTCCGACTACCGCCAAGCCGGTCCGAAGCGACGTCCGCAACATCGCCATCATCGCCCACGTCGATCACGGCAAGACCACGCTGGTCGACGGCTTCTTGCGCCAGGCGGGGACCTTTCGTCCCGGCGAGGTCATCGCCGATTGCGCCATGGACTCGAACGATCTAGAGCGCGAGCGCGGCATCACCATCCTGGCCAAGTTCACCGCCATCACCTGGAAGGGGACGCGCATCAACATCGTCGACACGCCCGGGCACGCCGACTTCGGCGGCGAGGTCGAACGCGTGTTGCGGATGGTCGACTCGGTCTGCCTGCTGGTCGACGCCTACGAAGGCCCGATGCCGCAGACCCGCTTCGTGACCCGCAAGGCGCTGGCGCTGGGGCTGCGCCCGATCCTGGTCGTGAACAAGGTCGACCGCGTCGGGTGTGATCCGCACGGCACCGTCGACGCCACGTTCGACCTGTTCTGCGCGCTGTGCGCCACCGACGCGCAGCTGGACTTCCCGATCGTGTTCGCGTCGGGGCGTGAGGGCTGGGCGGTCAAGGACCTCAAGGACGATCACAAGGATCTGTCGCCGCTGCTGGACCTCATCGTCGAGAAGGCGCCACCCCCGGCCGCCGATCTGACCGGCCCGCTGGCCATGCACGTGGTCACGCTGGACCACGACGACTACCTCGGCTACGTGGCGATTGGCCGTATCGAATCGGGGCGGGTCAAGCAGGGCGACCGCGCCCTCCTGGTTCACCGCGACGGCTCGCGCGAGGATTTCCGGGTGGCGAAGATCCTGGGCTTCCAGTCGCTGAAGCGGTTCGAGCTGGCCGAGGCCGCCGCGGGCGACATCTGCGCCGTCACCGGCATGCAGGACCTGACCGTCGGCGAGACCATCACCGAGCCGCTGCGCCCGGTGGTCTTGCCGCTCCTCGAGATCGAGGAGCCGACCGTGCACATGCAGTTCATGTCGAACAACGGCCCCTTCGCCGGCACCGAGGGCAAGTTCGTCACCTCGCGCAACATCCGCGATCGCCTCTTCAAGGAGGTGAAGTCGAACGTCGCGCTGCGCGTGCGCGAGACCGCGTCGCCCGACACCTACGAGGTTTTGGGCCGCGGCGAGCTGCACCTGACCGTGCTGATCGAGACCATGCGCCGCGAAGGCTACGAGCTGATGGTTTCGCAGCCGGAGGTCATCTTCAAGGACGGCGAAAACGGCGAACGGCTGGAGCCGTACGAAGAGGTGGTGATCGATCTGGACGAGGCCTATTCCGGGGCCGTGATCGAGGAGCTGGGGCGCCGCGGCGGCCGCATGCAGGAGATGGGACCGGCCGGCGAGGGGCGCATGCGCCTGGAATACCTGTGCCCGGCGCGCAGCCTCATCGGGTATCGATCGCAGTTTCTGACCGACACGCGCGGCACCGGCATCATGCACCACAACTTCAAGAACTACGGCCCCTACGCCGGGTCGTTCAAGGCGCGCGAGAACGGCGTGCTGATCGCGCAGGACGCGGGCGAGACCAACGCCTATGGCCTGTTCTATCTGCAGGAACGCGGACAGCTGTTCCTGTCGCCGGGCAACAAGGTCTACGGCGGCCAGATCATCGGGCTGCACTCGCGCGACAACGATCTCATCGTCAACCCGTCAAAGGCCAAGAAGCTGACCAACATCCGCACCACCGCCGCCGACGAGAAGCTGTTCCTGTCGCCGCCGCGCGTATTCACGCTGGAATCGGCGCTGGAGTTCATCAACGACGACGAGCTGGTCGAGGTCACCCCGAAGGCCATCCGCCTGCGCAAGCGCGCGCTTGACCACAATGAACGCAAGCGGGTCGAAAAAGTCGCGCGCGGCCCCCTCCCCTAGGTCCCCGCGTCGGCGTCACCTTCTATCGGAGGAAAATGAAACGGCTGGTGGTTCGCGTCGCGCTGGGGGTCGCCGCCGGCATCGCCGTGTACATCGGCCTCAGCATCTGGGCCGACGTCGGCAGCGTCGGCGAGGCGCTGCGCAGTTTTCACGGCAGCGCCGCCGCGGCGGCGTGTGGGCTGGCCGCGGCGAACTACCTGGTGCGTTTCGTGCGCTGGGAATACTACCTGCGCGTCCTCGGCATCCGCGTGGGCCGCGCCGACAGCGCCCTGGTGTTCTTCGCCGGTTTCGCGCTGACCGTGACGCCGGGCAAGCTGGGTGAGGCGGTCAAGGCGTTCCTGCTGCGCGCCTCGCACCAGGTCCCGGTGGCGCGAACCGCGCCCATCGTGATCGCCGAGCGGGTCACCGACCTGCTGGCGCTGCTGCTGCTGACGTTGGTGGGGGTCTTCACTTTCGACGTCGATCGCCGTTTCCTTGCCGTGGGTGCGCTGCTGGTCGGTCTGGGGATCATCGTCGTCTCGGTCGATCGCGTGGCGGATCTGGCCATCGCGCTGGCGGGGCGGCTGCCGGGATTGCGACGGTTCGCGCCGCGCCTGGGCGAGCTTCACCGCAACACCGCCGCCCTGCTGCACCCGTGGCCGCTGTTCGTGGCCACCGTGTTCTCGATCGCCGCATGGTTCCTGGAGTGCCTCGCGGTCTGGGTGATCGTCCGCGGGTTTGACGGCTCCGACATCAGCCTGCGCGCTGCGACCTTCGTCTACGCCGCCACCACAGTGGCCGGCGCCCTGTCCTTCGTGCCGGGCGGTCTGGGCGTCACCGAGGCGGGGATGTTGACGTTGTTGCCGCGGCTTGCGATCGACGTCAGCCGCGGCACCGCGGCGGCGGCGACCTTTGTCATCCGGGCCTGCACGCTGTGGTTCGCGGTGGCGCTGGGGTTGCCGGCGCTGCTGGCCTATGCGCGGCGCAAGCACGTTCCCGTGGACAACGTCACACAGCCCCCTCGATCGTCATAGATGACAAAATCAGGTCGGTTCTGACCTTCGCCCCCAGGCGCGCCCAGAACTGACTGGCGTCACGATTGTGGCTGAAGACCATGATGTGACATTTGCGAATCCCCTGTTCTCGAAGTGCGGCAAGCGATGCATTGACCAGAGCGCCACCCATGCCCTGACGCCGATGCGACCTGGCAACGGCCAGGTGGTAGATGAACCCGCGCCGCCCGTCCTGCCCACAGAGAACTGCCCCCACGATGGCGCCGGCCAGCTCCACAACCGCGCTCAGCCCTGGATTCCGCGTCAGGAACGTTTGAATCTGCTCGCGGGAATCGGATTGATCGAGACCGATCCCCTCGCACGCGTCCCAGAGCGCCCGCGCTTCGGCGTAATCGCCGATTTGAAAGGGTCGAATACTCCAGTTTTCCATTCGTCAATGCTCCCCATCGCCGTCCTCCATCTTCTTGATGACGGTTGCAATGGTGGCTGTGTCGACCTTGGCTCTCTTCATCAGCGTTGTGGCCCGCTTTACGTCGTCGGCGTCGATTGCATCGAAGAACTCCTCGACTTCACCAATGGCCGCAAGTTGCTCCAGCACAAGTGTACCCTCGAAATCCGTGCCATCCATTTGTCACCTCGAATGCCAGTGTGCGGTCGGGCTCACAGGCGAGTTATCGTATCTGGGCGTGGAAGCTGAGACCGTGCTGGTCAAAACCCAAGGAACGGTAGAATGCGTGCGCCCCCTCTCGAGCGCCGCTGCTGGACAAGGTGAGCTTGTAACAGCCGCGTTTCCCAGCGAACTCCATCGCGAAGTTCATCATCGCGCGACCGATTCCGCGCCCACGCAGTTGCTCGTCAACGCAGACGTCCTCCACGATCGCCGAAGGGGCACCCCTATGCGCCAAGTTGTCCATCACGAGCAACGCGAAGGTTCCGACTATCGCGCCGTCGCTCGCGGCAGCAACGTAGACGGCGTACTCGGGATAGCTCGTCATTCGCCGCATGATCTCGGCCGCCGCCTCAACCGCGAGGACCTCCCCGTCGTTCATACCAAGCTGAGCGTACAGCCGGAGAAGGGCGGGTAGGTCCGCCTCGGCCGCCCGACGAATCGCGAGATCGATCATCGTTTCGCTTCCTTCCGCAGCCCCGGCCATGGCGACAGGATAC
>DASRQT010000244.1:0-7891 GCA_035696485.1 Polyangia bacterium | reverse complement strand
CACCTTGCCCCAGATGAGCGTCCCGTCGGCCTCGACCGTGACCACGCGCCAGTCGGCTGCGGCGAACCGCGGGGCGGCGACATCGATCGCGGCCGATGACGATGTCGTCGGCAAATCGGGCCGCACGGTCGCCAACTCGGGCAGCGCCGGCGATGAGGCGATCGACGGGGCCAGTCCGTTCACGCTGACGATCCAGCTAAGCAAGCGCCTGAAGGTGTAGTCGCTGATCCAGACCGGCTGGCAGTAGCTCATGAAGTCGGACGTCGTGGTGGGGTTCACCAGGCGCTCGCGCGTGAGATCGAAGCCCCAGGTTCCGATCTTTCCGGTCTGATACGGGAACATACGATCGACCCCGCCCGGATTGCCGCACGGAGCGTGGGGACGCCCCATCGAGTGTGCGACCTCTTGCAGGAAGACACCGGTCCCCTGGCCGGTGAAGCCCAGCCCCATCGAACAGCGGGGAAAGTCATCGTTGGGATACTGGGCCAGCGCCGCGACCCCTTCCACGCATCCCCTGCCGCAGTAGGCTTGCGCCGACGTCGCCGGCGCCAGGAGGCCATAGTAGAAGACGTTGCGGGCCGGTCGATCCATCTGCCGCAGCGTACAGATGTCGTTCACGATGCGGTCCCAGTTGGTTCCCATGGCGGCGATCTGGTAGTTGGCATCCATCGGCGCCCGCACCGTGGCTTCGACCTTGGAGATCGGGTAGGTCAGAAACATCGCGTCGGTCAGGAACTTGATCTGCGTCGGGCTGGTGTCTGGCAACCGCCCCGATCCATCGCCGCCGTATCGAATCGGCACGAACGTGATCTTCACGACGGGTGCGGGAACAACGCCCGAAACTTTCGCCGGCGTTCCATCGATGGGCAGCTTCGCGCCGGTGGTGCTACCGGCGCCGGTCTGGCCCGGCGCCTCGAACAGTGACACCGCCCAGTCAATGGTTACCGGCATCTGCTCGGCGGTCAGCGAGAAGTTCAAGGTCGTCGTCAGATCGGCATCGGCCGAGGGCTTGGCAATCGACGCCGTGACCTCCTTCATGACAGTCCCCCCCGCCCAGCTCAGTCGCGCCACCACCGGGCGCGGCTGCCATCCCGCGTCGGGGGTAACGAAGACACGAATGTACGCCGGACGATTGGCGACCAGCGGCGTGTCCAGCATCGTCAGCGGCTGTCCCATCTTGCTGAGGTCGACCTTGACCGCCTGGTAGATCGCGACGTCGGCGATCGCGAGACCGTGCACAGGCTCGGTGGCCATCCCCATACCGGCGCCGCCGCCAATTGCGCCGCCGTCGACACCGCTGGCGCCGCCACCGGTGCCACCGCCACCGCTCCCGGCATCAACACCGGCGCCACCGGAACCGGCGCTACCCGACTCGCCACCCACGCCCACCACCTCGCCGGGAGCTCCGGGACGCGGCAGTTGACCGCCAACGCCCGGTCCCGGAGCCGGATTTGCGACCTCGCCGACCTGGCCCGTACAGCTGATGGCGACCAATGCTAGCCCGCCGACGAACGGCAGGGATTGGCCGCGGCCGCAGGACCCAAACCGAGAGCGGTGAAGCATCGGGCTCTTGATGGTTCGGGGCTGGAAAAACGGCTCACGCAGCTGAGCGACGATGCGATCTCCTCCCGGATCGCTACCTTCGTCGTCTGCGAATGATGACCAAGGCCACAAAGCCAAGCGCCGCCATCAAACCCAGGGCCGCGGGCGCGCGATCTCGTGCAGCGACGGTGCATCCACCGGTAGCCGGCTCACCCGGAGAGATACCGGGGCCTCCCGCTCCGCCGCTGCCCGAGGCCGAGCCGCCGCTACCGCCGCTGCTCACGCTGCCGCCGCCGGTGCCGATCGCACCGCCGCTACCCGTCGGCTCGCCGGTTCCCGCGCCGCCGGTGCCGGTCGCACCACTGCCACCGCTGCCGGTCGCGCCGGCGTCTTCGGGCGTCCCCATATCAACATCGCTGGCTCCGCCATCCGGTGCCGCACCGCCGTCGCCGCCGACGACCGGATCGATATTGGGAACCTTGCTGGGATCGTATTTCGCCCCGGCTGAAACCTGGATCATCGTGATCCGCATCTTGGTGGGAAAGAAATGCTCGGGATCGGGCCGCAGGTGCGAAAAGACACCCTTGTCGTCCTTCAGAACCAGGTCCATTCCCTGGATCCCTTGCGACCAGACGATGTCCTGGTTCTGCCACCATGACGTCATGGTGACGTCGCGATCGAAGACCCCTTTTTCTGTGTACGCGCCCGTCCCCGTGCATCCGTATCCGCTGCCGATGCCCTTGTATGGGATGTAGCAAAGCGTCCATCCGGTGGCCACGCTCCCGGCCGGTTTGTCGATGACGTCTGTGCGGATGTGCACCGTGCCGTTTCGGTAGTCGATCGGCGCCGTCCAGTCCTTCGGGCGACTGGGGTTCATCTGAGAGCGGACATAGAAGTGCGACTTGCTGGGTGTGGCGTTGACCGCGTTCGCCTGCGTAAATGTAAAGGTCACGTCGAAGAGGACGAACTGTTCTGCGCGGCCGGCGGACGGCGCTCCCAGCAGAGTAAGCAGCCCGGCCAGCAGTGACGCGGACAAGGTTCTTCCGGCACAAGACAGCTTCCTTCCGCCCATGGTTTTCCTAAAACCAGGCTATCTCAGATCCCGACGGAGAACAAAGCCCGAGCGTGCGCGGCGCGGCACGTCTTCATCAGACGAATAGTGCACAGCTCAGCGCGGAATTCGCACCAGGCTCCAGCTAAACGAACCAACGGGGTTGTCGCCGAGCACGACATAGAACCCGTCCGGCGCGACAATCAACTGCGTCGGGTGGCCGGTGGAGGGGCGCCACGGACTCGGGTCGCAAGCGATGCGCTTGTTACCGGCGTCGTCCAGGTGCCACACCGCGACGTGATCCGCGCCGTCGGCGAACCTTTCATAGGCGGCAATCAACCACTGGCCACCTGCCCCATATGTCGCAAAGGTGGGCTCAAGTGTGGCCGGCTTGTCACGCCAAAACAGGCGTGCGTCGCCGCCGTCGCGGCCGGATCGCCGCATGGTGAACGTCCGCTTGTCACCATTTAACCCTGAAGACTCTGACCAGAGCATCGCGCCGTCGCCAGCCGCCACAAATACGCCGAGGTCGGCTCCCACGGGCCGCGGTGCGCCTCCCACTTTTGCCACCAATAGCGCCGCACCGCCGATTCCCACTGCCAGTATGTCATCGTCCCAGGGAATGAGGTGCCCCACGCCGACGTTGCCCGGGAAGGTCAGCTGCGCGAGCATCTGTGACGCGGTGGAGCCGAAGTCGCTTCGCCACAGCGTCGCGGGCTCGCGGGCTCGTTCGGCGAGCTCGTCGTAGTAAAGCGCCGTTCCGTCGACGGTTTGCTGCAGCGACAGAGGTGGTCCGACCTCCGTGGTTCGCACTTTGCCTGCCAGTCGCGAGGGGTCGCCGCCGGCGCGCGGCGCCGAAAATAGCTCCTGGCCTTTCGCGTACAGGATGCGGTCCGGCTCGATCCAGAGGCTGGTCGCCCAATCGTGCACCAGGGTGACTGCGGAGCCCCCCTCTGCCGGAAGTGACCGGATCGCGGAATCTGCGGGGATGATGCCCGAGCCCAGCGGCGGCACCGACAGTGCCGAATAGTAGACGCGGCCGTCCGACCAGACGACCTGCCGTGGCACCAGCTCGTCTGGAACCGTAAACGCAACCTTCCACGCGTCGCCGCATGTGGAGAGCTCGGGCGGCGGAACCGGCGTTTCGCCACACGACATCACCATCACCGCGATCAAAGTCGCGATTGAATTGAGAGCACGCAAATCGATGAGCTCTTTCATATCAGCAGGCGTGCCGGCAGAGCTGTGATGAACCTAACTGTTAAGTGAAAGCCTCGCGATGGACAAGGTTCTGCAACATTTTTGGCGTGCCATGGGGTCTGCTCCCCCGGTTCCCCTGAGGCGTATCTCTTGTGCCGCTTGGGGCTTTGAGACGCTAAGCTTCCGGGAGCGGCATGATGTTTGGCCTTTGGTCCTGTTCGGCGGTTATCGCCGCTGGCGCGCTGCTGGCGATGGAGGGCGCCGAACCTGCCGCTCGCGCCCCCATCCACAAGATCGCGGTCGACCTGCGCGGGCCGCTGGCGATGGTGCAGGTCACGCGGTCGCTGCCGTCACTGCAGCCGGTGTCCAGCTCCGAGGAAGGAACCGGCGGCGAGGTGCTGCTGGACGTGGCCTTGCCCCTGCGCGCGGCGCTGGTGGACGTCGAGGTGAACGACGGCGAACGCTGGCGCGCCGCCGAGGGGGCCGACGCCGCCCGGGCGCGCGGCCTCTACGTCGAGGGCCTGCGCGCCCGCGGGCTGACGTTCAAGGAAGAGCCGATCGACGACGGCGCCACGCATCGTATCAGGCTGGCGCACAAGACCGACGCGCGCCGGCCGATCACCGTTCGCTATCGGTTCTCGGCGGTCACTGACTACAGCGAAGGGCGGTACCGCCTGCGCTTCCCGGCTTCGCCCGAGCTGACCCCGATCGCCGCCGATGTCGCGCTGACCGCGACCGGCGTGGCGGACGTCGAAATCTCCGGCGTCAGGACCAACAAGGCGCGCTCCCCCGCCCGCGGCGCCTGGGAGATCTCGTACACGATGGGCGCGGCTGCGCGCGCGCACGATGATGTCGCAGTGCCGGCGCTGGCCGGTTCCGCCGCCATCGCCCGTCTGTCAGAGCGCGAATCGGCGATGGCCGTCGCCATCCACTCCCAGGGCGGCGGCAGCGCCAAGCTCCCCGAGACGGTGTTGTTCCTGATCGATCGATCACGCAGCGTGGGCTTGCCGGGTCTGGCTGCGGAACGAGACGTGGCGCGCCGCCTGCTGGAGGTGCTGCCGCCGGCGACCCGCTTCGACGTCCTGTTCTTCGATCGAACGGTCAAGCGCCTCTACACCACCACCCGCCCGGCCACGCGTGAGGCCATCGCCGGTATCGACGGCGAGATGGTGCCCGACCGGCTGGTGAACGGGACCGATCTGGCGGCGGCCCTGCGCGCCGCCGGGGAGCTGCTGCGCCGGGAATCGGCCGCGTTCGCGCCGCGGACGCTGCTGGTGATCATCACCGACGGGGCGCTGCCGGAGGACCAGACCGGCAGCGGCGCGGCGCTGGACCGCGCGCTGGGGCCGACCAACGGCGCGGCGCTGGACGTCGCGGCGCTGGTGGTCCGCGCGCCCGAGGACGACAACGTCCCCCCGGCCGCGGAACAGGCCCTGCGCGCGCTGGCCGAGGCGCGCGGCGGGCTGCAGCGGCACATCCTTTCCAACGACATCCCCGACGCGGTCAACGGCGTCATCGCCGGTCTCACACACGGCGGGGACATGTTCTCGGTGCGGCTGGTCGCCGGCGGCCAGCGGAAGCTCATCGCCGAGGCGATGGCGCCGTCGACGGGCGTGTCGGGTGTCGCCTCGTTTTCATGGGCCGCAAGACCTGCGCGCGTCCTGGATCTGCAGGCGGGCCTGCGCGGGAACGTCAAGAGTCTATCGGTGCATCCGCTGACGGTCGATGCGGCGTGGATGCGCCCGCTGGTGCAGAGCGCGAACGGACCGGAGTCGCGGCTGGTATCGACGACGACGTTGACCGCGCTGGTCGAGGCCGCGCCCGCGCACGCCGCCGCCCCGCCCGCACCCGAGCCAGTACGCGGCAACATGGACCGCGGCGTGGTTCGCAACACGCTGTCGCTGGCCTTCATGCCGCGCGCCCGCGCCTGCTACCAGAACCGATCCGGCGCCACGCCGTCCTCGCGCGAATTGACCGGCCGTGTGCGGCTGGCCATCGACCTCGTGCGCGGCGAGGTGGTCGCGGCGCGCGTGGAATCGTCAACGCTGAGCCAGCCTCAGATCGAATCGTGTCTGTGCGAGGGCGCGTTTGCGCTGGAGGTTCCGCGCGCGTACCGGAATGACGCGCCGGTCACGGCGATCCTGAACATGGTCTTCCGACCAAGGACGCCCGAGAAGAAGACCACGGCGGAGGACAACTTCCCGATCGGGCACGAGATCGATCTGATTCTCGAAGAGCTGCACCGCAGCGCACCACCCGACGACAAATGAAGGCGGGCCGGTTTTGGGCTATACGTCATGACCACGATGGAAGAGACCAGCTTTGACCCGCGCCGGCGGCGCCTGTGCCCGGACGGCGCCTGTGTGGGCCTCATCGGCGAAAATGCACGCTGCAAGGTTTGCGGCCTCCCGGCCGGTGGCATCCCCCCGACCGAGAGCGCGGACGTGGCGCCGCTTCAACCTACCACCGCCGGGGACGATGTCGCTGACGACGACAGCGACATCGGCACCGACGGCGACAACCAGGTCGCGGCGGCGGGTGCCGAAGCCGGCGGATTCAATCCCAACCGGCGCCTGTGTGACGACGGCGCCTGCGTCGGTGTTGTCGGCCCCGACGGGCTGTGCAACGTGTGCGGGCGCCCAAGCGCGGTGACGGGAGTGAGAGGGTGACGGCGTGCCGACAGTAGCGGTCATCGGCGCCTCGCGCAAGCGCAGCAAATACGGCAACCGCGCCGTGCGCGCGTATCTGCGCCAGGGCTGGACCGTGTACCCGATCAACCCCAACGAACGCGAGGTCGAGGGCATCGCCACCTTCGCCTCGCTGGCCGACGTTCCCGGCACCATCGATCGCGCTTCGCTGTACGTACCCGCGGCGGTTGGGATCACGCTGCTGGCCAGCATCAAGCAGAAGCAAATTGCCGAGGTCTGGGTGAACCCCGGCGCCGAGAGCGACGAGCTAATCGCCGAGGCGGAGCGCCTGGGTCTGAACACCATTCAGGCCTGCTCGATCGTCGACATCGGCGAGCGACCTTGACCGGCGCCGGCGGAGGGCCGTGTTAATCTCCGCCGCCAAATGCCAGCGCTAGCGGTGAGCAACATGTTGGAGCTGATCGGGGGCACTCCCCTGGTCCGGCTGCGCCATCTTGCCGACGCCTCGATGGCCGACATCTTCTGCAAGTGCGAGCAGTTCAACCCCGGCGGGTCACTGAAGGATCGCGTCGCCCTGTCGATGATCGAGGCGGCGGAGCGAGAGGGACGCATTCGCCCCGGCCAGTCGGTCATCGTCGAACCGACTTCCGGCAACACCGGCGTCGGCCTGGCGCTGGTCGCCGCCGCCAAGGGGTATCGGCTGATCCTGACCATGCCCGACAACATGTCGCTGGAACGGCGCGCGCTGCTCAAGGCCTACGGCGCCGAGGTTCACCTGACACCCGCGGCCGAGGTGATGCGCGGAGCGGTGAACAAGGCAATGGAGATCTGCAAGTCCAACCCCAAGGCGTTCATGCCGCAGCAGTTCAACAACCCCGCCAACGTCGAGGCCCACCGACGCACGACCGCGCCGGAGATCCTGGCCCAGGTCGGCCATCGATCAGTGCATGCTTTCGTCCACGGCGTCGGCACCGGTGGCACCATCACCGGCGTCGGCGGCGTCCTGCGTTCGGTTTTCGCCGACGTCCGCATCATCGCGGTCGAACCGGAAAAGTCCGCCGTCCTTTCGGGCGGCCCGCCCGGCGAACATCGTATCGACGGCATCGGCGCCGGGTTCGTTCCCGCGATCCTGGACAGGGCCGTGATCACCGAGGTTCGCACCATATCCGAGGCTGACGCGCAGCGCACCAAGCTGGAGCTGGCGCGGCGCGAGGGCCTCTTGGTCGGGATTTCGGCGGGCGCGTCGGTCAAGATTGCCCTGGATGTGGCGCGGGAGCTGGGACCCGGGAAGACCGTCGTGACGATTCTGTGCGACACCGGCGAGCGTTACTTCAGCCAGGACGCCTCCTTCGAGTAACGCAGATGAACGCCAGCGAACATAGCCATGAACCCGCGGCCGGCGCGGTCCTGATCATCGGGGCGGGCGGCCTCGGCTGTCCGGCCGCGCTGG
>DASRQT010000243.1:0-20591 GCA_035696485.1 Polyangia bacterium | reverse complement strand
GGCTGACCAGACACTTCGATGAGATCCGCGATCTGGAACGGCAGATCGCCGCGGTGCCGCCCGCCGCCAGCGGCCTGTGCAGCAAGCCGATGAATCCCGGCGTCGATCCGGCGCCCGGTGGCGCGCAGGGAGTGAACGCCGCCGGTGACAACACCTACGGCACCAACCTCGGATACAGCGGCGAGGAGGAGCGGGCGCGCGTGTTCTGCGATCTGATTCACATGGCGCTGGCGTGCGACCTGTCGCGGGTCGGGTCGCTGATGTTCACCATGTTCCAGTCGCACATGAACATGTTCGCGCTGACCGGACACCACTGCGACCTGCACGAGATCGGCCACAACGGCGATCCCGTGAGCCGGGGAACGCTGGGGGTCAGCAAGGGGATCGCCTGGCACATGAAGCACTTTGCCTATCTGCTGGCCAAGCTGCGCGACACACCCGAGGGCGCCGGCCGCATGATCGACAGCTGCGCGGTGCTGTTCCTTCACGAAGGCGGGCACGGACTCGACACCGCCACCGGCAAGGCCAACAGCTCGCATTCGACCGAGAACATGGCGTGCCTCATCGCCGGGCGCGCCGGTGGGCTGAATCCCGGCAAGCACGTGGTCGCCGCGGGGAAGCATCCCGGCAACGTGATCATCTCCGCCATGAACGCCGTGGGCGTGCCGGGAAACCTGGGCGAGGTGTCCGGCAACCTGCCGGCGCTATTCACCGTCTGATTTCGCGACTGATTCCGCGCCTGATCCGGCCTGCGCGTGTTGCCCCTTGCCCGCCAGCGCCGCGATGGCGGTGATGAGGACGTCGGCGTCGACCGGTTTCGCCAGGTGCAGGTCAAACCCGACCTGGGCGGCGCGCAGCCGATCTTCAGCGCGCGCGTAGGCGGTGAGCGCGATCGCGGGGATGTTTGCCCCCTGGTCATCAGGAAGACCGCGCAACCGCTGCATGAAGGAGAACCCGTCCTCCTCGGGCATTCCGATGTCGCTGACCACGACGTCGCAGGGCGACTGTCTCAGCGCCGCGATCGCGGCCGCCGCCGAGGGGACGGCCGTGACCGCCGCGCCCGCCTCACACAGCACGACCATCAGCGCCTCGCGCACGCGCGGTTCGTCGTCGACAACCAGGATGTGCAGCCCGGTCACCGTCGCCGGGTGCGGTGAGGCGGGCCGGGGCTTGAGCCTGGCTTTCTCGTCGCTGACAAGGTCTTGCTGCGCCCGTGCGCCGCGGCGCGGGTCATGAAGGGGGAGGGTGACGATGATCGTGGCGCCACGTTGCGGCCCCGAGCTCTCGGCGCGAACCACGCCCCCGTGCAGCTCGACCAGCTTCCCCACGATCGCGAGGCCCAGCCCCAGACCGCCTTGATTTCGGGTCACGGAACGGTCGCCCTGTGTGAACGGTTTGAAGATCTCGGGCAGGAGGTCGGCCGCGATCCCCTGGCCGGTATCCACGACGGCGACCTGGACGTGCGACCGGCACCGTTCGGCGCGCACGGTGACGCTGCCCGCGGGGTCGGTGAACTTGATCGCGTTGGACAGCAAATTTCCCACGATCTGCTGCAGGCGATCCGGATCGCCCATCACCTCTCCAAGGGTACGGTCCAGGAAGGAGTCCATGCGGATGCCCTTGGCGTTGGCGATCGGCAGTGCGGCCTCCAGCGCGGCCTCTACGACCGAGACGATGGGGACCGGGCGTAGATCGATGCGCAGCTTTCCGCTGATGCAGCGCGAGACGTCCAGCAGATCATCGATCAACTTGGACTGCGCGCTGGCGCTCTGGTGGATGGCGTCGAGGGCGCGCGCACGCATCGGCTCGTCCTTGGCCGAGCGGAGGATGTTTTCCCACAGCAACAGCGCCGCCATCGGCGTACGCAGCTCGTGTGACACCGTCGCCAGGAAACCGTCTTTCAGCCGGTTGGCGTTTTCAGCCTGGCTGCGCGCCTCCTCGCTGTGGCGGCGCGCTTCCTCGGCCGACGCCTCGGCGCGCTGGCGAGCGCACACCTGTTCGGTCACTTCGCTGGCGGTCACGATCACGCCCTGGATCAGGCCGGCATCGTCGAGCAGGGGGAGCAAGGCACTGTCGAAGAAGCGATTCTCCTGCGTGCCGGCCTTGACGGCGACGCGCAGCCGTTCGTTGCGGCGGACCGCATACCCTGTCCGATAGACCTCGTCCAGCTCGTCGAGGGTGTGGAACCAGGCCAGATCCCCGCTGGCGGCGCCAAAGAACTCGAGGGCCGGGCGTCCCAGTGGCAGCGGCGTCGCGATCAAGCTCTGGTAGGCGGGGTTCGCCAGTTGCAGCACGTGCCGTTTCCCTTCGTATAGAGCGACCGGGAACGGCAGCTGCATTATTGATAACAGCAACGAGGAACTCTGCTGCAGGTGTTGAACGTCTTGCAATTGCTCCTCGCCCACCGTCGGCGTCTCGACCGCCTCTTGCATCTCTTCACTTCTGCATGCGCATGCATTGGGGTCAATCGGTTGCAGTCCCTAACATTCTGCTTTGTGGTAGTTCTGGCTCGGTGAGCGGTACCACTCACAGCGTCATCGATCGCGACCTGTCGGCGTTCTGGCATCCCTGTAGCCAGATGCACGACTACCGAGATTTTCCCCCGCTGCACGTCGTGCGCGCGCGCGGGACGCGGCTGCAGCTTGCGGACGGGACCTCGATCCTGGACGCGATTTCAAGCTGGTGGTGCAAGTCGCTGGGCCACGGGCACCCACATCTGAGAGAGGCGCTGGAGACCCAGCTTGACGCGTTCGAGCATGTCATCACCGCCAACACCACCAGCCTGCCGCTGGTGCGGCTGTGCGAGAGGCTGCTGGCGGCGGCGAACAATCTATCCACAGACCGGTGGAGGGCGTCGGCGCCAGCAGGGCGGGTCGCGGGTCACTTTGGCAAGGTGTTCCTGGCCGACAACGGATCCACGGCCGTCGAGATCGCGATCAAGATGGCGGTGCAGGCGCAGGCGCAGCGCGGAAATCCACAGCGCACCCGGCTCTGCGCGCTGCAGAACGGTTACCATGGCGAAACCCTGGCCACGCTGTCGGTGGGTGACTGCGCTCTGTACGCGGAGCCGTACCGGGCGTTGATGTTTCCCGTCGCGAAACTAAGCGGGCTGCCTTACCGCGCCGGGCCGTCGGCCCCCGATTGGATGGACGCGGACCACGAATGGCCGGCGTTGCAAGCGCAGCTGGAAGCCGGCAAGGCCGAGCTGGCGGCGGTGGTGTACGAGCCGGTGCTGCAGGCCGCAGGCGGCATGCGCCTCTACAGCCCGGATCTGCTGCGGCGCCTGCGACGGTGGGCAACCGCGAACGGGGTCTACCTCATCGCCGACGAGATCGCGGCCGGGATGGGACGCTGCGGGCAGATGCTGGCCAGCCACCTGGCCGGCGCCGACGCCGCGCTTCCGGACTTCGCCGTCCTGTCAAAAGGGCTGACGGCGGGATTTCTGCCGCTGTCGGCGGTCCTGACCACCGACGACATCTACGATCTCTTCGACGCCGACTACGCCGATGGCAAGGCGTTCCTGCACTCGAACACCTTCACCGGCAACGCCCTGGGCGTGGCGGTCGCCAACGCGGTCCTGGACGTCTTCGCGTCCGACGCCATCCTGGAACGGGTCGCGACGCTGGGGCCTCGCCTGCGCAGCGCGCTCGTCGGTCTGGCCGCGACCCGCCCTTACCTCGACGGCGTGCGCGGCTGCGGCATGATGGCCGCCGTCGACCTGCGTGCCCCCGATGGGAGCGCCCTCGACCCGAAGGCGCGCACCGGCTACCGCGTCTACCGCGAGGCCGTCGCCCGCGGCGCGTTGCTGCGCCCACTGGGGGACACGATGTATCTGTTTCCCCCGCTGACGATCGAAGCCGGGGAGATCGACGAGCTGGTCTCGATCATGGCCAGTAGCCTGGATGCCGTCTTTGCGCGCCCCTTTCCCTAGTCCTCTCCGCGCTTCGCGGGGCGAGGGGACCGGAGGCGGATCTCAGCGGAGGACGTAACCACCCCGGACGAGGTTGGCGCGAACTTCTGCGCGGGCAACCGGCGAGGTCAGCGGCCGACAACCTCGCGTGCTGCTGGCGCTGTGGTGTACCGGATTTGTCACCGGAGTCGCCGCCGCCGGTGCGGGCTCATTTAGCGCGATTTATTGCGCGGCGGGGGCCATCGCCGCCGCTGTCGTCGCGGCGATCTTGCTGCTGAAAAAGGCGCGGGCGTCGGCGGGCGCGGCGCTGTTTTTTGCGCTGGGGCTGCTGCTGGCGGGACGCGCCGCCCGCGGCACGCCCCTACATCCCAGGGTGGCCATCCTGGTGGCGTCGGGGGAACCGGCGATCGTCGTGGCACGCGTCGCTGTCGGACCCGAGGCCGCGCGTCGCGGGGTGCGCCTCGTGGCCGACATCGACAGCGTCGACGGCCAGCCGGCGTCGGGGCGGTTGTTGCTGTCGGTGGTCTCGGGATGGCCCGACTTCGGCCCCGGCGAGCAGCTCCGCTTTCGCGCCCGGCTGCACGAACCGCGCGGGCTGCGCAATCCCGGCCTGCCCGATCCGCTGCTCGGGTTTCGCGCCACCGGGATCGATCTGCTGGCCGGCGTGGGTGCCGCCACCGACCTCGCGCGCGTCGAGACGACCCCGGCCAACGGTCCGCGGCGGCTGGCGTTCAGGGCCCGCCGCGCGATGCGTGCGGCCATCGAGGCCGTGGTCACCGGTCCCGAGGCGGCTTTCCTGCGGACGGCGGTGCTCGGCGAACGGCGGGGCGTCTCGGACGAAGTGGAGGACGGGTTCAAGGCCGCGGGCGCGACCCACGTCCTGTCGGTGTCGGGACTGCACCTGGCGGCGGTGTCGGCGCTGTTCTTCTTCTTCATCCGCGCGCTGGTCGTCCGCATTCCGCGGCTGCCGTTGCTGGTGGACCCGCGCGCGGTCGCCGCCGTCGTGGCCCTGCCGGCGGTCGGGTTTTACACGCTGCTGACCGGTGAAGCGGTGGCGACCCAGCGCTCGGCGTTGATGATCACGGTCGGTCTGACGGCGCTGATCGTCGGGCGTTCGCCTTCGGCGCCGGCGGCGCTGTCGGCCGCGGCCCTGGTGTTGCTGGTTCCGTCGCCGCTCTTGCTGTTCGATATTTCCTTGCAGCTGTCGTTTGTGTCGGTGGCGGGGCTGGCGTTGCTGTCGCGACCGCTGGGGCCAGGATATGGCGCGTCCGGCAGGTCCGGCGTGTCCGGCGTCGGGCAGCGAGCGGGGCACTGGCTGTGGCGTTTCGGCGCCGCGACGCTGGCGGCGACCGCGGCGACGGCGCCGCTGGTCGCGCACCACTTCGGCGAGTTCGCGCCGGCGTCGCCGCTGGGGAACCTGGCCCTGGTGCCGCTGGTCGAGCTCCTGGTTGTGCCCGCGGGCCTGTTTGGTTCGGCGCTGGAGGCGCTGGCGCCGGGGTGGGGTCGCATCCCGCTGTGGCTGGCCTCGGGCGGCGCGCGCTTGGCGTTGCACATCGCGAGTGTGTTCCGGACGTACGCGCCGCTCTGGCTCTGCCGCATGCCCACCATGCTGGAGGCGCTGCTGTTGCTGGCCGGGGTCGTCACCGGCATCTGGGGGGCCACGCGCGGGCGGTCGGCGCGGCGACCTGGCGGTGGCGAAAGCGCGCGGCGCTGGCCCTTGCTGGCGGCGGTGGTTTTTCTGGCGACTGCGGGGGCCAGTCTGGGCGGGCGGGAAATCGCGCGCCGCCTTGACCCCAACCTGCGTGTGACGTTCCTGGACGTCGGGCAGGGGGACGCCGCTGTGGTGCAAGGCCCGGGCGGACGCACCATTGTCATCGACGGCGGCGGCACCTATGACGGATCGTTCGACCCCGGCGAGCGCGTGGTCGAACCGTTCCTGCGTAGCCAGGGCATCACCGGCGTCGATCTCGTGATCCTGTCTCATGCCCACCCCGATCACATGAACGGCCTGCAGCGCGTGCTGGATCGGTTTGTCGTCGGCGCGTTGTGGACCAGCGGTGACAGCGCGCACAATCCGCTTTACGATCGGTTCATCGCCACCGCGCGCGCCCGCGGCGTCGCGCTGCCCCGGCCGGCGGCAACCGCGTGGGGGCCGCTCGACATCACGCCGCTCGGCCCGTGGATTGACGGCGCCATCGCCGTGCCCCCGGGGATGACCGTGAACGACGCGTCGCTGGTCGTCCGGCTGTCATTCGCGGGCCGGGCTGTCCTGTTCAGCGGCGATCTGGAGGCCGACGGCGAGGGTGAGCTGGTCGGGCGGGCCACCGTCGGGCAGCAGGTGAACGCCGACCTCTTGAAGGTCCCCCATCACGGAAGCAAGACCTCATCCAGCGCCGAGCTGCTGGACGCCGTGACGCCCGCCACCGCGGTGATTTCGCTGGGATGGCAGAACCGGTTTCACTTTCCCGCGCAGCAAGTCCTCGACCGCTACGCGGCGCGCGGCGTTCGGGTCCTGCGAACCGATCAGCACGGCGCGGTGTCGGCCGTCATTGCCGGGACCGGGGTCATTGGGCTCTCGTGCCAGCGGGGCTGCCCGGCGGCCCCGGCCGGCAGGGCGCGCGCGGAAGAACACCTGCGGACACAACTGCGCTAGATTTGCGCCGGCCATGCCGCTGCGATTTCGCATCCTCGCTGCGGACCGCCGAACCGCGACGCAAGAGCCGGCGCCCAGCGCAGACCGCGTCGTTGACGTCGCCGACGATCTGCAGGAGATCCGTTTCGGCCGGGGCGCCGGCCTCGAGGTCGAGCTGCCGTTCCCGGCGCTGTCGGCCCGGCACGCCCGGCTGGTCCGCGCAGGCCAAGGGGATGGAGGCGCGGGGGCGGGGCCAGAGCAATGGCTGCTGGAGGACCTGGGCAGCACCAACGGAACCGCCGTCGACGGCCGGCGGTTGCCGCCCGGGACAGGCCACCCGTTGCGCCCCGGTCAGACCTTCCGGCTGGCGCACATCTCGCTGGTGTTCGAGGGTTTGGCGCCCGCCGGACATTCGGATGCGAAGGCGGCCGAAGGGACGGGGACGATCGCGCGCCGGCTGGTGAGCGATCTGTTTGCCCGCCTCGACGACGCCGAGGCGGCGCAGGTGATCGTGCTCAACGGCGCGGCTGCCGGCCGCGTGCTGCGGCTCGGGCGCCGCGACCGGCCCTACACCGTCGGCCGCGCCCCGAGCTGCGATCTGGCCGTGGACGCCGACCAGGTGTCGCGCGAACACGCCGGGTTCACGCGGCGATGGGAGGGCGTCTTCGTCCACGACCTCGGGTCGAAAAACGGGATCGACGTCGCCGGCGTCCGCGTCAGCGGCACCCAACGCCTGCGCGATGGTGACCGTGTCGACGTGGGTTCGATTGAATTGCGGCTCGACGATCCGGAGGATCGCTACCTGCGCAGCATGGAGGCGGAGGACGGTCCGCCAGCAATCGTTTCCGCAAACGCGGCCCCGAGCGTCCCCGCGAAGGAGGCCCCGAACACGGGCGCGGCCGGGGCCCCCGACGCGGCGGCGGTCGCGCCGCGGACGCGGGGCGCGCTGCTTCCCATCACGACAGCGGTCGTCGTCCTGGTGGCCGTGGCCGCCGTGATCGCCGTCCTGCTGCTGACCGGCCAGTAGGCCGCTAGCGCCGCTGCCGTCCCTTCTTGCGCGCCTTGCGCGCGTCCTTGCGTTTGCGCTTCTCCTTGCCGCGATCGACGTTCCGCTTCGGCGCCTGGAAGTGGCCGCGCTCGGGCGAGGGCGTGTTCATCATGCTGGCCAGCTGGTTGACGTCCAGGCCGCCCAGCTTCTTCATCTGCGCCAGCTGCTTGAACCCGGGAATTTTTCCCAACAGACCGCTCGACATTCCGATCTGCATCATCATCTGCCGCATCATCGCGAACCGGTTCAGCAGGTCCGCGACCTCGGATTCCTTGTGTCCGCAGCCGCGCGACACCCGGCGCAGCCGGCTCTGGTCGTAGAACGCGCTGCGCTTCTTCTTGCGCTTGCCGCCGTCGACCACCTCTTCCCAGCTGGTGATCACGAACCGCTCCGGGTGGCGGCGTTCGTCGTCGGTCATCGACGAGATCATGGCGCCGATGCGCACCAGCTCGCGGTCGTCGATCTTGGTCCCCTCGGGAAGGCTGTCGGAGATGCCCGGGATCTTCTCCACCATCTCGGACAGCGAGCCCATCTTCTTGAGCACCGCGATCTGCTCGAGGAAGTCGTTCATGTCGAACTTCCCCTTCAGCATCCGAACCGCGTCCTGCTCGGCCTTCTCCTCGTCGACGACGTCCTCGAACTGCTGGATCAGGCCGACCACGTCGCCTTTGCCCAGGATGCGGCTGGCCATGCCGTCGGGACGGAACTCCTCCAGCCGCTCCGACGACTCGCCCATGCCGACAAACTTGATCGGCTTGCCGGTCACCGCCTTGACCGACAGGGCGGCGCCGCCGCGCGCGTCGCCGTCCAGCTTGGTCAGGATCACGCCGTCCAGATCCAGCCGGTCGTTGAAGGCCTTGGCGGTCGCGACCGCGTCCTGCCCGATCATCGCGTCGACGATCAGCAGGATGTTGGCCGGGCGCGCCCGCCGGTTGATCTCCGACAGCTCGTGCATGAGCGGCTCGTCGATGGCCAGACGGCCGGCGGTGTCGAACAGGATCACGTCGTGTCCGCCCTCGGCCGCGACCCGCACCGCCCGTTCGCAGATGTCCGGCGGCGAGCCGCCCGGCTCCGCGTAGACGGGAATGTCCAGGCGCTGCCCGATCACCTTGAGCTGCTCGATCGCGGCCGGGCGATAGACGTCGGCGGCCACCAGCAGCGGCCGCTTGTGCTTCTTTTCCAGGTAATAGGCCAGCTTGCCGATCGTCGTCGTCTTGCCCGAGCCCTGCAGGCCGACCAGCATCACGCCGGTCGGGCCCTTCTTCGCGTACTTGAGGGTCGTGTCGACGGGACCCATCAGGTCGACCAGCTCGTCGTGGCAGAGCTTGACGAAATGGTCCTCGGCGCTGACCCGCCGGACCTTCTCCTTCGACGAGGCCTTGACCTTGACGATGACGCCGATGGCTTTTTCGCGGACGCGAGCGCAGAAGTCCTGCACCACCTCGAAGCCGACGTCCGCCTCCAAGAGCGCCGTGCGCACGTCCTTCAGCGCGTCGTCGACCGTGGCCTCGTCCAGCTCCGCCACGCCCTGGAACTTCTGCTTGGCGGTGCGGAACCCTTTCGTCAGCGTTTCGAACATGGGACGACGGAATCTAGCCTGATCGCCGCCGGGCGGCCAGCGTTCAGCCGGCGTCTTCGCCGCTGGACGCCGGCGCCGGCGCTGGCGACAACTTTCCCGCCGACCCGTTTCCGCTGGGCGACGGGTGCTGCTGGCGCCCGGTCTGGGTCCACCAGGTCTCCCAGCGCTCGCGCGCTTCGTCCCGTTCCCGCTTGGGCAGATCAAAGTGGTACCCGAAATATTCTCCGGTCAGCACGCGCAGCTCGTCGCACGCGGCCGCGCGGATCGCCGCCGTCTTGTGCGAAAGCCCCTCGAACAACCAGTCGACGCGGTGTTCGTCGTGATGCCGGTCCCACCAGGCCGTCCAGCGGCGGCGGCTGCTGCCGAAGTCCTGGCGCGCGATCTCGACCAGCCCCTTGTGGGCCGCCTGTTCCAGCGCGGAGTTGGAATCCTTCAGGTGGCGTATCAGGTTCGGCACGGCGCTGCCGTCACGCAGCTCGGCCAGCGCCACCACCGCCCGCAGCGCGCGTTCCGGGATGGGGCTGTCGGCGTCCCCGCGCAGCTTGGCCGCCAGCGCCTGGACGCGAGGGTGATCGAAGCGCGCGCGCAGCGCCTTCAAGGCGGCCATGCGCACGTCCGTGCGCGGGTGGTCGACGATGCGGCACAATTTTTCTTCCTGGCTGACGTCCTCCTTGGCGGTGCCGTCTTCGCCCAGGCCGATGGGCAACGGCGTCGGCGTCCTGACCGCCGCGGCGATCTCCGCCGGGGTCATCAGCGACTCCGTCGCCCGCATCAGCGCCGAGGACGACGCCAGCACGTGCTGCAGCGGTGCCTGGTCGTCCGACTCCGCCGTCACCACCGGCGGACGTACGGGAGTCGGACGCCGGATGCGCGGCATTCTCTGTGCGGGCTCGCGGCCGCGCGCCGGGGCACGCGGTGCCTCGGCCCCGTTGGCCATCGCGGTCATCTGGGTCATCTGGGCCGGCGCCGGTGGGGTCGGATGCAAGGGCATGGGGCTGGGCGTCTCGGGCGCGGGGGCGGGCGCGTGCGCCTCGGCCCACCGCCTCACCGGTTCCGGGCCCAGCAGCCGGGCCAGCAGGCGCAGGAACCGCGCCGGCACCGGTTCACCGTACACCGACTGGGCCGCCACCCGCACGCGCACCTCGGGCGCCACAAACAGCTCCAGCTCGAAACCCAGCGCGTTCCCGGCCGCGCGCAATTCGTGATCAAGCGGCGGCGCCGTGCACAGCAGCTGCAGTCGATCGTCGTGGCGTCCGACCGGCACCGCGCGACAGGTTCGCCAGCGGCCGACGTCGAAGACGGCCGCCAGCCCGGGATCCGCGTTCTCCAGCAGCGCCGGATCGGGGACGGGCAAGCCACAGCTGGCCGACAATGCCCCCCACAGGGTCGCTTCATCGATGGCCCCCATCTCCAGCAGGACGGTGTCTAGTCCGCCGCCATAGATGAGCTGCCGCCCCAGCGACGCGCGCACGGTCTCCATCGGCAGCACCCGATCCCGCACCAGGCAATCGGCGAGGCGTGTCGACAGCACGTCTTTAGGGTAACACGGCGATCGCGGTCGAGTCGGCGCCCTGATGGCGCTTGTTTTCACGCATCGTCGACGATGACGTAGGTCCCGGCGACATGGTCGTGCAGGGCGCGGTGTTCGCGGTCGAACAGCGCCCACAGCCAGCCGAGTCCGGCCGGCATGACGCTGATGGCCAGCGCCAGCAGACGCAGCATCCCGCGCGCCGGCCCGGGCGCGCGCCCGCGCCCGCAGATCAAGCGAATCCCGACCAGCCGCATGCCCAGCGTCTGCCCCGAGATCCCCGCGAAATACAGCTGATAGAGGCCGGTGATGCCCAGGAACAGCCCGACCGCGCCGACCGCCATCGGGTTGCGGTCGAGGATGCCCGCCACCAGCAGATCGGGGCCGATCTCGCGCAGGCTGGGCATCGGGACCTTCAGGAAAAAGGCGGCGATCAGCGTCACCCCGGCGGTGCAGCCGAACAGCAAGGCCGTGTCGACCAGCACCGCGGCCGCCCGCCGCGGAAAACCCGTGACCCTTACACGAAGGACGCGATCGTGGTCCGACCGGCCGGAAAAGGAGTTGGTCGAGGTGGGCATTGTCGCTGCGAACGCGGTCACGGAGCCATTTTGCGAACAGGCGCCGACTTCAGCAAGTTTCCTTTGTCCATGGCAACGTTATTCCAGGCCGCCCGCGGATGCTTGTATCAGGGTCACGGCGACCACCGTAGCGGTTTCGACGCGCAAAATGCGCGGTCCCAGCGTCACCGTCAGGAAACCGGCGGCCTCGGCGGCCGCGATCTCAGCTTCGGAGAAGCCCCCCTCCGGCCCGACCAGCACCGTCGTGGAGCGTGGCGGTTGCGGCAGCGCCGCGCGCAACGCCCGCCCGCGCGAGACCTCCCACAGGCAGAGGCGCAGGTCTTGCGCATCGGATGTGGCCAGGGCCTGCGCGAGGGAGACCGGCTCGGCGACGTCGGGCACGTCGGCCCGTCCGCTCTGGCGCGCCGCCTCACGCGCGATCTTTTCCCACCGGGCGCGCCGCGTCGACGAGCCGGCGGGCCGCGCCACCACGCGGCTGGTCAGAACCGGCACGATGCGCGCGACCCCCAGCTCGCAGGTCTTCTGGACGATCCAGTCCATCCGTTCGCCGCGCGCCACCGACTGCAGCAGCGTCAGGCGAATGGTGGCCGGCAGCGCGTCGCGCCGCGCCCCCAGCGCAAGCTCGGTGGTCTCGCGCCCGGACGCCACCACCTCGGCGTCGAACTCGTTGCCGCGGCCGTCGAAGATGACCACCTTGTCGCCCGGCCGCGCACGCAAAACCCGTCCGAGGTGGCGGTGCTCGTCTCCGTCGAGGATGAGGTGCTGCGTTGCCAGGCGCTCGGGTGGCAGGAAGAGCCGGCGCACGTCACCGCTCCGCGCGCGGCGCTGGCCGCCAGCCGAGCCGCAAGGCCACCCACTCGTCCTCCTCCATCCGCCCGTCCAGCGTGAAGCCGAGGCGCTGGTAGCTGTCCAGCACCGCCGGCGCATCCGTGTTGAGCAGACCCGACAGCACCACCACCGCCTCGGGTTCCAGGCGGCCAGGAAAGACCGGGGCGAGGTCCAGGAGAACGTTGGCCTGAATGTTGGCGAGGACGACATCGAACGTCCCAGGCACATCCGCCAGCGTCCCGTCGGCCAGCGCCACCGTCGTGACCCGGTTGCGCTCGAGGTTTTCGCGCGCGCAGGCGGTGGCCTCGGGGTCGACATCCACCGCCAGCCCGGCCGCGGTTGGCCACAGGCGCGCCCCTGCAATGGCCAGGATCCCCGACCCGCAGCCGAGGTCGAGAAACCGCCGGACCGGTTTTTCCTCGACCTGTTCCGCCAGCGCGATGACCATCCGGGTCGACGCGTGTCCGCCGGTGCCGAAGGCGCGTCCCGGATCCAGATCGATCACGCGATCGCCGTCGTGGACCGCGCCCGGATCCCAGCTCGGCCGCACGATGAAGGTCTGCCCCACCCGCGTCGCCTTGAAGTATTTTTTCCAGATGTCGCGCCACTCGTCCTCGTGCGCCGCGCGGCGCTTGATGGTGACGGGTTGGGCGCGCAGGCCAGCGGCGCTCGCGCGCGAACACGTCTCCTGCACCTCGGTCAGCAATCCCTCGACGTCGTCGGGCGCGCACAGCGCGACCAGCACCGTCCGGTCTTCGTCGGAATGGATCAGCGTGCCCCGGTCGCGGATCTCGACGCCGCCGGCGATCTCGCCGACGGTCGCGGCGACCAGATCGGCGATCTCCGGCGGCACCGCGATCTGAAGCTCGATCCAGCTCATGGTCCGGCGGCCAGCGCCTGCCGCAGGTCGGCTTCCAGATCCTCGACGTCCTCGATGCCGACCGACAGCCGCAGCAGCCCGTCGACGATACCAAGGCGCTGGCGCTCCGCCGCCGGCACCCCCCTGTGCGAAAACGACACCGGGTGGGTCAGCAGCGACGTCACCTCGCCCAGGCTGGCCGCGCGCGACACCACCGCGACCCGATCGTAGCAGCGCCGGGCCGCGTCGCCGTCCGCCAGCTCGAACGAGATCATCGCCCCGGGCGCCGACAGCGCCGCCCGCGCCACCGCGTGATCCGCGTGATCGGCGCGACCGGGATAGTGGATGCGCAAGACCTCCGGCAACGTTGCCAGCACATCGGCCAGCCGCGCCGCGTTCGCGCACTGGCGTTCCATTCGCAGCGGCAGCGTGCGGATGCCGCGCAGGCACAACCACGCCGAGAACGGATCCATCACGCCGCCCAGCAGCCGGGCGTAAGGCTCGAGGCGCGCCATCACCTCGCTGCTCCCGACGGCGACGCCTCCGACGAGGTCACCGTGGCCGCCGATGTACTTGGACACGCTGTGAACCACGATCGAGGCGCCCTCGGAAAGCGGCAGCGACAGGCAGGGCGTGGTGAACGTCCCGTCGACGATCAGGGCGATGCCGTGCTGTTTCGCCAGCCCGCCGAGCGCGCGCACGTCGGCCACGCGCAGCAGCGGATTCGACATCGTCTCGACCAGCAGCACGCGCGTCTCGGATCCGATCGCGCGGCGAACCGCATCGACGTCCCACGCCGGCACGAATCGCGTCTGCAGGCCATGCTGCGGACCGATGTCGCGCAGGAGCTGGATCGATCCGCCGTACAGACCCTCGGACGCCAGCACCACGCCCCCGGCTCCCAGCGCCAGCACGGCGGACGAGATCGCCGCCATCCCGGAAGCAAACGTCATCCCGGCCTCGGCGCCCTCCAGCCCCGCCACCGCCCGGGCCAGCGCGGCCGTGGTGGGATTGCCGTGGCGGCTGTACAGATACCCGAGGCCCTCCGCCGCGCGATCGGCCGACGTCGCGCTGGGGTAGGAGAAGTTCGAGGTCAGATACAGCGGGGCGGTGTGAGCGCTCTCGCCCTCTGCCCCGAGCGCCGCATTTTCACGCGCGACGTGGACGGCCCGTGTCCCGAGCTTCACGTGACGCACACAATCGCTAGCGAATTACGCGGCGCTTGGCCTCGCGGCGACGTCGCTTGCGCGCTTCCCGCATCTTTCGCTTCTTCTTGACCGACGGCTTCTCGTAGTAACGCCGACGCTTGATCTCCTGGAGGATCCCCTCCTTGGACATCTTCTGTTTCAAAATCTTTAAGGCCTTATCCACGGAATCCCTGACTTCCACTTCAAGCGGCCGGCCGAGCAGTGTCTCCAAGCGATCTCCTTCGCGAAAGAACGGGGAATTCAACACGGCGCGCCCCGATCGTCAAGCGCCACCGTGAGGTTGGCCGGCCCTGGTCACGGCCACCCTGCGCATTTTGCGCAGTAGAGGGGTTCTACTCTGGGGAGGGCCGCTTTACCACCGGTAGCCGCCTTTACACTTGATTGCTGATCGCGATATGTAAACATCTTGTTTCGTGACGTAACGGTGCGATCGTATGTGGGTTTTCGGGACGACCGGGGGCAAAAAGGAGCGAACAGAATGGTCATGGGCGCCAAGGTCTTCACAGCAACGAAGGCCAAAGACCGTGAGGAGCTGGGCGAGGTGCTGACGAGGTGGATCCGCGACAATCCAAACGCGCGCATCCTGGACAAGATCGTGACCCAGAGCTCTGACAGCGAGTTCCACTGCCTGACGATTACGATATTCTACGAGGTGCATCCCCAGTAACCTGACCCGATGCGATTTGGCTTTCTGCTAAAGCGCGGCAAGCCGGAGGCCCGAGCCATCGCCGCCGAGCTCGGGCGCGTGTTACGCCAGCGAGGGTGTGAGATCGTGGCGCTGGAAGAGGACGCCAGCGCGTTCTCCGACGCCAAGGTGGTCACGCCCGAACGGCTGGGCGCATCGATTGACGCGCTGGCGGTGCTGGGCGGTGACGGCACCTTCCTCTATGGGGCCGGCCTGGTCGGCGACGACGGCGTGCCGCTGCTGGGCATCAACCTCGGCAGCCTGGGGTTCATGACCCACTACAGCCGCAGCGAGGCGGTGGCCGCGATCGAAGAGGCCTGCCTTGGCCGATTGCCCGTCGACGAGCGCATGCGCCTGAAGGTGACGATCCGTTCAGTCAGCGGCGCCCGGGCGGAGACCCGCAGCGTGGTCAACGACGCCGTCATCTCGCAGCGGTCACTGGCGCGCCTGCTCGACATCGACGCTCGTCTCGACGGCGCGCCCATCGCCGTGTACAAGGCCGACGGCCTCATCATCTCGACGCCGACCGGGTCGACCGCGTATACGCTGGCGGCCGGCGGGCCGATCTTGACGCCGAACCTGGAGGCGATCGTGTTGACGCCGATCTGTCCGCACACGTTGACCAACCGGCCGCTGGTGGTGCGCGCCGACGCGCGGCTGACGGTGGGCAACCTGTCGGGCCCGGTGACCCTGACCGTCGACGGGCAATGGGGGCGCGAGCTTTCGGCCGGCGAATTCATCGAGGTCCAAAAAGCCGACCGCCCGCTGCGGACCTTCCGGGCGCCGTCGTCGTTTTTTTCCATCCTGCGCCAGAAGCTGTCGTGGGGCGAGCGGCAGGTTTAGTGTCACAACTGGCGGCGGCAACTGCGGCGATTCCGTGCCGATGACGTTTCGGGGACGACAAACGTGCTGACCTTGCTTCGCATCTGGGGATTCGCGCTGATTGACGAGCTGGAGCTGCCGCTTGGGCCCGGGCTGACCGTCATCACCGGCGAGACCGGCGCCGGCAAGAGCATCATCGTCGAGGCGCTGGCCATCCTGCGCGGCGGGCGCACCAGCGCGGATCTGATTCGCACCGGCGCCGACGAGGCGCGGGTGGAGGCGATCATCGAGCTGCCGCCCCGGGCCGAGGTGCGCGCGCGGCTGGAAGCGGAGGGGCGCGACGCACAGGAGGGCGAGGGACTGGTCGTGCGCCGCGTCCTCGCGCGTTCGGGCCGCGGGCGCGTGCACCTGGGTGGCAGCCTGGCGACCGCGTCGGATCTCGCGGCCACGGTCGCGGGCCTGATCGACATCGCGTCTCAACACGACCAGCAGTCGCTGACCGATCCCGAGAGTCAGCTGGCCATCCTGGATGCGTTTGCCGAGAACGAACCGCTGCGGGCCGAGATGACCGCCGCCCATCGCGCGCTGGGCGTCGCCACCGCCGCGCTGGAGTCCTTCGACGCCGATGCCCGTACGCGTGCGCAGCGCGAAGATCTGCTGCGGTTTCAGCTCACAGAGCTGGATTCCGCGCACCCGGTCGCCGGTGAGGACGAAGCGCTGCGCGCCGAACGCGAGCGGCTCAAGGGGGCGGAAAAGTTTTTCGCGGCGGCATCTCGTGGTGAAGACGTCCTGTACGCGCAGGAGGGCGCCGTCGTGGGGCAGCTGGCGGCGATCACGCGTGAGCTGACGCCCCTGGCGGCGCTGGATCCGGCGCTTGCTCCCCTGTGCGAGCGCCTGCAGGAAGCGCAGGCGACGGTGGAGGATGTCGCGCGGGAGCTGGGCCGTTACGCCTCGGGAATCCGCTCCGATCCGACGCGGCTGGCGGAGGTCGAGGAGCGGATCTATCTGCTCGGCCGCCTCACCCGCAAACATGGCGGGACGCTGGAGGACGTGATCGCCCACCGCGACGTGATGGCGCGCGAGCTGGCGGAGATCGGGTCTTACGAACAGGCGCTCGGCGAACGGCGCGAGGCCAAGGCCCGCGCCGAGGTGACAGCCAGGGAGGTCGCGGCGACGCTGACGCAATCCCGGACGGCGTCGGCGGCCGGCCTGCAGAAGAAGGTCGGCCAGGCGATGCGCGAGCTGGGCCTGGGCACGGCGACCTTGCCAGTCGTGGTTGAGCCTCGGGGCGAGGCGGGACCAGCGGGCGCCGACCGGGTTCGATTTCTGTTTGCGCCGAATCCCGGTGACCCGCCGCGTCCGCTGGCGAAGATCGCCTCGGGCGGTGAGCTGTCGCGCGTCATGCTAGCTGTCAAGCAGGCGCTGGCCAAGACCGACCAGGTGCTGACCTACGTGTTTGACGAGGTCGACGCCGGCATCGGCGGCGGCACGGCCGAGACCATCGGACGCAAGTTGAAGAAGATCGCCTCGGAGCGCCAGGTCATCGCCATCACCCACCTGCCGCAGATCGCCGCCTTCGCCGACGCGCACATCCGGGTGTCGAAGCGCGCCGCCGAAGGGCGCACCCGCGTCACGATCGAGACGATTTCCGGGAAAGAGCGCACGCGTGAGGTCGCCCGCATGCTGGGCGGTGCGACGCCTTCCGCGGAAGCCACCGCCCACGCCGACGAAATGCTGCGCCGTTCCCGCGCCTGACCGCGCTAAACTTTCGCCCTTCGATGGCGGACACCCGCGACAAGCAGGACGGCGGCGAGCCAGACGTGGGGGACAAGACCCCCATCGGGGAGAAAACCCCCAACGAAATTGACCCTCCCCAGGCTGCGTGTTACCGAGATGAGCAACAAACGCAGGGAATTCCTGCGCTATCTCCCGAGGACCTGTCGGAATTGGCAAGCAGACGAAGCAAACGACGCAGGGTGGAGTTGCGAAACTCAGTCCGCCTGGGGGTGCTGCTGGCGGGGTTGGTTGGCGTCAACGTCTACGTCTTCTTCTTCAACCACAAGACCGCCCCGCGCGACGTCCTGAACCTGCAGTCCACGTCCAAGAGCATGGACGCGCAGAAGCGGGATGTGCTCAAGAAGGACAGCGAGGCGGCCAAGCGGGCGCTGGTCCCCGTCCCCGGCGCGCCCAAGCTGGCGGCGGCGACCGGGCGCGCGCCCAAACCGTCGAACAACCAGGCCGCGGCGCCGATCGAGATCCCGTTTGCGCCCAAGCCGATCGTTCAGATCCCGTTCGCCCCGCCGGAAGATGACGCCGACGAGGAGGTAGACGAGGGCGGCGCCGGGCCGGTTGAAAAGAAGATCGGGGTCTCGGACACGCTGACTCAGGTGTTGACCCGGGAGGGATTTGGGGCGGCCACCGGCGCCGTCATCGCGGCGCTGAGCAAGCTTTGCGACCCCAAGTTGATCCGGGGAGGGCAGGGCTACCTGGTGCGCTTCGACGACCAGGGGGTCCCGGAGTCATTCGAGTATCACCCGTCGGCCGTGCTCCGCTTCATCGTCGAAAAAGAAGACGACGGGTCAGCGACGGGACTGTGGAAGGCGCGCAAGGTCGAGCAGCCGCTGGCCATCAAGACCATCGAGGCGGCCGGTGTCATCGAGTCGTCTCTTTACGAATCAATCCAGAGGGCCGGGGAACCGACCGCGCTGGTCGGCCTGCTGGTCGAGCTGTTCGCCTGGGACGTGAACTTCTACATCGACACCCACCCCGGTGACCGCTGGAAGGTGGTGGTCGAGAAACAGTACCTGGGCGGGCAGTTCTACAAATTCGGGCGCCTGCTGGCCGCGGAGTACAGCGGCCGGGTCGGGACGTTCCGGGCGTTTTACTGGAAGGGCAAGTCGGGGAACCTGCCCGGCAAGTACTACGACGACCACGGTCAGGCCATCGCCAAGACCATGTTGAAGACGCCGCTGCGGTTCGTTCGCATCAGCTCCAAGTTCGACCGCAACCGGTTCCATCCCATCTTGCACCGGACCAAGGCGCACCTGGGTGTCGACTACGCCGCCCCCACCGGCACGCCGGTCTGGGCCTCCGCCAGCGGTCGCGTCGTCGAGGCGCAGATGAAGCATGGCTCCGGCAACACCGTCGTCATCGCGCACGCCAACGGGCTCAACACCCGCTACTACCACCTGGCGCGGTTCGCGCGCGGTCTGCGCGCCGGGCAATCGGTGCGGCAGAAGGACGTCATCGGCTATGTGGGCACCACGGGACTGTCGACCGGACCGCACCTGCATTTCAGCGTCACTAAGAACGGTGGGTTCGTCGATCCGACCAAGCTCCAGGTCACCCGCGACCCGGCCGTGCCCGACCGCACCGCCTTCTTCGAGGCCATCCGCCCGCGCATCGCGATGCTGAAGTCGATGCAGCCGGCCCTGGCCAAAAACTAGTCCCTATCGCGCAGGAACGCAGGCCCGCGCCGCCCGATGTGCCTGCTATACTGGCCCGTCATGCTTCGCGTTTTTCTCGGCCTCATCAAGGGTGGAATTTTTGGCGCGGCGGTGGGCTTCGGCGCCTGGAAGTTGGGCCTCGCGACAGGCGCAATGGCGTTCATCGCGCTCGGGCTGGTCGGCGGGTTGGTCGGAATCTTCGGCGGCCGCCCGCCCTGGCGCCAGGAGACCATCTGGACCTCGGTCCTCAAGGGCGCGTTCGGATTCCTGATCGGGATGGCGCTCTACTGGGGGGCGCGCAAGCTGCTCGGCGAGACCCACCTCGGCTTCGCAACCGGCCTCGGCGCCCCCGACCGGCCGGTTGTCGAGCTCCCCTTCCTGCTGGGCCCGCTGATCGGCGCCATCTACGGCATCTTCGTCGAGGTCGACGACAGCACCGGCACCAAGACCCCCGAACCGCCCAAGCCCTAGATCCGATCCCCTCGGCCCCCGAAGGGGGAGAGGGTTAGGGAGAGGGTCCGGCTTTACCGGTCGCGCGTGCCGCCGTCTTGCGGCCCGTCGAAGGCGCCCAGCTCGCGCAGGACCTCTTCTTCCTGCGCGGAATCGGGCGGGGGCGATGCCGCCGCGGCCATGTCCTGCGCCCGCTGCTGCATCCGATCCACGAACCGGCGCTTCATGAAGATCACGGTCTCGGTCAGCCCCAGCGCGATGTAGGCCAGGATCAGCAACAGGAAGATGAAGGCCTTGCCGACGTCCTTGACCTCGATGATGACCCAGCAGCCGCCCGCCACCGCCAGCAAGCCAAACGTTTTGCGGTTGAGGCGAATGTCCTTGAACGACCTGAAACGTATGCGTGACACCATCAGATAAGACAGCACCAGCACGATGCCGGCGACGAACCGTTCGCTGAGGCCGCGATAGGATCCAAGGTTGTGGGTCGCGATCACCAGCAGGACCAGGACGCCGGCCGCCACCGGGATGCTGAGCCCCAGCGTGTACTTGCCGGGCTTGGTGTGGCCGGCCGCCTCTTCCCGGCGCGACAGCACGTTGAACCGCGCCAGCCGCAGCGCGCCTGCGCAGACGTACAAGCCGGCGATGAAGATCCCGAGCCGGCCAAAGCTGGTCAGCCCCCAGGTGTAGACCAGCATCGCGGGCGCCACGCCGAAGGTCACCAGGTCACACAGGGAGTCGAGATCGCGCCCGAGGTCGGTCTGGGTCTTGGTCAGCCGGGCGACGCGACCGTCGGCGGTATCAAAGAAGAACCCGAAACAGATGGCCAGCGCCGCCTGATAGAGGTCGTTGCCCCCTTCCTGGCCTGACGCGGACAGCGAAATCGAGATGAAACCGCAGAAGACGCTGGAGAGCGTGAACAGATTCGGAAGAATGTAGTAGGTCTTCCTGAAGTCCACGCCGCAAAGATACCATGCCTACCTTCTGGTCCCCATGTCGCTCCCAACTCCGCAACCAT
>DASRQT010000242.1:0-4903 GCA_035696485.1 Polyangia bacterium | reverse complement strand
TGACGGATCTCGTCGGCGCGGGTGAAGTCCTTGGACGCGCGCGCAGTTGTGCGCTCGGCGATGCGCGCCTCCACCGCGGCCCCGTCGATGTTGCGGCGGACGCAGAGACGCGCGCGCCGCGCCAGCAAAAACTCGTCGGCGGGCCGCTGGAAGATGCCGAGGGTGGCGCCGCACGCCCGCAGCTCGCGTCGCAGGCGCGCCAGGGTCCGGCGGCGAACGTCCTTGCTGGCCGCCTTGGGCTCGTCCAGCAGCTTGTTCGCCAGGACGAACGACTCATAGAGGAGGCCGACCGCCGCCGCGGTGTTGAAGTCGTCATCCATCGCCTCGGCAAACGCGGCCGACGTCCGATCCGCGGGCGGCAACACGTCGCCGTCGCCGGTCTCGCCGGCCGGGATCCCGGCCTGATCGATCCGCTCCAGCGTCCGATAGAAATACTCCAGGCGCGACTCGGCTTGGTCGAGATCAGGATAGTTCGGCTTGCCGGCTGCGTCGCGCGCGATCTCGAATGACACCGGGCTGCGGTAGTGAACGCTGACCAGCAACAGGCGCAACGCCTCGAGATCGTGGCTCTCGGCGACGCCGCGGATGGTCACGACGTTGCCCAGCGACTTGGACATCTTCTCGCCGCCGAAGTTCACCATCCCCGAGTGCAGCCAGTGACGCGCGAAGTGCCCGGCGCCGAACGCGCCCTCGGACTGCGCGATCTCGTTTTCGTGGTGCGGAAATATCAGATCGGTGCCGCCCCCGTGCAGATCGAAGCCCTCGCCCAGGTACCGGTGCGCCATCGCTGAACACTCGATATGCCAGCCGGGCCGCCCTGGTCCCCACGGGCTGTCCCAGAACGGCTCGCCGGGTTTGGCGCCCTTCCACAGCGTGAAATCCAGCGGGCTGCGCTTGTTCTCCCCGACCTCGATGCGCGCCCCCACCTTCAAATCGTCGGTGTTCTGGCCCGAAAGCTGGCCGTAAGACGGAAAGCCGCCGACGGCATAATAGACGTCACCCGCGACGGCATAGGCCAGGGACTTGGATTCCAGGCGTTTTATGACGTCGATCATCTCGGCGATGTGCTCGGTCGCGCGCGGCTCGACCTCGGGCGGCGTCACTCCAAGGGCCCGCATGTCGGTCGCCATCTCCTGTTCGAAGTGGCGGGCCACCTCCAGGGCGGTGCGGCCCTCGGTGGCGGCTCGGCGGATGATCTTGTCGTCGACGTCGGTCACGTTGCGGACGAACTTCACGTCCAGCCCGCCGGATCGCAGGTGGCGCGCGATCACGTCGAACGCGACCATCATGCGCGCATGCCCGACGTGGCAGATGTCGTAGACTGTGATGCCACAGGCATAAAGGCCGACCTTGCCCGGCTGCGACGGTTCGAACGGCAGCTTGCGCCTGGCGCGGGTGTCGTAAAAACGCAGGCTCATCGACGGAGCCCCTGGTGAAGCCCGATCAGGTTCACGACGCCGAACAACATCAACAGCGCGCTGGCGATGACCGTGTGGAAATGGTCGCGCGGCAGCTCACCTTCGATCAGGAGATAGGCGTCGTCGGGAATCTGCACGGCCGCCAGCGTCTTCACCGCCGAGATCGAGGCCGTCGCGATGGCCGGCTGCCCGGGAATCGCCAGGCGGTCAGCGGTGGCGGTCAGATCCGACAGACGCGCCTTGTGGCTCTGGCGGTTCTCGCGGATCTCGACCCGACGGTCCAGATCGCCCAGCGCGCCCAGCGCCTGCTGCCGCCGCTCGGGAGGAAAACGGGCGACGAAGGTGTAGCGTTCGGCGGGCGGCCCGTTCGCGACGGCGGGCTCGGCCGGACCGGTGACGGCGCCGCCGTGTTTCTCGATCTCGATGCGCGCGGCGGCCTCGTCGTGAAATTTGTCGCGCGGCAGACCGACCACGACCTCGTCGGGGCGTCTGACGTCAATCGCGACGAGATCAGCCGGCGACAGCCTCACCTCGTCACCGGCCACGTCGCGCAACACCACGAGCTGGCCGGCCGGCGACGCGGCGATCACCCTGGCGAATTCTTCGGGGGCAAAAAAGTGCGTCGCGCTGACGTGCGTGGCGTAATAGCGGCGGATCGCGCCGTGAAACGACAGATCGCTGATCTTGAGCAGCCGCCCCTCGAACACGTCGTGCTCGGCGCGGTACGCGGGCAGCGGGTTTTGGAGCCGGTGCACGAACAACCGGCCACCGGTGCCGAGCACGCGGAAGAACTGCGTGAAGGTCCAGGACCCCTTGGTGTCCAGCTCGAGGGCGTTTTCGCGATCCGGCACGCCGGCGATGCGGACGGTGCGGTTGTCGAAGGCGGCGACCCGCTCCGGTGTCAGGAACAGCGTCCGCGCCTGGCCCAGATCACGTGGCTCGCCCGCGGTCAGGCTGTAAGCCAGATCGCCGCGCTTGTAATAGACGATGAAAAACGCCAGCAGCGCTGCCGCTACCGCGATGACCGGGTGACGCGTGCGCGCCGACGGGACATTGGCGAACTCGTCATCCGGGACCTGCCCGGTCGGCGTCCCCTTATTGGCCAGATCACTCATGAATTCGCCGAATTGGGCGCCGAGACTACCATACCGTCTTGCTCTCACCCGGTCTTTCCGCTATCTGCGGGGGGTGCGCCGTTTCGGGTTGGTCCTGCTTTTGGTGTCCGGGCTCGGGTGCGCGCCCAAAGCCAAGAATCCCGCCGAGGCCTACGCCCGCTTCTCGCAGGCGGTGCACGCGGGCGACGGCGGCGCCCTGTTCGACGCCCTGGATCCGCCCACCCGCTGGGCCTACCTCAGCCTGCAGAAGTTCCACCGCGAAGCCTACGACATCGTGCTCAGCAACTATCCGGAAGGCTCGGCCCGTGAACGGGAGCTGCACCGGTTCCAGCGTGGCGCCACCGCCACCAGCGCGCGTGAGCTGTTCAAGGCCGAGATGGCCCCGGCCCTCTTGCCGATGCTGAAACCGCTGGCGGTGACCGACGCGACGATCGAGACGGCGCCCTCGGGCAACGAGGCCGCCGCGGTGTTGCCGTCGGGCGGCCGGGTCGCGCTCGGGCGCGGCGAAAACGGTGGCTGGGGCTTCGCCGGCCTGGCCAAGCAGGCCCTCGAGCAAAAGACCCGCGCCTATCACGACCTTGAGCTGGTCCGCGCCAGCGCCGCCGACTACGAACGCGCCGCCGCCCGGGCGGCGAAATGAGCGCGCGCACCAAGCCCGAATCCGACAAGGCTGTCCAGCTGACGTTTGACGTGCGGCCCGCGCCGACGCCGGCGCCGCCAGCCACGGACACGCCGCGGCCCGCGGACGCGCTGCCCCCGCAGGCGCTGCCATCGGCAGTTCCCGTCCTGCCGCCACCGGCCCCGCTGCCCGGCGTCCCCGCGACCGCCGGCGCGGCGGTGCCCCCGCCGGCACCGCGCATCTTCGCCGTGTCCGAGCTGATACGGGCAGCGCGCCTGGTGCTGGAGAGCCGGTTCGCCGACATCCGGGTCGAAGGCGAGATCTCCGGCCTGAAACGCTCCGGCTCGGGACACCTCTACTTCTGCCTGAAGGACGAAGAGGCCCAGGTGGATTGCGTGATGTTCTCGCGCGAGGCCGGCCGGCTCAAATTTCGCCCCGAGGAGGGGATGGCGGTGCGGTGCCGCGGGCGCCTCACGATCTACGAAGGGCGTGGAAAATTTCAGCTGTCGGTGACCGAGTTGGAGCCGACCGGCTCCGGGGCGCTGGCCATCGCCTTTGAACAGCTGAAGAAGAAGCTGGCCGCCGAGGGGCTGTTCGACGCCGAGCGCAAGCGGCCGCTGCCGTTCTTGCCGCGGCGTCTGGGCGTCGTGACGTCACAGTCGGGCGCGGTCATCCGGGACATCATCCGCGTCGCCCACCGGCGGTCGGCGGTGTCGATCCTGCTGGCTCCGACGCCGGTTCAGGGCGACGGCGCTGCCCTGTCCATCGCCGCGGCCATCCGGCGCCTACAGGAGGTGCCCGACGTCGACGTCATCATCGTTGCGCGCGGCGGCGGATCGCTCGAGGACCTGTGGGCCTTCAACGAAGAGCCGGTCGCCCGCGCCATCGCCGCCTGCCGCGTGCCGGTCATCTCGGCGGTCGGGCACGAGACCGATTTCACCATCGCCGATTTTGTCGCCGATCTGCGCGCGCCCACGCCATCGGCCGCCGCCGAGCTGGCGGTGCCGGTGGCGGACGACCTGCAGGCGGAGCTGGCGCTGCTGCGCCGGCGTGGCGCGCGCGCCGTCCACGCCCAGCTGCACACCGGACGTCTCGGCCTCGAGCGCGCGCAGACGCGCCTGGGCGATCCCCGGCGGCTGCTGGGTGACAGCCGACAGGCCATCGACGACGCCATCGAGCGCGCGCGCCAGGCCCTGCGTCGCCAGTTGACCGCCAGGCGCGCGGCCCTGCGCGCCGGCGAGATGCAGCTTTATCGCGCGCACCCGCAGCGGCGCATCGGCATTCAGCGCGCGATGCTGGTGGCCTTGAGCCAGCGGCTCGAGGGGACGCTTCGTGACCGGCTGACCCGTCGCCACCGCGCGCTGGAAAGCTGCCAGGTGAAGCTGAACGCGCTGTCCCCGCTGCAGGTGCTGGAACGCGGCTTCAGCATCGCGCAAGGACCGGACGGGCATCTGCTGACCCGCGCCGCGCAGGTTTCGCCCGGCGATGTGATCCGGGTCCGGCTGCGCGAGGGGCAGCTGCAAGCTGCGGTGGAGAGCACTGACGGCGACGCCCGCGGTGGCGATGCTGGCAGCCCGGTGAAGCGCCCGTGATAAGGGCCGCGGTCCTGGGAGCCGACGTCAGCAAGAGCCGCTCGCCGGCGATTCATGAGGCCGCCTTCCGCGCCCTGGGCGTCGAAGGCTCCTACGTCGCGCTCAGCGTCGACGCCCGCGGCTTTCGGCGGCTGGTGGCATCGCTGCGGCAGCAGGGCT
>DASRQT010000241.1:0-13152 GCA_035696485.1 Polyangia bacterium | reverse complement strand
CCCGCGATGGCGGTGTTCATCAGGACGCCGTGGCAGCCCAGCTCCATGGCCACGGCGGCGTCGGATGCGGTGCCGACGCCGGCGTCGACGATGATCGGGACCTTGGCGCGTTCCAGGATGATGCGGATGTTGTAGGGGTTGCGAATCCCCAGCCCGGACCCGATGGGCGCCGCCAGCGGCATCACGGCGGCGCAGCCCACGTCCTCGAGCTTCTGCGCCAGGATGGGATCGTCCATGCAGTAGGGCAGGACCACGAAGCCCTCCTTGACCAGGATGCGCGCCGCCTCCAGCGTGGCGGGGCCGTCGGGGAACAGCGTCTGCTGGTCGCCGATGACCTCCAGCTTGACCATCTCCGCCATCCCCAGCTCGCGCGCCAGCCGGCAGGTTCGGATGGCCTCCTCGGCCGTGTAGCAGCCGGCGGTGTTGGGTAGCAGCGTGTGGCGCGCGCGATCGATGCTGTCGAGGACGTTGGGCTTGCCCGGGGTGAAGTCGACCCGCCGCAGGGCCACCGTGACGATCTCGGCGCCGGAGCGCAGGATGGCCTCGCGCCCTTCCTCGATTGAGCGATACTTCCCCGTCCCCACCAGGAGCCGCGAATGAAAGCGCTTTCCGCCGATCACCAGAACGTCGTCGTCCTTTGCCGCGGGCGTGCCCTGGCCCGAGCCGCCACCAACAAACGCGACGATCTCCAGATGGTCGCCGTCCGAAAGCGCGGTTTCGTTCCATGTCCGGCGCGGGATCACGTCCTGGTTGCGTTCGATGGCGACGCGGGTGGGGTCGATTCCCATCTCGGCCAGCAGGCCGGCGACTGTGATTCCGGGCGGCGCGGTGCGAGCCTCGCCGTTGACGGTGACGCGCAGGTCGTTCATGAGTGTGGGCAAGCATAGCCTAAAGTTGAAGGCGCCATAGCCCATGCGTTGCCCGTTCTGCTCCAGCGTTGAAGACAAGGTGGTCGACACCCGACCGTCCGACAACGAACAGGTCATACGCCGCCGACGTGAGTGCACCGGCTGCGGCCGCCGCTTCACAACTTATGAGCGGGTTGACGAGATCCTGCCGCTGGTGGTCAAGAAGGACGATCGCCGCGAGTCCTTCGATCGCATGAAGATCTTGAGCGGGCTCAAGAAGGCCTGTTCCAAGCGGCCGGTGCCGATCGAGACCCTGGAGGCGGCGGTCGATCGGATCGAACGGCAACTGGAAGAATCCGGCGAGAAGGAGATCCCGTCGACGCGCATCGGCGACGCGGTCATGGCCGCGCTGCGCGACATCGACGAGGTCGCATACGTGCGTTTCGCCTCCGTCTATCGGTCATTCAGGGACGTGAACGAGCTGATGGCCGAGCTCAAGAGCCTGGTGGAAGATCGCGGGGGCCGCCGTTGAAAAAGCAGTTCACCGCCGGCGACGTCGCGTTCATGCGGCGCGCGCTGGCGCTGGCCGAACGGGGGCGCGGGAGCACGCGGCCGAACCCGGTGGTCGGCGCCGTGATCATCCGGCGCGGCCGGGTGATCGCGGAGGGCTACCACCGGCGCGCCGGCCAGCCCCACGCCGAGATCCGCGCCCTGCAGGCGCTCAAGCAGGTCGGGGGCGCGCGCGGGGCGACGCTGTACGTGAACCTCGAGCCGTGCTGCCACACCGGGCGCACGGGGCCGTGCACGACGGCGCTGATCGACGCTGGTTTTGCGCGCGTGGTGGTCGGCTGCCGCGATCCGAACCCGCGCGTCGACGGCCGCGGGCTGGCCCTGTTGCGCCGCGCCGGGATTCGCGTCGACGTGGGGTGCCTCGAGGACGAGTGTCTGGCCGCCAATCGAGCCTTCGCGATCTGGGTCCGGCGGCGCCGGCCGCTGGTGACGCTGAAGGTCGCCGCCACGCTTGACGGTTACATCGCCGACGGGAAAGCACGCCCGCGCCGCGCGCCGGCGTGGATCACCGGCGCTGCCGCGCGCGAGGCGGCGCACGGGCTGCGTGCGCAGCACGACGCGATCCTGGTCGGGGCCGGGACGGTCGCGGCCGACGATCCGCGGCTGACGGTTCGGTTGCGGCGCACCCGCCGGGGCGCCGCCACCCCGCTGCGCGTGATCCTGGACGGCCGCCTGCGCACGTCGCCCGCGGCGCGGGTTCTGCCCCAGGCGCGCAGCGGCGAGACCACCGTCGTGGTGGGTGCCGCGGGGGCGCCGCAGGATCGGGTCCGGGCGCTGGAGCGCGCCGGGGCCGAGGTCGTACTGCTGCCCGGCCATCGCGGGCGGGTGCCGATCGCGCGCGTCCTCGCCTGGTTGGCGACGCTGGACGTCCAGTCACTGCTGGTCGAAGGCGGGGCCGACGTTCACGGCGCCTTTGTCCGCGCGCGGCTGGTGGACGGGGTGGCGTTCTTCATGGCGCCGCGCCTGCTGGGGGGCGGCATACCGGTGGCATCGGGGGCGCAACTGTCGCTTGGCCGGGCTCTTCCCTTGGGGCCCATGACGGTTCGCCCCGTCGGTCACGACCTGCTGATCACCGCCGATGTCGCCGGTCCGGCCCGGAGCGCGGCAGTGCCGCCGATGCTATAATTCGCCGGCCAGGGCGGCCTTCGCCCTGGATCGTCATGTTCACAGGCATCGTAGAAGGAACCGGCATCATCGAGACGCCAGCCAGCGCCGAGGCGCACCGTCTGGTGGTCACGACCTCCTTGCCGGTCGAGACCTTGCCCATCGGCGCCAGCATCGCCGTCGACGGCGTTTGCCTGACAGTGGTCGAGCGAGAGCCGGGGCGCTTTGCCGCTGACCTGGGGCCGGAGACCCTGTCGCTGACGACGCTGGGCGGCCTGGGCGCCGGGGATCGCGTTCACCTGGAACGACCGCTGAATCTCGGGGACCCGCTGGGCGGGCACCTGGTCGCGGGGCACGTCGACGGCGTCGGCGCCATCGTCGATCGCCGTCATGTGGGTGACGGCAGCGCGCTGGAGCTGGACGTCAGCGCGCCGCCGGCGCTGGCACCGACCTTGGTGCCCAAGGGCTCGGTCGCCGTTGACGGCGTCAGCCTGACCGTGAACAGCGTCGCGGGCAATCGGTTCTCGGTGACGTTGATTCCGCACACGCTGGCCGTCACGCACCTGGGGCAAAAGCCGGTGGGGGCGCCCGTGAACCTGGAGGGGGATCTGATCGCCAAGCACGTCGACCGTCTGGTGTCGATGCGACTTGATGGCGGGGCGGGTGCGCCGGCGACGCGCGACGATGGTCCGGGTCTGTCGCTGGAGACGCTGAGGAAACATGGCTTCGCGACCTGAGGCGCCGAGCGAGCGCGTGCTGGCGGTGGAACGGGCGATCGATGCGGTCCGCAACGGCCGCATGGTGATCATGGTCGACGACGAGGATCGCGAGAACGAGGGCGACCTGGCCATGGCCGCCGATCTGGTCACGCCCGAGGCCATCAACTTCATGGCGCGTTACGGGCGGGGCCTCATCTGCCTGTCGCTGACCGAAGAGCGAGTTCGCAACCTCGGGTTGCCGATGATGGCCTCGGACAACCGTTCGCCGCGCACGACGGCGTTTACGGTCAGCATCGACGCCCGGCGGGGAATGACCACGGGCATCTCGGCGCGCGAGCGGGCCGAGACCATTCGCGCGGCGGTGGCTCGTGACGCCGGCCCCGACGACGTGGTGACGCCCGGGCACATCTTTCCGCTGCGCGCGCGGCGCGGCGGTGTTCTGGTTCGGTCGGGGCACACCGAAGGGTCGGTGGACCTGGCGCGGCTGGCGGGGCGCGACCCGGCCGGAGTGATCTGCGAGATCATGCGCGACGATGGCGAGATGGCGCGGATGCCCGACCTGGAGGCATTCGCGCAGCAGCATGGGCTGCCGATCCTCAAGATCGCCGATCTCATCGAATACCGACTGTCGCAGGAGATGCTGGTGCGGCGCGTCTCCGAGGCCGTCGTCCAGCCGCGCGTCTCGGGCCTGTCGCGCGAGTTCCGCGCGTACGTGTACACGACCGACGTCGAGGAGACCGAATACCTGGCGCTGGTTCTGGGCAACCCGGCACCAGAGCGCCCGGCGTTGGTTCGCGTGCAGACCGCCAGCGTGCTGCGTGACGTGTTTGGCGTCGCGGCCGACGCGGACGCGTCACCGGCGACGCAGTCGCTGCGCATGATCGAGGAGGCGGGGGAGGGGATCCTGCTTTACGTGTGCCCGCGCGGGCGCGCCAGCCTGGTCGATGATTTCGGGGCCCTGGCGGCGGCGCCGTCGTCGGCGGGGGCAGCCAGCGCGGCGCGGGCTGAATCACGCTTGCGCAACTTCGGGCTGGGGGCGCAGGTGCTGGCGCACCTCGGGGTGCGCACGATTCGCCTGCTGACCAATCACCCGCGGCGCGTCGTCGGCGTGGAGGGTTATGGCCTCCACATCATCGAGTGCCTCCCTATCCGCGCTCCTGTGAAAGTGGTACCTCTGCCTGACCGAAAGAAAGCCTGAGCCATGCCGAACCTGCGAGACCAGTTCACCGGGAAGATTCACGAGGGGAAGCTCAGCGCCGAGGGGCGCCGGTTCGCCATCGTCGCATCGCGGTTCAACGACTTCATCGTCGACAAGCTGATCGACGGCGCGCTGGATGCCCTGCGCCGCACCGGCGCCACCGACGAGAACATCCAGGTCTTCCGCTGCCCGGGCGCGATGGAGCTGCCCGGGCTGGCGCGGCGGGTGGCTGGCACTGCCCAGTTCGACGGCGTCATCTGCCTGGGCGCGGTGATTCGCGGCGCCACGCCTCATTTCGACCTGGTGGTGGGCGAGGCGACGGCCGGCATCGGGCGGCTGGCGGGCGAGACCGACGTCGCGATCGCGTTCGGCGTGCTGGCCTGCGACACCATCGAACAGGCGGTCGAGCGCGCCGGCACCAAGGCCGGCAACCGCGGGTTCGACGCGGCCATGGTGGCCATCGAGATGGCGGACCTATATTCACAACTAGAGAAGACCGAAGGCGTCGGGCACGGCACGCCGACGCACATCACCCGCCGCAGCAAGTGACGTCATGGTAGGTCCGCGCAGACGATCGCGCGAGGTCGCGGTTCAAGTCATCTATCTGATGGACGCCAGTCCCGAGCTTGAGGCCGAGGCGGCGTTGAACCTCTACTTCACGCACCTGGCCGCCGACATCAACGAGGGAGAACCGGGGTCCGAGCCGGAGCGCGTCGGCATCGACCGCGCGATGGTCGACGATCTGGTCAAGGGCTTCGCCAGCCATCGGCAAGAGCTGGACGAGCTGCTGGCGACCTTGTCGCAGAACTGGCGCGTCGAGCGTATGGCGCCGGTGGAGCGGAACGTGATTCGCCTGGCGCTCTACGAGCTCAAGTATTGCGAGGGTGTTCCGGTCAGTGTGGCGCTCAACGAGGCGGTCGAGCTGGCCAAGCGGTTCGGCAGCAGCGAGGGCGCCGCCTTCGTCAATGGCATGCTCGACCGCGCCGTGAACGATCTCGGCATCCGGCGGTGAGCCGCATGCACGTCGGCTTTTTGCCCATTGACCTTGCCCGCTGGGATCAGGCGCGCCCCAGCCAGCTGTTATCGGTCGGCCTGTGGAGCGACGTGCGGCCGCTGCGCGGCGCCTCGGGCCTGCTGGACTGGCGGATGTGCGGGAAGCTGTCGTCGCTGATGGTGGCGGGCAAGGTCGGCGGTGCCGAGGGCGAGCAGACCTTGTTGCCCAGCGCCGGTCGCCTGGTCTGGAAGCTGATCCTGGCCGCGGGTCTGGGAAGGCGGGCCGACTTCTCGGAGAAGCGGTTCCGCACCGCCGTCCGCCGCGTGCTCAAGACCATCCGTGGCCTGCAGGTGACGCGCCTGGCGATGGTGCTGCCGGGGCGCGACGGTGAGGCAGCCATCGCCGCGCGCCGCGCGCTGGAGCTGATCCTCGCCGAGACCGAGGAGGGTCAGCCAGGTGCGGTCGAAGATCTGGTCCTGATCGAGCCGGCCGCCGCGCAGAAGGAAATGGCCGAGCTGATTCGCCAGCGCGGCATGCGCAAGGCGCCGACCAAGGCCGGCTCGACGGCGTAGCGCGGGGGCGTGACCGGTCGTCGACCCGTCCAGGTCATTGACAGTTGGGCCCGAGGACGCCATTGGCCGTCAGCCGCTCGCTGGCTCCCGCACCCGCGTCCGCCGGCGGGAACGTCAGCGTGACGTCGAGGTCGGCTGTCGGCCGTGATGTCAGGGGGAGGGTCACCATGCCCATCCCGCCGCTCGCGGCGACGGATCCTGCCGGCGGAAACCGCAGCACACAGGTCGGCTGGGCCGCCATCGCGAACGCGAATTCCATGCCCCAATTTTGCGGGAGCGTAAGATTGAAGGGATTCGCCCCCGGCGAGTCCAGCACCAGGACGACGCACAGATTCCTCTGCATATCGCGTTTGGCGATGACGAATCTGTTGATCCCGCCAACGAACATGCACCCCGCGTAGGTGATCCCGGCTCCGACTTCTCCGTTGGCATCGCCCATCCCCGCATCCCCGGCACCGATGTCACCGCCACCGTCGCCGCTGTCGACGTTGGTACCGCCGCTGCCACCAACTTCGGTCGTGCCGCTGTCGGTGGTACCGCCCGAGCCGTCGCCCCCTGCGTCGGCCCCACCACTGCCCGCGCCGCCGGTACCAGAGCCTCCCGATCCCGATCCGCCGTCCTGGGCACTGCCAGCCGCGCCTCCCGATCCGCCCAGCCCGGTTGCTTTGTTGCCTCCTCCACATCCCCAGCTTCCGGCGCAAACCAGGCTGGCCATGACGATCGGAGGAACGAACCCAAGACGGCGTATTCGAGGTTCCATTGTCTCGATTATTAGCTCTCGCTCTCCGCGATGTCCTCTGTCGTCTGCGTCCGCGCGGCCGGCCGTCCGTGTCCCCGTCCCGCCTTGGGTTGCATCTGGGCCAGCAGCTCGAGCAACCGTTCTACCCGCACCGGCTTGACCAGGTGGGCGTCAAAGCCCGCTTCTCGTCCGATGGCGCGATCCGACGGCTGTCCGTAGCCGGTCAGGGCGATGAGACAGGCGTGGGCCAGCTCTCGCCTGGCGCGTATACGCCGGGCCAGCTCGAAGCCGTCTATCTCGGGTAACCCGACGTCGAGGATGGCCACGTCGGGGCGCAGGTGGTCCAGCAGGGCCAGGGCCGCGGCGCCGTTCTCGGCCGGGTGGCACTTGAAGCCTTGCAGCTCCAGGAGCTCGCACAGCATCTCGCGGCTGTCGGCGTTGTCCTCCACGATCATGATCGTCGCTCCCTTCGGAACCACGCAGGTTCGTGAGGTGCCGGTCTCGTCCGGCTGATCCCGGGGATGGGGTTCGGCGGGCGAAGCCGAGCAGAGCGGCAGTCGCACCACGAACTCGCTGCCCTTGCCCTCGCCGTCGCTGTGCGCCGAGACGCTGCCGCCGTGCATGTCGACCAGGGAGCGAACCAGGGACAGGCCAACGCCCAGGCCGCCAGCGGCGCGATCCAGGGTGCGGCTGGACTGGACGAACAGATCGAACACCGATTCCAGCATGTCGGCGGGGATGCCGGCGCCGTCGTCGCGCACGCTGATCGTCGCGCTGGGACCATCGCATTTCGTCCGCACGACGACATTTCCCCCGCGAGCTGTGTACTTCGCGGCGTTGTTCAGCAGATTCACCAGGACCTGCTGCAGGCGCGCTGAATCTCCGTCCACCGAGAACGGCTCGGACGTCAGCTCGCTGGACAGCTGGATGTCGCGCGCCTCCATCTGACCGCGGACGACCTCGATGGCCTCTCGCACCACGTGATTCAGATCCGTCACACGCTTCTTGAGCTCGATCTTGTTCTGGGTCACCCGGCTGGCCTCCAGCAGGTCGTCGAGGAGGCGTGTCATTTGCTGTGACTGACGTTCGAGGATCTGCAGGAACTTATTGGCCCTGCTCTCGGATCCATTGTCCGTCTTCAGGAGCGCCGTGGCGCTGACGATGGCGCCCAGCGGATTTCGCAGCTCGTGGGACAGCATGGCCAGGAACTGATCACGCCGCCGGACAGCCTCCCGGATCTTTTCTTCGGCGCGGGTCTGCTCGGTGACGTCGCGGAAGATCCCGGTGGTTCCGACGATGCGCCCGTTGGCGTCTCGCAAGGGGAGCCGCGTGACCAGGTCCCACTGGTTGCCGCCTTCGCCATCTCGGCGCGCCTCCAGGCGGTAGTGCTGGGCCTCTCCCGTCCGCAGGATCGACTCGTCCTGTTTGTGCAGCGCCTGGGCGGCGTCCTCGTCGGGCAGATCGCGCGCGGTCTTGCCGGCCACATCGTCCGGGTCGCGCAGGCCCAGGCGCGCGGCCATCGGCTTGTTCGCGCGGATGAACTTTCCGCGCGCGTCCTTGAAGTAGATCGCGTCCGGTACGCTGAACAGCAGGCTGTTCAGCAGGTGGCGTTCGTGGAACAGGGCGTCCTCGGCGGCCTTGAGGCCGCTGACGTCGATCAGCGTCAGCACCACGCCGTCGACCGTGCCCTTGGCGCGATAGGGGAAAATACGCAGGAAGAAGGTCTTGCCGCCCACGTCACGCAGCTCGCGCTCGACCGGCTGCGCCGTGGCCAGCACCTGCTTCAGATCGTCGCCGAGCTCGGGGTGATCCAGCTTGGAGGTGAAGGTCTCGATGGGTCGGCCCACGTCCTGCGGCATCAGATCGAACGTCGCGGCGATCTGAGGCGTGAACTTCCGGATCTTCAGCTGACGGTCGAGAAAGACCGTGCCGACCTCGGTGCTGGTCAGCAAGTTATCCATGTCGTTGGTCAGCTCGGTCAGCTCGGCGATCTTGCGCTGGTACTCGGCGTTGACCGTGTACAGCTCCTCATTGACGCTCTGCAGTTCCTCGTTCGTGCTTTGCAGCTCCTCGTTCGAGGCCTGCAGCTCCTCGTTGGCCGCCTGCAGCTCCTCGTTGCTGGTCTCCATCTCCTCGATCGCAGACTGGAGGTTGTCCTTGGTGTGACTGAGCTCGGCTTCGAGACCGACCAGCTGTTCGCGCGAGATCTGATCGAGATGGATCTCGGTGGGCGGCGGCGGGATGGGGCGCGCCGCCTGCTCGCTGCCGGTAAACGCGATGAGAACGTGTGGGATGCCGCGATTGCGGGTGCGCACGCGGCGGATGCTGACGTCGTACTGCCCCGGCTCGCCGTTGGTCTCGATGCGCACGCCCCTGAACACCAGCGGCGCCGGTTCATTGAGGGCCCGCTTGATTCCGCCCACCAGCACCATCTTCAGCTCCGCGTCGACCACGTCCAGGACGTCCAGGTCCTGACGCCCGTCGCGCATGCGCAGAAACCGGCTGGCGCCGCTGAACGCGTGCACCAGCTCGCCGTGATCGGTGACGAGGAGGCTGGGCGGCATGACCTCGTCGAGGAGGGCGTCGTACGTGCCAAGTAGCTGGGTCAGCGACTGGCGCGCGGCGTACGGCGGCGGTGGCACGATGTGGCGCAGCTCGCCGTGGGGCGGTGGCCGGATCGGGGTATCCAGCGTCATTCTGATGTCGTTGTGCTTCTGGTAAAACCGCCAGTGTTTGTCGACGACCTGGAAGTCGTGGGCCATGGGCCCGACCGTCTCGCTGGGTCCGAGAAACAACCGGCCGCCGCGCTTGAGCGCGAAGTGGAACAGCGACAGGACCTTCTGCTGCGCCGCTGGTTGCAGGTAGATGAGCAGATTGCGGCAGGTGATGAGGTCGACACGCGTGAACGGCGCGTCCTTCATGACGTTGTGCTGGGCGAAGACGATCATCTTGCGTAGATCCGGCACCACCTGGTAGGTGTCGCCGATCCGCAGGAAATACCGGGACAGACGTTCGGGCGAGACATGCGCCAGCGCATCGCCCTCGTAGATGGCCCGGGCCGCGCACTCGAGCGAGCCGCGGTGAACGTCGGTGGCGAAGATCTTCACCGGCCGTTCGCCCAGCTTCAGCATCAGATCCTGCAGCACGATGGCCAGCGAGTACGCCTCTTCTCCCGTGGCGCACCCCGCGACCCAAATGCGCAGCGGGTCGGTCCGCGGCTCCTGCGCCAGGAGCTCGGGCAGCACCTTGTTCTCCAGCATCTCGAACGCGGCGGTGTCCCGGAAGAAGTGCGTGACGCCGATCAGAAGGTCACGATAAAGAACGTTCAGCTCGTCGCGATCGCCGCGCAGCCGCTGGACGTATTCGTCGATGTGGGGGGACTGCGCCAGGGCCAGCCGCCGTTCGATGCGGCGCGTGATCGTGCTCGGTTTGTAGTGCGTGAAATCGATTCCGAACTCTTCTTCCAGCATCTGGTAAACGGCCTCGATCCCGCCGGGGTCGTTTCCCTGGCGCGCGGTCGCTTCGCTACCCGCGGCGGGCGGCGCCAGGCGGCTGGATTTGTGCTCCAGCAGGGCATGCGGCATTTCTTCTGGCGCCAGCACCCAGTGGGCGACCCCCGCCTCCCGCGCCGTCTTCGGCATGCCATCGAACTGGGCGCTGCTGGTGTCCTGCACGACAACCAGACCGCCGGCTTCGCGCACGTCGCGGATGCCCCGCGACCCGTCACTGCCACCTCCCGACAGTACGATGGCGACCGCCCGCGGCCCGCAGTCGCGCGCCAACGACCGGAAGAAGACGTCGATGGGCAGCGTGAACTCCGGCTGCGGCGCGCGCTCACTGAGGAGGAGGCGCCCCTCGGAGATGATCATCTCCATCCTGGGGGGGATCAGGTAGACGTGGTCGGCCTCGACGCGCATCCCGTCTTCCACCAGATGGATGGGGAGGGTGGTGTGTCGCGCCAGCAGTTCGTCCATCAGGCTCTTGAAGTCCGGAGACAGGTGCTGGACCACCACGAAGGCCATCCCGGTGTTGTCGGGCAGACTGTCGAAGAATCGCTCCAGCGCCTCCAGCCCGCCGGCGGAGGCTCCGATCCCGACCACGTAGGGTGGCAGAGCGGCGGGAAGAATGGCGGCGGGAAGTTCCGAGGGGATACTGGGTTCCGGCTGGCTGGGCTGGTCCACCTTTCACTCCTGGTTGTTTTTGCGATGCCCTTGCTGAGCAAACCTCGGGCCATCCTGGAATCCCGAGATCACCGGCGGGTTTCACGCTGACATGTTACGAGAGCCGCCACCTACGTCGGCGACAGGTAACATCGACAAAATTTGCGAAGCCGACTGTTCGGGCCGACGATCGTTCGGTGGGCGTTACCCTGGACGCGGCGATTCAGCAGTTCCTGGATCACGTCCGGGTCGAACGCGAGCTGACGCCGGCGACAGTCGAGGCGTACGGCCGCGACCTGGCCGGGTTCGCGCGCTTTGCCGCCGGGCGCAAGGTGGTGGCCGCCGCCAAGGTGCGTCCGATTGACGTTCTCGACTATCTGGCGTTCTTGACCGAGAACAAACTGGCGGCTCGCTCACAGGCGCGGCGGCTCATCGCGATGCGCCAGCTGTTCAAGTTCCTCAAGAACGAACGGATCTGCGAGCTGAACCCAACCGAGGACATCGACCTGCCGCGATTTGGCCGCCGTCTACCCGATTTCCTCACCGTCGAGGAGGTCGATACTCTCCTGGCCGCCCCCAATCGCAGCACGCCCCGGGGCGCGCGCGACGGCGCCATGCTGGAGACGCTGTACGCCACCGGCCTGCGCGTGTCGGAGCTGGTCAAGCTGCGGCTGCGTGACGTCAACTTCGACGCCGGGTACCTCATGACGTTCGGCAAGGGGCGAAAAGAACGGCTGGTCCCCATCGGCGAGGTGGCGCTGGCGGGGCTGCGCGCGTACATCGAGGGGGTTCGCGGCGTGTTCAGCGGCGGGCGCGCCCTGGACGCGGTGTTCCTGACCCACCACGGCCGGTCGATGACCCGGCAGGGGTTCTGGAAGCTGCTGGGGCGGTACGCCACGGCGGCGGGGATCCGCAAACGGATCTCACCCCACAAGCTGCGTCATTCGTTTGCCACCCACCTGGTCGAACGCGGCGCCGACCTGCGCGCAGTGCAGGCGATGCTGGGCCACGCCGACATCGGCACCACGGAGATTTACACACACCTGTCGCGCAGCCACCTGCGCGCCGTGTACGACCGTTTTCACCCCCGCGCTTAAATCCCGCATCGCCGCCGGTTGGGGTAAGCTGCCCGCGACGGGCCGGAGGTTTGGATGGTTCGAAGTTTCGGGGCGCTGCTGATGATGCTGTGGCTGGGTTGCGTCAGCGTCAAGCGCGGCGGCAGCGACGGCAGCATGGCGACCACCGGTTCCGGGGGCTCAGGCGGCTCCGGCTCGGGCGGCAGCCGCGACAGCGCGCCCTCCGAACGGACCATCGGCGGCCCACCCCTCGGCGACGCCGCGTGCGCGACGCGCACGCAGCAGGCGGAGAAGCTTCCGCTGGACATGTACATCCTGATGGACAGCTCGGCGTCGATGGACGACATGACCACGGCCGGGCCGACGAAATGGGAGGCGGTGCGCGCGGCGGTGGTCGCGTTCATCAACGATCAGCAGTCGGCCGGCCTGGGCGTCGGTTTGCAATATTTTCCGCTCGTGCACGCGGGCGTCCCCGATCAGTGCACGGTGGCGGCTGACTGCGGTCAATGGGGACCGTGCATCGAGACCAAGGCGTGCAGCGGCGGCACCGCGATACGTCTGTGCGACACAGCCGCCACCTGCGGTATCGGCCAGACCTGCGACCTGCTGGGTATCTGCGCGGTGTCGACGGCCATCTGTTCGCCGGCCGGCCCCGGGTTCTTCTGTCCCGGCGCGGAAGGCGAGTGCCTGCCGCTTTTCCCTTATTGTGGTCAGCGCGACGTCTGTGAGACGCCGCCGTACGCGACGCCCGCCGTCCCCATCGCGGCGCTGCCGGCGGCAGCCCCGGCGCTGATCGCGTCGCTCATGGGGCACATGCCAGACGGCTTCACGCCGACCTCGGCGGCGCTGTCGGGCGGGATCGCGCACGCCCAGGCGCGGGCGCGCAGCACGCCCGGACGCCGCGTCGTGGTGGTCATGGCCACCGATGGACTGCCAAGCGAGTGTCTGCCGACCGACATCGCGGGCGTCGCGGCGGTGGCGGCGGCCGGTCGGATGGGCACGCCCTCGGTCTCGACCTTCGTGATCGGCGTCTTCGGGACCAGGGAGATGGCGACGGCGCAGCCGAACCTCGATCAGCTGGCGGCCGCGGGCGGGACGCAGAAGGCGTTCATCATCAGCACCGGGCAGAACGTCACCCAGGCCTTTCAGATGGCGCTCAACAACGTGAGGAC
>DASRQT010000240.1:0-7755 GCA_035696485.1 Polyangia bacterium | reverse complement strand
TCACGACCATGTCGCGAAAAATCGACATGCTGGCCGAGGTCTCCAGCACGGCGATCGCAATGTTGCGCGCTTCGGGATAGCAAATCGGGATAGAATGCCCGCCGGCGCACAAGCGCCTACCCTGCACGAGCCCTGAAGCTGGGCGGCGTTCTGCCGATGAAGAAAGGTCCTCGGACCCCAACAGTGCTGACGTCAACTCGTGTTACCCGGGCAAGTCGAGGCGAGCGGTGGCTTTCCCGCCCGACCCTCGTCCCGCTTGCTCTGGCCACGATGATCGGGACGCTGGCGACGTCCTGCATGAGCACCGAATCCGCTCAGCCCGGCAGCGAAATCGACGCCGGGACCGGAACGGCTGACGACACGCCCGTGGTCCCCGTCGGCGGCGACAAGACGCGGCTGGGCGCGCTCTGTCTCGCCGCCAGCGACTGCGAGAGCGGGTTCTGTGCCGACGGTGTCTGCTGTGAGTCCGCCTGCGCCGGCGTTTGCGCCTCCTGCGCCACGGCCACCGCCGCCGGTCAGTGCGTGCCGGCCGAGGCCGCGACCGACCCGCGCAACGACTGCGCCGCCGAGGGCGAGATGTCCTGCGGCACCGACGGTGAGTGTAACGGCTCGGGTGCCTGTCGACGCTACGCCAAGGGTACCGTCTGTCGAACCCCATCCTGCACCGGGGCAACGTTGACACCCGCCGGCCGATGCGACGGAATCGGCACCTGCACGCAGGCAGCCGACCAGCCGTGCGCACCCTTTCGTTGCGGCGACAATCAGTGCAGCACCACCTGCGCGGGCGACGGGGACTGCGTTGCCCCCGCCACCTGTCAGGCGGGAGCTTGCGGCAAGAAGCCGGTCGGAGCAGCGTGCGCGGCCACCAACCAGTGCAACTCGGGGTTGTGCGAGCAGGGCGTGTGCTGCGCTGCGGGCTGCGCCGGGGCGTGCACCTCGTGCGCGCTTGCCGGCAGCGAGGGCACCTGTACGAAGATTCCCGTCAGCGTCAACGCCCTGTGCCCGGAGACCTGCTCGGCCAGCCAGCCGTGCGCCGCGCCAGCAGTCTGCGGCGCCGAAGGGTTTTGCGGCGGACTGCGCGCGCAATACTTCAACGCGACGGACCTGACCAATCCCCGGCTGACCCGCACCGACGGCACCATCGACTTCGACTGGGGCGAAAACCCACCCGACGCGACCCTCGACAAGGACACCTGGAGCGTGCAGTGGCTGGGACGAGTGGCCCCGCGTTTTACCGAAACCTACACGTTTTACACCGTGTCCGACGACGGGGCGCGGCTGTGGTTGAACGGACAGCTTCTGGTGGACGACTGGACTGCCCACGCACCCGTCGAACGCTCCGGCACCATCGCCCTCGTCGCCGGCCAGACCTATCCCATCCGGATGGAGTTCTTCAACAACCTTGGTGGCGCGGTCGCCAGGCTGCTGTGGTCCAGCGCCAGCGAGCCCAAGGCCACCATCCCAACCGCAAATTTTCGGCCGTGACACCATGACGCGTTTCATTTCTTACTTCCTCGCCATCCTCGCTGTCGCCTCGGTCTCGCCGCTTGCGCCGCGGCTGGCTCACGCACAGGGTTTCAACGCCGACATCCATCGCCCGGCGACGTCGACCAGCGGGTACTTCTCTCAGGACAAGGGGCAGGTGCTGGGGCGCGGCCAGTTGAACGTCGGCCTGACCCTGGATTTCGCGCACAACCCGCTGGTGCTGCGCGATCCGGCCACCGGCGACATCGTCACCGACGGCGGCGTGGTCGCCAACCGGATGGTCACCCACCTGGGTGTGTCGGTCGGATTCTTCGATTTTCTCGAGCTGCGCGCGGGCCTGCCGTTTGTCCTCTTCCAGGACGGGCACCTGGACCTGGTCAGGCCGGCCGACAAGCTGAACAAGGTTGCGCTCAGCGACATGACCTTTACCGCCAAGGCGGGAATCATCGGCCGTCCCAACCAGGACGGGTTTCACCTCGCGCTGCTGGCGAGTCTGGGATTTCCCACCGGAAGCAAGGACGACTTCTCCGGTGACGGCGCGGTCAGCTTCCGGCCGCGGATGGTTCTCGGGATCGAAAAATCGGGCCTGTCGATCTCGCTCAACGGCGGCTACAACGTGCGGCCCAAGGCGGATCTGTCAGCGACAGGAATAACGGTCGGGAACGAGATCGCAGGCGGTCTCGGCCTCGGCTACGCCGCCGTCCCGGACAGCTTGTGGCTGCTGGCGGAGGCTTATTTGTCGCGCGCGTCAAGCAGCAACGCGGGCCAGCGCGACACGCCGACGGAGCTGGTGGCGGGCGCTCGCTACGCGCTACCCGGCCCGTGGATGCTTCAGGGCGGCCTCGGCTTCGGGCTGACCAGCGGTGTCGGCGCGCCCGGCGCGCGCGGCCTGCTCATGCTGGCCTATGCATCGGATCTGCGGCGACCGGTGGCGATCTTGCCGCCGCCCCCGCCCGTCGCCGTCGAACCCATCCAGCCCGACGTGAATGCCGACAAGGACGGCGACGGTATCGTCGATCGCCTGGACAAGTGCCCCGGTCAGGCCGAGGACAAGGACGGCTTCGAAGATGACGACGGCTGCCCCGATCCCGACAACGACAACGACGGCATCACCGACGCGCTGGACAGGTGCCCCAACGACGCCGAGGACAAGGACGGCTTCGAAGATGACGACGGCTGTCCCGATCTCGACAACGACAAGGACGGCATCGCCGACGCGCTGGACAGGTGCCCCGGCGAGGCCGAGATCTTCAATGGCGTTGACGACGACGACGGCTGCCCCGACAAGGGCGTCGAGCTGGCCGTGTCGACCGATGAAAGGATCGTGATCAGGCAGCAGGTCAACTTCGATACCGGCAAGGCCACCATCAAGAAGAACTCGTTCCTGCTGCTCAAGACCGTGGCCAAGATCCTGTCGCTGCATGCGGAGTTCACCAAGATCCGCGTGGAGGGCCACACCGACAAGCGGGGCAATGATCAGAAGAACATGAAGCTATCGCAGGATCGCGCCGACTCGGTCCGCAAGCACCTGGTCGAGGTTGGCGGCATCGACCCGGAGCGCCTGCAGTCGCTTGGCTTCGGACCGACGCAGCCGATCGCCACCAACGCCACCAATCAGGGACGGGCGAAGAACCGCCGGGTTGAGTTCGTCATCACGGAGAAAAAGCCGGGTTTTGGCGGGCCAGGCGTGCCAAGAGGGCCAGCGCCCCTGGCGCCAGGGAATACCCGGCCTTGATAGGCGGTTTGCCGTACGGTACCCTTCGGCGGTCCTTCCATGCTGGGTCTGGTGATGTCATTGCTCGCCGCGGTGCCGGTTTTGCCGGTCTCGGCCAGCATTACCTGCCCCCAGGGCGCCGCCAGCTGCGATGCGGCAGTCGAGCCGGTGGGCGGGGTGACGGGCGGCGCATCGTTTGGGTTCGACCGGGCTGCCGGCAGCGAAGGTTACGCGACCCCCGCCGTCATAGACTGCCGCATCCCCGTGATGGCGCCGGTGCTGCTGACGCTGGTCGGCGAGTGCGGCGGCGCGACGCAGATCGCGTCGCGCTCGGGTTCGGCCGTGGCACTGACCGACGCTTCGTACCGCGCGTCGCGGTACCCGGAGAGCGAACGGCCGCCGGGCACCCTGGGACCGCGCCGCCGCGATGCCCACGACAAGACCAAGGTCACGACCTGCACGGGTGTCCCGGCCGAGGGGGCGGTGGTGACCGCCACGTCCCCCAGCCAGCCGCTGGCGCTGTTCGCGCTCCCTCATCTTCCCCGATTTGTTTCCACGACCCTGCCCGCGACGGCCGAGCTCCTGCTGCCGTCGGGGCAACTGCACCCGCCTGAGCGACCGCCTCGGATCTAGGCGCGATCCCAGAAGGTGCAGGTAGGGCCGTGCGGTCGCCGGGTGGTGGCCGCGCGGAGGTTTCTGTTTTTACGCCCCAAGTCAGAGGAGAGAGATCATGAACAAGGGAACACTCATCATTGCAGCGATCGTGTTGGCAGGAGGCAGCTACAGCCTCGGCCGACTGGCCATGCGCGACAAGGACAAGGACGACAGTAAGGAACCGGCCGCGGCCAACGCCCCGGCAGCAGCGAAAGCCGGAGAAAAGCCCGGCGAGAAACCGGCCGACGGGGTCGAGCGATTCCGGGTCCCGCTGGACGGAACGCCGCGCGGACCGGCCACGGCCAAGGTCAACATCGTCGCATTCTCCGATTTCCAGTGTCCGTTCTGCAGCCGCGTGATTCCGACGATGGACAAGATCATGAAGGACTACCCCGGCCAGGTCCGGTTGTTCTTTCGCCACAACCCGCTCGACTTCCACGCCGACGCGCCGCTGGCCTCACAGGCCGCGCTGGCCGCCGAGGCACAGGGGAAGTTCTGGGAGATGCACGACAAGCTTTTCGCCAATCAGCAGAACATCAAGCGCCCCGACCTGGAAAAGTACGCGCAGGAGCTGGGCCTCGACATGCCCAAGTTCAAGGACGCGCTGGACAAGAGCGCATTCAAGGGCCGCATCGACGCCGACCTCGCGCTGGCACGACAGATCGGCGTGCAGGGGACCCCGAACTTCTACCTGAACGGCCGCAACATTCAGGGCGCGCAGCCGTACGAAGAGTTCAAGAAGGTCATCGACGAGGAGATCGCCTCCGCCAACAAGATCCTGGCCAAGGGAACTCCCATCGGTCAGCTGTACGCGTCGTTCATGCAGGGCGCTAAGACGGCACCCTCGCCCGCCCCGGCGGCGCCCAGCGCGCCCAAGGGCCCCAGCGCCGGCCCGGAGGTCTTCAAGGTCGTGGTGGGCGATAGCCCGACCAAGGGCGGCAAGCAGCCCAAGGTCACGATCGTGGAGTTCTCCGAGTTCCAGTGTCCCTACTGCAGCCGGGTCTCGCCGACGCTGGCGCAGCTGCAGAAGGACTACGGGAACGACGTCCAGATCGCGTTCAAGCACAACCCGCTGCCCTTCCACAACAACGCGATGATCGCGTCGCTGGCCGGCGAGGCCGCGCGCGAGCAGGGCAAGTTCTGGGAGATGCACGACAAGATGTTCACGAACCAGCAGAACCTGGACCGCCCGAATCTGGAGAAGTACGCGCAGGAGGTCGGCCTGAACATGAACAAGTTCAAGGCCGCGCTGGACGGCGAGAAGTACAAGGACCGGATCAAGAAGGACATGGATGACGCCGCCAACTTCGGCGCGCGCGGCACGCCGAACTTCTTCATCAACGGTCGCAACCTGCGCGGCGCGCAGCCGGTCGAGAACTTCAAGTCGGTCATCGACGAGGAGATCAAGAAGGCCGACGAGAAGCTCAAGGCGGGCGTCGCCCGCGGACAGCTCTACGCCGAGTTGACCAAGGAGGGCCTGGCCAAGGCGGCGGCGCCACCGCCGGCGCCGAAAGCGGCCGGGGAGCCGGACGCCGGGACGGTGTTCCGCGCCGACGTCAAGGGCGCCCCGATCAAGGGAGCGAAGGACGCGCTGGTCACCATCGTGCAGTTCTCCGACTACCAGTGTCCGTTCTGCTCGCGCGTCGAGCCGACCATCAGCAAGGTGATGGAGGACTACAAGGGCAAGGTCCGCGTCGCGTGGCGCGATCTGCCGTTGCCGTTCCACCCGAACGCGTTGCCGGCCGCCATCGCGGCGCGCGCCGCCGGCGAGCAGGGGAAGTTCTGGGAGATGCACGACAAGATCTTCGCCAACCAGCAGACCCTGGACCGCCCGACCTACGAGAAATACGCCCAGGAGCTGAACCTGAACATGGGCAAGTTCAAGGCCGCGCTGGACAGCCAGAAGGGCAAGGCCGAGATCGAGGCCGATGCGGCGGCCGGCGGCAAGATCGGCGCGCGCGGGACGCCGGCGTTCTTCATCAACGGCAAGTTCCTGTCGGGGGCGCAGCCGTACGAATCCTTCAAGGCCAAGATCGACGAGGAGCTGAAGACCGCTGAGGCCCTGGTCGCCAAGGGGACGCCCAAGGCCAAGGTCTACGACGCCGTGATGAAGGACGCCAAGTCCGAGGTCCCGGCGGCGCCGGCGGGCGCGGCCGCCGAAGCCGAGAAGGGGCCGGAGGCCGACAAGACCGTCTACAAGGTCGATCCGGGGAGCGCGCCCGCCAAGGGGCCCAAGGACGCCGCCATCACGATGGTCGTGTTCTCGGACTTCCAGTGCCCGTTCTGCGGCCGGGTCGAACCGACGCTGGCGCAGCTGGAGAAGGACTACCCCGGGAAGATCCGTCAGGTGTGGAAGAACTACCCGCTCCCGTTCCACAACAACGCCGTTCCCGCGGCGCAGGCGGCGCTGGCCGCGGGCGCCCAGGGCAAGTTCTGGGACATGCACGACAAGCTGTTCAAGAACATGCAGGCGCTGGATCGCCCCAGCCTCGAGAAGTACGCGCAGGAGCTGGGCCTCAACATGTCCAAGTTCAAGGCCGACCTGGACGCCGAGAAGTACAAGGGGCAGATCGACTCCGACCTGAAGGAGGGGCAGGCCGTGGGTGTCAACGGCACGCCGGCGGTGTTCCTCAACGGACGGAAGATCTCGGGCGCCTACCCGGTCGACACCTTCAAGAAGATCATCGACGAAGAACTGGCCAAAAAAGACGGCCGGGTCGCCAAGCGCAGCAAGACCTAGATCTACCGTCGCCAGACCCTCTCCCGGCCCCTCTCCCGCAAGCGGGAGAGGGTTCTTCGGATCCGGAGAGGGGGGCGCGCCTAACGCGGTATAACCTTCCCCGATGCTCATCCTCATGAAGGCCGACGCGTCCAAGCTGGACGTGGGCGCTGTCGAAGCGAAAATTCGCGAGCTGGGGTTCACGCCCAACGAGATCCCGGGGTCGACCCGGCTGGCCATCGGCATCACCGGCAATCAGGGTCCGCTGGATCCCGGGATCTTCAACGTGATGAGCGGCGTGGCCGACGCCGTGCCGGTGTCCAAGCCGTGGAAGCTGGTGTCGCGCGAGGTCAAGCCCGACGACACCTTCGTCAAGATCGGAAGCGCCCAGCTGGGCGGCGGCAAGTTCGGGATCATCGCGGGACCCTGCGCGGTCGAAAGCCGCGAGCAGCTGAACGCGGCCGCCCGCGCCGTCAAGGCGTCCGGCGCACACTTTCTGCGCGGAGGGGCGTTCAAGCCGCGGACCTCTCCGTATTCATTTCAGGGCATGAAGGAGGACGGCCTCAAGATCCTGGCCGACGCTCGCGCCGAGACCGGGCTGCCCATCGTGACCGAGGTGATGGACACGCGCGACGTCGAGCTGGTCGCGAAGTACGCCGATGTCCTGCAGGTCGGGGCGCGCAACATGCAGAACTTCTCGCTGCTGGAGGCCGTCGGCAGCCAGCCGCGCGCCGTGATGCTCAAACGCGGGCTGTCGGCCACCATCCAGGAGTTCTTGATGGCCGCCGAATACATCGTCAAACAGGGGAACTACAACGTCATCCTGTGCGAGCGCGGGATTCGCACCTTCGAGACCATGACGCGCAACACGCTGGACCTGGGATCGATCCCGCTCATCAAAAGGCTGACGCACCTGCCGATCATCGTCGACCCGTCGCACGGAACCGGCGACCGCGCCTCGGTCCCCGCGATGGCGCGCGCCGCGCTGGCGCTGGGGGCCGACGGCTTGATGGTCGAGGTTCATCCCAATCCCGAGAAGGCGCTGTCGGACGGGCCGCAGTCCCTGACGCCCGAAGGGTTCGAAAGACTGATGGAGACCCTGCGCGCCATCGCGCCGGTGGTGGGGCTTGAAATCTAGCCGGCCGGCGGGAGCCGGAGAGAAATCCGCGTGAAGGTGGTGATG
>DASRQT010000239.1:0-18333 GCA_035696485.1 Polyangia bacterium | reverse complement strand
CACGGGACTTGAGGTCGTCCCGCGCCGCCCGGTGGAGTATCGCGGCGTCACCGTCGAGGAGATGAGCCTCAACAACATCCTCAAACGTCAGCCCGCGGTGGCCATCGTCGATGAGCTGGCGCACACCAACGTCCCTTCCAGTCGCAACAAGAAGCGCTACCAGGATGTCCTGGAATTGCTGGACGCGGGGATCAACGTGATCGGTGCGATGAACGTGCAGCACCTGGAGAGCCTCAACGACATCGTCCAGCGCGTGACCGGCGTGGTGGTGCGCGAGACTGTTCCCGACACCTTCCTCAAGCACGCCGATCAGATCGTAAACCTGGATCTGACGGTCGAAGACCTGCTGGAACGGCTGCGCGCCGGGAAAATCTACGACACCGAGAAGATCGCCGCGGCGTTGCAGAATTTTTTCCAGGAGCAGAACCTGGCACATCTGCGCGAGCTGGCGCTGCGCGAGGTCGCGGAAAGCATCGAGCGATCCAGCGCTGTGCGACCGGCAACTGACCTCGAAGCGACGGGCAACCGTGCCTCGACGCGAAGTCGCGTGGCGGTTTGCATGTCGTCGCATCCACCCAGCGCGGCGATCCTGTTGCGGCGCGGCTCGCGGCTGGCAGGGCGCCTGTCCACCGATTGGTTCGTCGTGTACGTGGAGACCCCGAGTGAGGCGCCCGATCAGATCGACGCCGAAGCCCAGCGACAGCTGATCACGAACATCGACAGGGCCAAGGAGCTGGGAGCCGAGGTCGTCCGCCTGCGCGACCGGGATCCCGTGCGCGCCATCCTCGAGTTTGCCCGTTCACACAGCGTGGGACACATAATCGTGGGCCGTTCCCACCAACCGTGGTGGCGCCAGCTTTTGGGGCGGTCGATCCCGCTGCGTCTGGTCAAGGACGGCGGCGGTCTGGACATTCACATCGCCTCGCTCGAGGACGAGGATCGCGCGTGAAGCTACGGACCAAGCTCATCCTGGCGCAGGCGCCTCTGGCGGTGGCGCTGGCGCTGGTGGGCCTGGTGTCGGGCGCGGTCACCACCAAGCTTGGCGAGCAGACGAGCCTCATCTTGGCTGACAACTATCGCAGCGTCCTGGCGGCGCAGCGGATCAAGGAGTCGCTGGAACGCCTCGACAGTCACGCCCTCCTGACGCTGGCCGGCTACGCCACCGAGGGAAACCCCGCTCGTCATCGCGCCGACCTGGACAACGAGCTGCGCGTCCAGGAACGCAACATCACCGAGCGCGGTGAGGCGGCCGCCACGTCTCGCCTGGCGCACAGCTGGAACACTTACAAACAGGCGATGCAACGCTTCGACGAGGCGACGCCGGCGCAGCGGCCGCAGATCTACCTCAAGGAGCTGGCGCCGGCGTTCACCCAGGTCAAAAATGGCGCGGACGACCTCCTCGTCATCAACCAGGACGCGATGTTGCGCAAGAGCGATCGTGCCGAACGCAGCGCGGAGCAGTTCAAGCGCCTGGTTCTTGCCGCGGTGATCCTGGCTGCCTTGCTGGGGTTGCTGGCATCCGGGGCCTTGACGGCGCGGCTGTTGCGACCTCTGGGCGTGGTCGGCGCGGCGGTGCGACGCTTTGGTCAAGGGGACGTCAAGGCGCGGGTCCGACTGGAAGGCGCGGACGAGATCGCGTTGCTCGGGGGAGAGTTCAACACCATGGCCGAACACCTCGAGCGGTACCGCGCCAGCTCGCTGGGGGATCTCCTGCGCGCGCAGCAGGCGGCGCAGGCGGCGATTGACGGGCTGCCCGACCCGGTCGTCATCCTGGACGCCGAAGGCAAGCTGCTGGGCGCGAACGAAGCCGCCGGCAACGTCCTGAAGGTCGACGCCGAAGCGCCGCCCGAGGCCCAGTTCAAGGCGGTCGACGTGGCGGTGTTGTCGCTGCTGGATCGCCTGCGGACACACGTGGTCGGTGGACGAGGTCCCTACGTTCCCAAGGGTTTCGAAGAAGCTCTGCGTGTCAATGGCGTGGACGGAGAGCGAATCTTTTTGCCGCGCGCCACGCCGATGTACGGCGAAGCCGGCACCATCGCCGGCAGCGCGGTGGTCCTGCAAGACATCACGCGCCTGTTTCGATTTGACGAGCTGAAGAACAATCTTGTTGCGACCGTCGCCCACGAGTTTCGGACGCCGCTGACCTCGCTGCGGATGGCCATCCATCTGTGCGTCGAAGAGTCCGTCGGACCGCTGACCCCGAAACAGGCCGACTTGCTGTTCGCCGCCCGCGACGATTGCGAACGATTGCAGGCCATCGTCGACGATCTGCTCAATCTGTCGCGGATCGAATCGGGCCGGATCGACCTTCACAAGCGCCGCATCCAGCCTGCGAATCTGATCGACCTGGCCATCAACGTCCACCGGTCCAGCGCCGAGCAGCAGCACGTCACGATTCGCTCCGGCGTTGCCTACGGGTGTCCCGAGGCGTTCGCCGATCCGGATCGACTACAACTGGTGTTCACCAACTTGCTGAGCAACGCGATCCGCTACGCGCCGCAAGGGTCGGAGATCGTGATCAGCGCGAAATTCGTCCGCGCAGGCCAGCCCGCGCGCCCTCCGCACAAGGACGCCTCCCCCGGATGGATCAGGTTCGAGGTGCGCGATCAGGGGCCCGGCATTCCGGCGCAATACCACGCCGGCCTGTTCGAAAAGTTCTTCCGCGTGCCCGGCAGCCCCGCGGGCGGCTCCGGCCTCGGCCTCTTCATCGCCCGCGGGATCATCCAGGCGCACGGTGGCGAGATCGGCATCGAACCCGGATTAGCCGCAGGTGGCAGTCAGGGGGCGGCATTTTGGTTCACGGTGCCGGCCGCTCCCGAGCTCAGGTAGACGGGAAACCCGCGATTCGGCCTAGGGCGTTCCGGCGTCGATCCAGCGCAGGAGGCGATCGCGTTCGGCGTCGGTTGGCTTGGCGCCGTTGCCGACCGGGAACTGCTTCGGTCGTGGTGAGCCGGCGGCGCAGCCGCGCGCGGTCGCGTCCGCCGCCGATTTGGCGACGCCGCAACCGATCATGACCTTCTCCTTCACGACGTTGGCCATCATGTGGTAGTCGCGCGTCGCGGTCCCGGAGTTGTCGTCGTTGTGGCACGAGACGCAGAAACTTGTGAAGAAGCCCTTGGCGAAATTGTCCCAGTTGTCGGCGGGTCCGCCCCCGTCCATGCCGCCACCGCCGCTGCCGCCGCCGCCGCCGTCGACAACCACTGTTCCGCCCGTGCCGGTGGCCCCGGCGCCGCCACCGCTGCCGCCACCAGCGCTCGCGTCAGTGTTCGACCCGGCGCTACCACCGCTGCTGACGCTGCCTCCGGAACCGCCACCGGTGCCGCTGCCCGAACCTCCCGTGCCTGGGGTTTTACCCGCGTCGTTTGGCGCATCGCCACCGCTGCTGCCGCAGCCGGCTGCGATGAGGCCAGCCACACACACCAACTTCAGCGTCCTGGCCAACTTCGTCATGGCATCGATCCTCGGCGCGTCTCACGCAACCGTCAAGCTCTCCGTGCGGTGCTCGATCTCTGAATTTCGGGTCAATCGAAAGCGGCCCAGAGCTCTTTTGTGCGGTCGGTCAGCGTCTTCGTCAGACGGCGCAGGACCGTGTCACCAACGCCCAGCGTGTACGCGGATCGGGCCAGCAACTCGGGCCTGGATTGCTGGCCGCCGGTCGGGTCGCCGAAACTGGCGACGCGAACCGCCAGCGCGCCGCCAAGCAGGGCCGCGCACCACAACGCTGTCGGGGACGACGATGGCTCCGTGTGGTGGCCGCGGGCGAGGTCGACCAGCTCGGGCGGGAAACCCCAGCGCTGCACGATCAACGAGCCGACGTGTCCATGATGGGCGGCGATCGCCGCGGACATCCCGCCGGAATCGGCGATGCCACCTCGCAGCCGTTCCATCGCTTCGGCCACGACTGACAACAGAAACGACGCACCAACATCGAGCAGCAAGCCGGCGACGTAGTAAGTTTGCGGGTCGGGTGAGGTTTCGACCTGAGCCATCTCGGCGATGCCTCGCATCGCCAGGGCGCGGGAAAGGGAAAATCGCCAGATCCGGTCGTTCAGCGTTCGAAGGGGTGCAACCGCTATCGGGAATGCGTCCCGCAGCGCGAGAGCCTCCGCCACATCGTCGCCCCCAAGGTGGGCGATCGGCGACGTCGCTGGCAGGCCCAGACCTTCCGCGGTCGCGCGGACGGCCAACGCCTCGATCAGCGCCGCAGCGTCAATCGGCGACGCCGCGCCAGCGCCCGCCACGCGCGGCAGCGAACGCGCCTGGGCCGGAGCGAGGCTCAGCTCACGAATGGCATTGAACAGCCCCATGGCTCGATCGAGCACCGCCGCCAGTTCGTCCGCTGTCCAGGGTTTCTTGAGGTAGTCGACCGCTCCTTCTCGCATCGCGCTGATGGCGTCGTCGATCTCCCCCTGCGCGCTCATGAGGACGACGCTGGAGTGCAGGTCGGAGCGCATCAAGGATCGCAGCAGCGCGTGGCCGTCCATACCCGGCATGTGAATGTCGGCGAGGATGACGGCCGGCCGTGCGTGCAGGGCCTGCTGCAGCCCCTCGTCACCGTCGGCGGCGATCAGGACATCGAATCCAAGACGCTTGAGGCTTCGTTCAAGCGCGAAGCTCACATCAGCGTCATCGTCCACGACCAGCACCAGCGGGGGCGGAGCCTTCCGATCAATGTCCACCATGTCGCAACCGTCATCCTCTCTGAGCCTCCCCCCGGAGCCAGCTCAGTATAGACAGTGCGCGCTGCTTGCGAAAGACGTCTCAGGGCAGCGTCCCGACCAACGAAATGCCTCCGGGCGTCGGGACGACCGTGAAGCCGCCGGAACGCTTGCGCACGTGCAGAAGGGGAACGGTGATGCCGGTCGCGGTTCCGACCACTGCGGCAACGGCGACGTCGGACGGGAAGTGGTGGCCGGACGCGACCCGCTCGAAGGCGACACTGCCGCCGATGGCGGCCACGGCGAGCCACGGCCAGATCCCGGTGCGGTATCGCTTGTGCAGCGTGAAGGCGGCTGCCGACGTGGCGGTGAAGGCCGTCGCCACGTGACCGGCATAGAACGACAGGTAGCCTTCCCCCGAGTTGAGGAACTGCGGATCGCCGGCATAGGTGCGTGGACGTGGACGCGAGACCGCGAAGTTCACCGCGTTCTGCAGCCCGGTGTCCACCGCCAGCGCCTCCGCGTAAACCATCAGATCCTCGGCCAGCGCGCGCCTGGCTCCGAGGTCCCATAGATCCAACAGCGGCAGCGCCAGCATTGTCCCGTACACGGTGACCTCACCGGCGATGCTGGCGGCGCTGCTGTGATTGCCGACGGTGCCGCGATCGAGGGCGTTCAATCCGGCTGGATTGCATGGGCAACTTTTACGCGCGAGGTCGTCCCTCCAAAGAACGCGCACCAGCGCCAGGCTGCCGGCGGCGACGGTTATCGGGATGTCGACGGCCAGATGTAGGTCATAGACCTCACGGTCGACAGTGGTCGGCGCCTCGGCCTGGGCGACCAGCATCAGCAGCACCGCGGGTATCGACATCACTCGGTATGCAATTTGGGCAGGCGAGACAATTGTGCAAGGGCGCTCACGCGAAGGGTTGCGCCCCTACACGGGAGTGCCTAATTCGGATTCATGCGAGTGAGTTCGATTCCAGCCATCATCGGGTGCGCGGTCGGAGTTTCGGGCGCGCTGTCTTTTGTCAGACCCGCCAACGCGTTCGTGAAGGCCTGCCACCAGGGGATCACGAACGATGTCCTCGACGGCGCCGCCTGGCCGCTGGGGGCGACATCGCCGACGTTGTCTCCCGATTACATTCACCTGAAAAACGAGCTGACCATTGACGTCCCCGCGAAGGTCGACAGCCTGTGGACGCTGAGCGCGTTGATTGGCAACCAGTACAACGACGGCGGATCGTTCGATGCCAAGGACATCGTCGCGCTGGCCGAATACGCGGCCAAGCCCGATGGCCAGCGCGAACACTGCCTGCGTTCCACCGGCGACGACGGCGTCGACGGAGACGCGCACGCCCTGGCCGCCTGCAAGGGCTACATCCTGGAACAGATCGGCGGCGCGCTGGGCGACGGCGACGCGCCAGACCTGGAGGCGACCGAGACCGTACGGTTGCATCTGGTGTTCCGGGGCAACGCCGACATCCCCGTGGCCCGATTCGGCTTTCACCTTGGTCAGGCGACGCATGCGCTGCAGGACGCCTTCACGCACACCTTTCGTTCGCCGGACAAACGGCAGGTGCGCACGGTGCTCAACTGGGTGGACTGGCTCAAGGGCAAGAACGGCTACGACGTCGCCCGTGACGGCTTCCAGCACGTCATGGCGCTGGACAACTGCGCTCCCTCCGACACCGGGGGTCTCGAGCGGCGGATGGCCGCGCAGCAGGCAACCACCGAGCTGGTGGCGGCGGTGGCGGACGACCAGGGGGGGCGTGCGGGTCGCATCGCGCGCGCCGGGGCGGTGATCGATGCCTGGTTCGGCCTGGACGGGACCTGTACCGCTGGCAACGACTGGTGCGACGCCCCCGAGAAAGGCCAGGTCTCGGCGACCGGCTGTCGGCTGGCGCCGGCGCAGCAGCGAAGAGGTGGCTCGCGCACCGGCGAGGCGGCGGGTGCGTTTGTCGCGGCCGCTTTGATGCTGGCGCTGCGGACGCGGCGGCAACCGCCATCGCAGCGACGACGACGGCCGGCGGCGCTTTCGATCGGCGCGCTGGTCGGTGCGCTGGTCGGTCCACTGGCCTTGGGCACGGTCGGCGTTGCCGCCGCTGCCGACGACGCGAAGGCGGCAGAAACGGAAAAAGAAACCGAAAAGAAAACCGAGAAGGCGAAGCAAGACGACGCCGGCAAGGAGCACGGCCAGGACGGTGAGCGCGGCGAGCACAAGGGCAACGTGGTCAAGAAGGCGTCTCCCGAGCAGCAACAGGAGCTTGAATCACATCCGTTCGGCGTGATCGCCGGCGGCGGCGTGTCCCTCGACAACGCCGGCTACAATTTCGGCATCGGCGCGCGCTACGACCTCAACAAACAGTTCACCGTGGGCCTGGATGTCGACTACAACCCCTGGCTCTCGATCGAGACGAAGCGCACAGCCGGGGGAACGACCAACATTTTCGCGGTGGGCATTTACCGGCTGGACGTCCGCGATTACCTCGAGCTGCGCGCCACCATCGCGGCCGGCGCCAGCGTCCTGATGTTCGACACCTGGGCCGCGAAACAGGGGTCGGTGGGACCCTACTTCGCCATCTCACCGCTGGGCATCGCCATTCGCATGAGCAGCCACCTTCGTCTGGTGGTGGATCCGGCGGAGCTGGTCGTCGCCATCCCGCAGACCACGGGAATTCCGCTGGTGCATCGCCAGCATCGGTTCTCGATTGCGGCGCAGTTCAATTTCTGACGAGATGGTGACCTTGATTCGCAAGCGACACGCGATGGCGGGCCTCGCCTGTGTGATGTTGAGCACCGCCGCGCCGGCGTGGGCGGCGCCCTCCCCTGCCGCGCCGAAGGCCAACGAACAGGACGGCAAGGTCACCGACCAGAAGGGCGCGCCGACGGACAAGCTGACGCCGGTCGAACCAGCCACCGAACCCGAGCGCCCGCAGGCCGCCTATCAGCTGTATGTCGAGGTCGACGTCCCGCTGCTGGCGGTCGCCACCATCTTCGGCATCGGACGCAGTATCCGGGGCGGGCTGGCGCCGGCATATTGCGCCCCCGCCCCCGGGGCCCCGCCCGAACCGACGACGCGGTGCAATCCCGAGACCCTGAACTGGCTGGACAGGCAGGTCGCGGGTCGATACCACCCGGGCTGGACGACGTGGTCCGACGTCGGCCTCTACGGCATCGAGGCGCTGGCCGCCAGCGGCATCGTGATCCACGAGGGCGTGCGGCGTGGCCTCAACGATCTGGTCGTGATCGCCGAGGCGACCTTGCTGGCCAGCGCGGCGTCGGGCATGTCGACCGCGATGACCGGGCGCCCGCGCCCATATATGTACGGCACCGACGCGCCATTGTCCGTGCGCCAAAACGGCAACGGCGGTCTCTCGTACTTCAGCGGCCACACGTCGACCAGCTTCGGCGCGATCACGTCGACCTTCATGACCCTGCGTCGATTGCATGCTGACGACCGCTGGCCGTGGCTCGTGCTGGCCGGCGGCGCGACCGCGGCGGGGTTCGTCGGCGCGACGCGGGTGCTGGCCGGGGATCACTTTCCCACCGACGTCCTCGCGGGCGCCGTCGTCGGAACCGCGATCGGCGTGCTGGTCCCGGCCCTGCACGCGGCCCCACGCCGGATGACCCCCGCGCCCATGGCCGTCGCCGGTGGCGGCGGAATCGCGATCATCGGCGAGCTACCCTGAAAAGCATGAGAACTTCGACGTGCAGCCGGCACGGCTGTTGGAGTCTCTTGCTGGGGTTGTCGCTGGTCGCCACGCCAGCCAGCTGCAAGAGCACCGACAACCGGGCCGGTAGGGTCGCCGCAAATGGCTCGGGCGATCTGGGCCACCCGCCGGCTGAACGGATCGCGCCCGAGCTGGCGGGCAAGACGGCGTGCGGCGCCGGCAACCTGACCGATGCAGGCGCGCGGCTGATCCGGCGTCGTCCGTATTTGCAGCGCGTGACCGCGACCTCCGCGGTGATCGTCTGGACGTCGCTCGGCCTCGCTCCCGGCGAAGTCGCGCTGCACAAAGTCAGCGGCGCGCCCGTCTCCGTTGCTCCCGCCGCGCTGGATCAAACCGCTCGATTGCCCGGTGGGGCTCGTCAGTGGACAGCTTCGCTGGCGAAGCTCGATCCGAACACCACCTACTGCTACGAAATTCGTGAGGGCGGCGCCCAAGTCGTCGATCAGTCGCCGCTGACCACCGCACCCGCGCCGGGAACCGGGGCACGCGTGCGAATGGTTGTCATCGGCGACTCCGGCGACGGCGGGTCCGATCAGAAGGCGGTCTCAAAACAGCTCGACACCGTTCCCTTCGATCTGATGCTCCACACCGGTGACGTCGCCTACGAGAACGGCACGCTGGACGACTTCGAGAGCAAGTTCTTCACCGTCTATCGGTCGTATCTGCGGCGGGCGCCGGTCTTCCCCGCCAGCGGAAACCACGACTACCAGACCGCCAACGCCGAACCCTACCGTCAGGTCTTCGTGCTACCCGAGAATGGGGCGCCCGAAGGCCGCGAGCGGTGGTATTCCTATGACTGGGGTGACATCCATCTGGTGGCGCTGGACACCGAGAAGATCAGCCCGGTGCAGGCCGCCTGGCTGGACGCCGATCTCGGCTCCAATCACCTCCCCTGGGTAATCGTCTACGGCCACAAGCCGCCCTATTCGTCCGGTCAGCACGGCGGCGACGTCCTGTTTCAAGAGCTGTTCGTTCCGGTGCTGGAGAAGCATCACGTTCCGCTGGTGCTGGCCGGCCACGACCACGACTACGAGCGGTTTCTTCCGCAGAACGGGACCACCTACGTGGTCACGGGCGGCGGCGGGCGCGGCGTGCGCGCGATGGGCCGTAGTCCGATGACCGCCTACGCGGAGCCGGTGTTGCACCTCCTCCTGATCACGGTCGAGAACGACACGCTGTCCCTGCATGCCATCGACGGCGCCGGACGTGAATTCGACGGCGCGGTCATCCACCGCGGCAGCTGACCGGCTGGTCCCGTCAATGCAGGCAGACGTGACTGATCTCCTCGGTGCTGCGGGCTCCTTCGACGCACGCCAGCGCGTTGCGCCGCATCCTGCGGCCGACACAGGTTCGTAACTGCGGGTCCAGAACCGTTCGCAGCTCGCGCTTCTTTTGCTCGGCCAGCGCTGGATCGCGAAAACCCTGCTCGTTCAGCTCCAGCTCGACGATGCGGTCGAGGATGGCGCCGCAGATTGCCGCGCTGGCATGTTCGCGCCGGCAAGCGATCGACGAGGCCGCCATCATCACCAGCAGGAGCACCAGGCCGCGACCCCGCGTCATCGGGTGAACCTGACCCGGATTGGCGGCGACTCAGCCTCCATTGGCCGCCCCCCCCGATCCCTGGCGGGAACGAAACGCGTGCTCAGCGCGCAAGCCACTGCGGCCTGCGCAAACCCGTGGCCCGGATCGGAGACCACACGAGCGGAAGCAGCCGTCCCGTCGACCCGCACCTTGATCCGGATCACGACCGACTGTTCGTCGATCTGTTCGGTATCCGCCTCGGCCGGCCAAGGGCAGCGCCATTCGTCGTTGTTCAGCGTCACCGTCCGAGCGTGATCGACCTCGCCGGGATGGACCGTCGGCGACGCGTTGGGATCGACGCGCGCGCTCGGAACAGCGACTCGGTTGGTTCCCTGCGCGGTCGTCGTTCCGCCGGCGTACGCGGCCGCGCCCCCGGTGGTGAAGGTGTCCTTCGTCAGGTCGACCGGTACATCCGCGCGCGGTTCTTGCGCGATGATCCGTCCGGCCTGTGCGGGCGGGGGCGGTCTTCTTGGTTTCGCTGAAGCCGCGAGATGAACAGGTCGGGCTGCCGGCGGTTTCGGGTTTTCAGGGAGCTGGGCCAAGGCCTGTGGCGGCAGCAGCTCCACCACCTCGCGCCGCGCCAGCTCGGTGTGAATCCTGGCGGCGAGCGCGGCGCTCCACTCCTCCAGCGTCGGCTCCCTGCGCCGCGCCCACCACCAGAAAATCGCGTGCACCGCCACGGCGATGCCCATCGCCACGAAGACAGTCCGCGACGACCGACGTCCGCCGCGCTCGAAGACCGCGTCGACGATCCGGATCGGGTCGTTCAACGGACCTCCTCATCGGCCGCGATCGCGCCAAAGGCGACCCGCGAGATTCCGCCGCGTTTGAGCAGATCCAGAATGTGGATCACCTTGCGGTGGGGGACGGCGCCGTCGGCGTTGATGACCGCACGCACCTCCTGGTCCTTGCGGGACGCCTCCTGCGCCTCACGAATGAACTGGCCATCGTCGCCTGCCGGTGCGCCGTTGATCAGCGTTCCGCCGGTCGCGGGAACAACGACCGAGAAGATGACCTGCGTCTCCTCCGTCCGGGAAGCCTCGGGCAACTCCAGCGGGACCGCCGGCGTCACCACGATCTTGGCGGTCACGATGAAGATGATCAGAAGGACCAGCGTGACATCCACCAGCGGCGTCACGTTGATTCCAGCGATGATCTCGCCTTCCCCGTTGCGGGAGCCGGCCATCGCTATTTGCTGCCCGCCAGGTAGGCAAGCACCAGATTCGACAGCACATCCGCGCTGGCGATCAGGGACGCGACCCGCCTTTGCAGATAGTTATAGGTGGCGACCGCCGGCAACGCGACGGCGATCCCGACGGCGGTGGCGACCAGCGCCTCGGCGATTCCCGACATCACCGCCTGCGAGGCGACCTGCCCCGCCGCACTGGCCGCCATTCCGTGGCCGGGTGCCCCGTGGCCCAGCTCCTCGAACGCCTGGATGACGCCGATGACCGTCCCGAACAGGCCGATGAACGGCGCGTTGTTCCCCAGCGTGCCCAGATACGCCAGCCGTTTTTCCAGCAGGCTCTTCTCAAGCGCCGTCGCGCTCTGCATCGCCCTGTCGACGGCCGCGGGACCGAGCGGTGCCAGACGCAAGCCCGCAGCGGCGATCGACGCCGCCACTGCGGGAGACTGCTGCAAGTCAGCGATGGCGCCGTCCACCTCGCCGGCCGCAAGGCGCCGGTCCAGCGTGACGGCCAGCGCCCGAAGGTTGCCGGCCTTCGATCGATAACAGAACCAGCGCTCGACGGCGATGGCGATGCTGACGACCGACAGCGCCCCTAGCAGCCACAGCACCCAGCCCGCGCCCGATCCGATGAAGATGTTCTTGATCGCTTCTACGGTGGTCATGGCATCTCCCGCGCCACGGCAGCTCGCTCGTGAACACAGCAGTCGCCGCTACCGTGGTGGTGACGTCGCAGGAGAACGACATTCCAGAGCGCGGCGATCATCAGCGCGCCAAAACCAAGGTACTCGAGCAGGACGGCGCCACTTCCCATGTGGCCTCCGATCGCCGCCAGGGCACCGAATCCGCACAGGATCAGCGGAGCGCGGCGCCGATGGTGGCGAAACGCTGCACCCAGTATCCCGCCGTCGAAGACCACGGCCACCGTTATCAAGGCGAAGTGAAAGCGCTCGTCGGCAAGGAAACCGAGGCGCGCGCCGGCCAGGGCGCTGCCAAACAGTCCCAGGCAGACCGGACAGAAGGCGCACTTCACGATAGGCGCCAGCAGTGAGCCTATCTGCAGCCACGCCCGCGGCGGTCGCCTGTCGGCCGCGGTTGTTCCCCATTCGTCTGTCGACATGGCGGCGCCTTTCACAGCTTCTTCAGCGTCGAGCACTCGCCCTCGCCTTGCAGGTGGCCGATGGTGCGGGCCTGGGTCACCACGAAATCGTGGGCGTTCGTGATGGTCTCGCCGAGCTGATTCGAGAGGCTGTACGTGCCCGCCGGGAACACCATCGCCGCCGGGACGGCCTTGAGATCGTCAATCGAAACCTTGCCGTCAGCTCCGGTCATGGTATCGACCGTCGCCACCCACTCGGCCTGGCGATCCGTAGTCTCGGCGCCCTCGGGGAAGTTGTTGAAGAACCAGTGATCGCCGTGAATCGTTGCTTTGACCTGGGTGGTCCCCCCGGCCGGAACGGCGAAGCCCTTGTCGCCCGTCTCCGGGCCGCAATCGCTCCAGGCCACGCCGGACTTGAGGAGCCAGTCGAAGGTCACGGTCTTGCCGCCCTTCGTGATCGATCCCGCCAGCCACAGCGAGGCGCCCGCTGCCGCCATTGCGGTGACATCAGCCGCCGCCGTGCCCGCCGCCGCGACCGAGCTGGCCGTGACGTAAGCCTGGTCGTAGCCGACCTTGTCCCAGCGTCCCTCGGCGACGCCCGTCCACTGGGCCAGAACCAGTCCCGACGTCGGAAGGCTCTGAAGATTGATCACCTGAATCTTGGGTTCGGTCAGCGTGGCGCTGGCGTCAGCGGACTTTCCGGCGTGCGCGTTGCCCAGCCCGATGACAAATTTGCTGTAGGTCACGGTCCAGCCGTCCTTGATGTTGTCGAGGGCCGTTCCCGGCGTCAGGCCATCGGTGATGGTCGCCTCGGATTCAACGAAGAGGGTGGCGTTTCCTTTTGCGCTGCCATCGCCGCAGCCGGCGAGGGCGCCCGCAAACAGCGAGCAGATGCAGGTCGTCGTGATGGTCTTCAGGGTCATGGCTGTCTCCTTGGTTTTCGTCTTCAGGGAACGTCAATCCAGGTGAAGGTTGGGCGCGCGTCGGACATCAGCCCCGTCGCGATGGCGTTGCCCATGGGATCGGCGGTGGTCAGGACCACGGGTTGCGCCTGCGCCGCCAGCCGCGCCAAATCCAGCTTGCCCAGCCAGAGGCCTGGGTCGAACAGCAGCTCGAGGCGAATCCGGCTGGACTGCGGTTTCTCCGGGATCCGCGCCAGCACCACATAGGACCCCGGCTGCAGCGGGACGGCGTCGATCAGGATCTCGAATCGAACGCTGGAGACTCCCGAGGTCGCGGTTCCGCGCAGGATCAGCGAATGACCTTCGGGCGCTGCCGCGGCCGGCGTCGGCGCGCTGCCCGAGCGCCAGGTGATGCCGAAGTCGTACAGCGCGGAATGCACGGTGTCGGAGACGCCGCGGATCCGACCAACGTCCACCGGCGCGCTGGCCCGCAGGTCGATCGACGCGACCTCGGCGAATTCGGCCACGGCGGTTTCGCAGAATTCCGGTGACGCCGATACCGATGCGCAGACGTACAAGGGCCCGAAACCAACCCGGGCCTCGTCCAGGATGACGTTCCATCCGGCGGAAGACAGCGCGCCTCCCGTGACCGAGCGGGCCGTGAGCGCGTAGTCGACCGGATCCAGATTGGTCGCGCCGGTGCACGCGCCAGCGCCGACCAGCACCGCCAGCAGCACCGGGGCAATCTTCCCATGCCGATTTCGCCGGCGAGCCGTCACAGCGACACCGTGACCGTCAGGAGGATCGTCCGTGGTGGCCCGGCGGAGATATGGCGCGCCGGGACCAGCGACGGGATGTCTGGGCGGCCCCAGTTGGAGACGAAAGAGAACTCACCGGCCGCGTAGCGGGTGTCGAACAGGTTGGAGGCCTCAAGCCCAGCCTCCACGAAGCGCCAGCGAATCCCCGCCGACACGTCGACCAGCGTGGTCGGATCGCCGGATTGCCCATACGGCAGCGGGCGGCTGGACAGGTGCGTGAACCCCAGGCCGGCCCGGGCGTGCAACGGCGCCCAGTCCCCGAACCTGAGCTCGGGAGTGACCGCGAGATCCGCCCGCATCACCAGCGGCGGCACATAGGGCAGGAGCGCGCCGGCCCGGTACGCCGGCGTCGGGTTTGCGGTCGTCGGTGGCGGTGGCGCATCCAGTGTCGCGCGTACGCCGGTCGCCGACAGTGAAGCCAGGAAGTACCGTCCCGGACGCGCGGTCACCTGCCCGGCCAGCCCGCGTCGAGTTGTCGGCCCAATGCGGGCCAGTGAGCCCTCTTGCGGGTCGAACGCCAGGTCCTCGGACAGCGCGGTGTTGAACGCCGCGCCCGTGAACGTTAGCTGATCGCGGCTTCCCAATCGACCGCGTACGCCGACCTCCATCGAGCGCACCTTCGTGTACGGCGCCCGCTCCCCTTCCTCGAGCTGACGCGCCTGCGGCGAGCGATAGCCCTCACCGTACGAGGCCAGTGCCGACAACCAGCGCGTGGCGCGCACCTCGAGGGTCGCGCGCGGGCCGCTGGCGAACCCCAGCGCCGTGCGGCGAAAGCCCGGGAAGTGCGACTGCCGCTGGAACAGCGGGATGAAGTTCCCGAGGCGATCGTCGATGTCGTAGACCAGGGCGTCGGCGCGGAAGCCGCCGCGCAGTTGAACGCGCGAGCCCAGCCGGAGATCGCCGTCGATGTAGCTGCCGATGTCGAGCCCTCTAATGGTGGCGTCGACGCGGTGGTCCCAGGTTTCATTTTGCGGCGCCTTGATCAGGTTCTGCGCCTGCTCGATGAAATCGCCGCGAAAAGCCAGCCCGACCTCCAGCACCCCGCGCAGCCAGGACCACGGCGACCACGGGGCGCGCTGATGGGAGAAACGCGCCCCCACCGTCATCGCTTGGTTGAACTCCTCGATCAGATCGCCGCGCCCGACCCATTCGGGCATCTCGCGCGAACGTTGCAGGCTGCCGGTGAAGTTCTCGCGTAACCGGAATTCATTCAGCAGCAGAAACGCCGTCGCCGAGGTGCGGGAGCCGTCATCCGCCAGACGCTCGAGACCAAGCGACAGCTGCGCGCGCCCGGCCAGCGCGGATTGCGCGGTGGCGTTGGGATCCGGATAGCTGTCGTAAAAGCCAACCCGGCCGGCCTCGACGTCATCGCGCCGCACCACGCCGGCCAGGTTGGCGCGCGCGCCGTACGCGGCCGCCAGCAGCGAGCCCCTCCAGCCGTGCGGCCAGAAGAACACCAGCTGGCCCATGGCGCTGGCCGACTGCGACCCTCGATTCATGCCGTAGCCTTGGCTTTTGCGAAACGACGCCGCGCCGAAGGTCTCGTCCGGATCGTCGTGCGGTGCGAACAACGCCATGGCCCGGTAGGTTCCGAACGAGCCCCATGACGACTTCAGCTTCGTCCCGCGCTCCGCGACCGCGAGGTCGAAGTCGACCGAACCGGCCACGGCGAAGTCGCCCTGCCGCGGATCGTAGACGCCCTCAGTCACACGTAGCGACCGCACGGTCTCGGGGATGATGAAGCCGAGGTCGGCGTAGCCCTGGCCGTGAATGTGCGAGGGCTGGTTGATCGGCACCATGCCGCCGACCGTGAGCTCCATGTCCTGTCCGTGCTCGGCATCGAATCCACGCAGGAAGATTTCGTGGGCCACCGCCTCGCCTTCGAACTGGCTCACGTACACGCCGGGCGCGCGCAGGAGGAGGTCGCCCGCGTTCTGGTGCGGCGCCGCGACCAGGACCTCGCGGTCGAGCACGAAATCACTGGAGGCGCGCGGCGGCAGCGTCCTATGGCCATGGACGGTGACGTCCACGACGTCGCCTTCCGCTTCGCGTTCACCGCCGGGTGGCAACGGATCGGCGCGCACTGGCAATGGCTGTGGCGACGGCGGCGGCACAACCCTGGGCGCCGGGGCCGCCGCCGACGGCAGGGCAAAGCGAAACGGGATCCGGATGCGGCTTTGGATCGCGTCCCGTCCGCGCCGCGCCGGTTTGAACCGCCACTGTCGGACCGCCGCGAGCGCTGCGTCGTCGAACGGTGGCCCCGTCCCCTCTGCGACCGACGCTTCTGTCACGGTCCCATCGGCGCCGACGGTAACCAGCACCGTCACCTCCGCCTGCTGGCCGGCGACCCGGGCCGTTTCGGGGTAGCTCGCGTCGACCTTGCTCACGACCTCGGGCGGCGTCACCGCCGGCGGCGGGAACGGCTCCTGGGCGCTTGCGCCGCCCGCCGACACCACCACGCAGACACAGGCCGCGCAGCAAGCCGCACGCAGCGAGCGCCGCGCGCGGAGGTGGTCCGCCGACTCAGTGAGGCAACACGAAGGTGCCGAATTTAACGATGATCGATGCGATTCATTGCCCACGACAAATAGCTCCCCACCGCCCGCGGGCGGCTGGTTTTCACGCGTCAACGCAGGCACGCTGGCCAAGCGCGCGGCCGATCCAGGAGCAAAGCTCGTCAGATCAGGGCGCGACGACAGCGCAGCAGTGCCGACCTGGAGTCGTCAGCCTTGCTGCCGCTGCAGAGGGCAACGAAAGGCAACGCATGCAAGCACACGCGTAAACGCCGCGGCGCCTGGACGATCCGATTCGCGAGCGCTAGGCGGGTGGGGAGTTCTTCGGGGCCAGGCGATAGACCGGGCAAGAAGCCGGTCGGGAATTTGCCGTTTCCGCCGTGACGACGACCAGGACCGGCGGGTTCGCGGTGACCGGCGCGGTGAGGGTCCGCAAACCGACGTGACCGCGCCCGTGCGCAACAGCGAGGCAGTGGTCGTGGCCGTGACCTTCCGCCGGCGCGCCGGCGTCGGAACCAGCTACGACTGGGTCCGCAAAGCCAATTCCCGCGCCGGCCGCAGTTTGATCAAGCCGGGCAGCGTCGGAAACGTGGATGCTCTCGCCGTGCTCGGCGCAGGTCGCGTGCTGGACCAGCAGGGTGTGGGCCAAGCTGGACACTTGCCCGAACAGGCAAAACACGGCGACAAAACCCGCCATGTACCGGGTTCCCCTGCGCCCCACCCTATTTTGCGCCGCGCTAAACAAACGAACCTTCGTGCCTGAGTCTGTAGGAGAGCGGGGGGCCCGTGTCAAGGGGCAGGCGTGCTATTCAGGTCGGCGAAGCAATGATCGCTTCCTCACCCGCAGCGCGAAGAGAGCGACGGTAACGAGGAATCCACCCCACCCGGACGCCGCCGGCGCGGCCAGCCCGCAGCCGCACCCGCCGGACGCGCCCTGGGTGCCGCCGCCGGATGTTCCAGCGTAGCCGCCGGCAATGGCGGGCGGGCCGCTGCCGGCCGAACTGCCGGCGCCGCCACCGCTGGCGCCACCGGTGCCGGTCCCGGCACCCGCGCTACCGCCGGCGCCACCACTGGTCCCGCCGCCTGCGGAAACCGCATCCATCGCTCGACCGGCTGCATCCGCGGCGCTGGCATCGGGAGCGCCAGCGTCGCCCGGTGGCGGCGACGTCCCGGCGTCACCAACCGCGGCGCTGGCGGGATTTTCCTCGGCGAGCTGGCTCATGACCGCCAGATAGCCGGCCCAGTTCTCTTCCACCGACGGAATCACGCCATCGGAGGGGACCTCGAAACCGTTGCCGCGCAGCTCGATGCAGATGGCCTCGGAATATTCGGCACGAATGTAATCGATGGCCCCGCCCCCCTGCCCCTGACCGAGGTTGTAGCCGTCGCGCACGGGCAACACATGTCCATACAGCGCCTGCAGCTTCTGTGAGTAGAGCTGGCCGCGCGCCCGGGTCTTGTCGACGTCGGGCGACGGCATCTGGGTATAGGCGTACGGGATCATGATCTGGTTCGCGTTCGAGTGGTAGTCGATGTAAAAACGCAGCTTCTTTATCGACTCGGTCAGCGACTTGATGGCCTGGGTCTCGGGCTCGGAGAAGGCGGCCTGTCCCGGGAAGGTCTCGGCGCTGCAGATGCGCGGAACGCCAATCCCCCAGTGAACGTCCCAGTTGCGATTGAGATCGACGTTGCAGTTGGGACGGAGGTTCTTGCGCTGCAGTCGGGTGCCGGCGTGGGTCAGCGCGTAACCGTCGGGGTTGAGCACCGGGATGATGTACGTGTCGAGGTTGTTCACTATTTTGTCGACGATCGGATCCTGTCCGTATTGCGTGATCAGCGCTT
>DASRQT010000238.1:0-13005 GCA_035696485.1 Polyangia bacterium | reverse complement strand
ATCGGCAAGCCGTGCACCGACCCGAACGAGTGCCAGGGCGACACCTACTGCTGCACGGGCGCCTGCCGCAAGGACGGGATGGCCGCGGGCGTCTGCCTGCCCGGCAACGTCCCGCCCGGGATCGCTTGCAAGGGGCCGGCGACCATCGGCGTGTTCTCGCCGCAGATTCAGTGTGAATGGACCGACGACACCAGCAGCTTCGTCGCCAGCTCGCCGGTGGTCGCGGATCTGCCCAACGACGCCAACTCGGCGGAGATCGTCTTCATCTCGTTCGGCGTGGGGACCGCCGACAACGGCAGCACCACCGGCGTGGTGCGCATCATCAGCGGCAACGACTGCAGGCTGCTGGAGACCATCACCGACCCGCCCGTGCGCGCCAACACCACACCGGCGCTGGGCGATCTGGACGGGGACGGCGTGGTCGAGATCGTGGCCCTGCTGCCCGACGGCAAGCCGGTGGCCTTCCGCTGGAACGGCACGCGTTACGTGCGCTGGTGGGCCGCGACGACCGGGCCCAGCGCGCTTGCGACCCAGATGTGGAGCGGGGTCTCGATCCACAACCTCGACGAGGACAACATCGCCGAGGTTCTGGTCGGCACCAACAGCGCCGGCAAGATCCACACCTTCAACGGGGCGACCGGGCAGGAGATCGGGATGGGGGTTCCCACCGGCACGGTCTTCAACGGGATGATCCCCATCGTCGGCGACCTCGACGGCGACAAGATTCCCGACCTGCTGACCAACTGGGGCGAGACGGTGTTCGTCACCAAGTGGATGGGCGCGGCGGCCAGCTGGGAGCCGATCAACTTCGGGCGCGTGGATCAGCAGATCGCGGTTGTGCCCGCGACCCAGTTCGCGCTGGCGGACTTCGGCACCGTGGGCGCCACGCCGGAGGCCTTCGACAGAACCAAGCTGGACGGGATTCCCGAGATCGTCGCCGTGGATGGTGAGAACGGAAACCTCGCCCTCTTGAGCCGCGGCGGACAGACCATCATGCGCATTCACCTGACCAAGGACGCAATGTCGCCGGCGCTGAACGAGGGCGGCGGGCCGCCGGTCATCGGTGACTTCGACAACGACGGCTTCCCCGAGATCGGGGTCGCGGGCGGGTCGCGCTTCCGCGTGTTCGATCTGCAGTGCACGGCAGCCGGCGGCGGCTGCGAGGCCCCGTTCATCCGCTGGTCGCAACCGTCGCAGGACGCGTCGTCACGACAGACGGGCGCGTCGGTGTTCGACTTCGACGGCGACGGGAAGTCGGAGGTGGTCTACGCCGACGAGTGCTTCCTGCGCATCTACGCCGGGCTCAACGGCGAGGTCCTGTATTCGACGCCGCGGACCTCGGGCACCTGGTACGAGAACCCGGTGGTCGCCGACGTCGACCGCGACGACAGAGCCGAGATCGTCATCAACTCCGCGTATCATGCCCCCTGTCCCACCAACGGTACGCCGGGCAAACCGTACGTGGATCCGATCCACCCCGGCGTGCGCTGTCTCAAGGCAGATGACTGCGTGCTGGGGACGACCTGCGGGAATGGGTTCTGCCGTTGCGCCGGCGACAACCAGTGCGACAAGGGGCTGAGCTGCCAGCCCGCGCTGCCGGGTACGGCGGGAACTGGCAACGTTTGCCGGTCGACCCACCCCAACACCGATCCCAAGGTCACGCCGGTCAAGGGCGGCATCCGCGTCGTCAACGATCGCCTGGACCGGTGGGCGTCCTCGCTGCCGATCTGGAACCAGCACGCCTATTCCATCACCAACGTCAAACCCAACGGCCAGATCCCCAAGATGTCGGAGTGGATGCCCAACTGGAAAGAGACCAAGAAGGGCTACAACAGCTTTCGCCAGAACGCGCAGGGGACCGCCAACATCGAGGACCTGGCGGACGTGACCGGCAAGCTGGACATCGTGCGCGCCTGCCGCGTGAAGGGGCAGAAGGTGACGCTGACCGGCCGGGTGTGCAATCGCGGCAGCCGCGCCGTCGGATCGAAGCTGCCGGCCACCTTCTACGACAAGGACAACAAGATCCTGTGCGTGTCGTACACGGCCGATCCGGTGCAGAGCAACAACGACTGCAAGGCGGTCAGCTGCGTGGTCGACGGCGACAGCGTCCAGGGCATCGTGCGCATGGTCGTCAACGACGACGGCAAGGGCGGCCGCACCACCGTGGAATGCCGCAGCGAGAACAACACCGACCAGATCGAGCTGAAACTCAGCGACTGCATCGTGGAGTAGTCCTTGTCGAGTTAGTCCTTACGGGGCGACGATGGTCTTGATCGCTTCCGCGCCGAGGAAACGCTGGCGCATTCCCGCATCGGGCAGCGCGGCTGCGATGGCCTCCACGGTGCGGCGCGCCTCCGCCGCGAGCTCGTCCGTGCCCGCGAGCGGCAGGAGCGCGCCCAGGATTCGCACCAGCAATGCCGGATCGCCGTTCTTTCGCGCCACGGAAACCGCCGCTTCTAGATCCGCGATCGCCTCGCGCGTGCGCCCAAGCCGGTGCAGAGCGGCCGCGTGGGCGTGTAGGGCCAAAGCCTCGTACTTGGGACGGCTGGCCTTGCGCGCCAGCTCGAGCCCGTGGCGCGCGTGCTCCAGCGCTCCCTGGGTGTCGCCGCTGGTCAGAGCCAGCTCGGCGCGCGCGACCGACAGACGCATGTGCGACAGCCAGCGGTGCCATGCGGTTGCCTTCTCGACCTGCTCGCTCACCTCGCCGACGATCGCCTGCCCGGCGCCCGCGTCGCCGCGACGGGCGTGGTTGAGGATCAGATCGACCCCGGTGAATCCCATGACGGGCGGGAAGCGCGACCGCCCAAGCTCGCGCGCCTCCTCGGCCAGCTCGCGATGCCGCTGGTAGTCGTGCAGCTCGAGGTGCAGTCCGCCGGCCATCGACGTCGCACGGGCCAGCGGCGCCCACACCTCGTATTCGCGTCCGAACTTCCGTCCCTCCTCGAAGACCTCTATCGCCTCGCCGTAGCGGCCGACGGCGGCCAGCGACAGGCCGAGGTGCGGCAAGCCGAGCATCGTGGACATGGTGTCCTTGACCTCGCGCGCCCGCGCAATCGCCTGCTGGGAACGGTCTATGCCTTCCGGGTGCTGCGCGGCCCAGTAAAGGACGATCGTGTTCAGGATCGAGCCCTCGAGGGTGGCGTCGCGCAACTTGAGATCGTGCGCCCGCGCTCGCTCCTCGGCCGCCCGGAACAGCCGCACGCCCTCCAGCACGTTGCCCTGTCCGGCTTCGGTGGTCGCGATCTGGTACATGGCGCCCACGGCCAGGTCCTGGCGGCCGGCGGCGTCAGCGACCCCCAGCGCAACGTCGGCGTGCTGGCGGGCATCGTGATCGCCCCCCGCCCACAAACAAGCCGCGGCCAGCTCGACCAGCACCGCCGCCCGCATCTCATTCGCGTCGGGTGGCACCAAGGCCAGCGCGCGTTCGAGGCTTTCGCGGGCTCCGGCCCAGACCGCGGCGGCGCGCAAGGCACAGCCGCGTCGGAACAAGAGGTCGACAAGCCCTTCGGTCGATTTGCTGGCGTCCGTCAGCTCGATCGCTTGCGCCAGCAGCGCGGCGGCCTGCACGTGCGCGGCCGTGCGGCTGGCGCGTTCGGCGGCCATGGACAGATAACGGATGGCTCTCCCGGCCTGATCCGCGTGGGCGGCGTGGTGCGCCAGAAGGTCGAGGTAGTCGTCCTGACCCTCACCCGCTACGCTCTCGATCCAGTCGACGATCGCCCCGTGCAGACGCCGGCGATCCGCGCGCAGCAACATGTCGTAGCTGACGTCGCGAATCAGGTCGTGCTTGACCAGGAACTCCCGATCGCCGCGAAAGCGAGAACGCGGTTGGGCCCGCACCAGGTCCTTCTGCTCAAGGGCCTCCAGGTGCTGCGCCAAAGGCTCGGGGGCGCCAAGAAATCGGAGGCCCTTCTCCCAGAACACCTTCCCGAACACCGCAGCCCGCTGCATGACCAGGCGTTCCTCGGGGGCGAGGGCGTCTATGCGTGCCGAGATGAGGGCCTTGATGGCCGACGGCATTTGCTCCGTACCCCTCCGCTCCGCCAGCATGGCGACCAGCTCCTCGGCGAACAGCGGATTGCCGCCCGCGCCGCGACCGATGCGGTCGGCGACGTCCGGGGACAGCCCGTGTTGCTCGGCCAGGGTCCGCACCAGGGCACGGGCTTCCTCTTCCTCCAGGGGTTCGAGCGAGATGGTGGTGAAGGCACGCAGGCCGCGTCCCCAGGCCGGGCGATCGCTGAGCAACTCCGGCCGGGATTGCGCCAAAACCAGAAGCGGCACGTCGCGCGCTCGCGCGGCGACGTGCTCGAGCAGCGCGAGCAGCGGCTCGTCGGCCCAGTGCAGATCCTCGATCAACAGCACCACCGGCCGAACGCGAGCAAGACCCTCGAGGACGAGGCGGAAGCTCGCGTAGAGGGTCGGGGTGTCGACGCGTGCCGGCGCACCCTCCACGGCGAATCCTCCCAGGAGCGCGAGGTGCGCGCCGATGTCGACCGCATTCTTGTCGTCCTCCTCCTGGCCGGTGGCGGCCAGCGCCCGTCGTGCGAGATTGACGATCTTCTCGCGCGCGCCGGCCGCGTCGTCGGTTTCCTCGATCGCACCGGCTTCCCGCAGCACCGAACCAAGCGCCTGATAGCCGAACGCCTGGCCGTAAGGCGCGCAACGACCATGAAGCAGCAGCGCAGCGTCTGCGATGCGAGCCTCGAACTCGGCCACGAGGCGCGACTTGCCGATGCCGGGCTCGCCGAAAACCGTGACCAGATGGGGCCGCCGCTCGCGCTGCACCTTGGCCCAGATCGCTTTCATGACCGAAAGCTCCTCGTGCCGCCCGATGAGCGGACCGCCGCCGAGGCTGCGCGCCAGGGGAACGGGAACCACGGCCTCCGCCTCCCAGACCAGGACGGGATGCTGCTTGCCCTTTGCCTCAATCGGCGGGAGCTCGCGATAGCGAACGGCACGGTTGGTCGCCCGCCAGGTCTCCTCCCCGACCAGAACACTCCCCGCCGGAGCCGCGGCGCGAAGCCGCGCGGCTGTGTTCACGGCGTCGCCGTGGATGACCTGATCGTCCCGCCTGCCAAGGTTGACCAGGGTGGAGATCACCTCGCCCGTGTTGACACCGACGTGGATCTGCAAGGGACCGAGGGGACTGTCCAGTTGGGCGTCGCGCATGTCCAGCGCGGCGCGGATCGCGCGTTCGGGGTCGTCCTCGTGCGCCAGCGGCACGCCGAACACCGCGAGAACCTCGTCGCCGAATTCGCGGACGACGGTTCCACCGTATTTGAGCACCTTTTCACTGAAGCAAGCCACGGCACGCCGGGCTACCTCACCCACGTCCTCCGGGTCCATTCGTTCGGACATGGCCGTGAACCCCGAAACGTCGGCGAAGAGCACCGTCGCCAGGCGCCGCTCCTCCGTTCGCGGCGCCGCATCCAGCCGGTTGCCACAGGTGCCACAAAATTTCTGCGCGGCGGGATTGGCGGCGCCACAGACAGGACATATTCGCGCGGCGTCGGCAGACACGGTGGTTTTCTCTTATCCCCAGCGCCGAAAGATCGCACCGGGCAACGGACCGGTCAACCGACGGCGAATTATCAGCATAGAATGGCCGCGGTGGACGGCAAGGAACCTGGCAAGCGGCGGCGCCCCTGGCGGGCGGCCAGACTGACGGCGATCTCGTGGCGCGACATCGCGATCGTGGCGGCGCCGGCGCTGCTGGTGCTGGCCATCGGCGGCTGGGTCGCGATCAAGTTCGTGCGGCCGGCGCCCCCCAACACCATCCGCCTCATCGGCGGGCCCGAAGGCAGCACCTATCTGTCGACCGCCGAGAAGTACAAGAAGATCATCGAGGGGTACGGGGTGAAGGTCGAGATCCTCCCGTCGAAGGGATCACTCGATAACCTGCAGCAGCTGGCCAACCCCAAGGTGAAGGCGGACGTCGGGTTCGTGCAGGGCGGGCTGACCGACGGCGTCGACATCAAGCACCTGTTCTCGCTGGGCAGCATCTTCGCCCAGGGGGTGATGGTCTACTACCGCAGCCCCGAAACGATCGACGCCCTCTACCAGTTGAAGGGCAAGCGCCTGGCGATCGGACCGGAGGGCAGCGGCACGCACGCGCTGGTGGGCAAGCTCTTGAAGGGCAACGGCATCGAGGGTGAACCGACGGTGATGCAAAGTCTCGGCGGCGAGGAGGCGGCTCACGCGCTGGTCACGGGGACCATCGACGCCGCGTTTTTCATGGGCGATTCAGCCACGCCCAAGGTGCAGCGCAAGCTGCGCGAGACCGAGGGCGTCCACCTGATGAACTTCCGCCAGGCCGACGGCTATCTGCGGCGGTTTCGTTTTCTGTCCAAGCTGGTCGTCCCGGAAGGCGCCTTCGACCTCGGGAAGGACGATCCGCCCCAGACCGTCAACCTGGTCGGCCCCACCGTCGAGCTGGTGGCGCGCAACGATCTGCACCCGGCGCTGTCGGACATCTTGATCAGTGCCGCGCGCGAGGTGCACGGCGGCGCCGGCATGTTCCGCGCCGCCGGCGAGTATCCATCGGCCGTTGAACGCGATTTTCCCATCAGCCCCGACGCCGAGCGCTACTACAAGTCGGGCGGCCAGTTCCTGTACAAGCGGCTTCCCTTCTGGATGGCCAGCCTGATCGATCGCCTGCTGGTGGTGCTGATCCCGCTGCTGGTCCTGATCGTGCCCGCGACGCGCATCGCGCCGACCATCTACCGCTGGCGCGTGCGCTCGCGCATCTACCGCTGGTACGGCGCCCTGATGGCCATCGAACGGGACATGGCCGCCGGCCGCACGCCGGAACAACAGGAACAGATCGCCCAGCGCCTGGACGAGATCGAAACCTCGGTCAACGAGATCAAGACCCCACTTTCGTTCGCCGACCAGCTCTACGTTCTGCGCGAACACGTCAGTATGGTTCGCCACCGCCTGGAAACCGGCACGCCCCACGGGTAGGCGTGTCGGCAAGCGGGGGCGCTGATCACGGCATCGGGCCCACTTCCCAGGGGGGCGGGGTCATCTGGCTCTGCACGTGGTCGACGAAGCTCTTGACCTTGGGAGACAGGTGCCGCGTGCTGGGATACACCAGCTGAACCGGTGTCGACGGCGTGTTCCAGTCGCGAAGGACGCGTTCAAGTCGGCGCGCGCGGATGTCGTCCACGCAGCCAAACGCGGGCAGCAGGGCGATGCCCAGACCGGCGGTTGTCGCCGCGGCCAGAATGTCCAAGTCGCTGACGATCATCCGGGCGGCCAGCGTGACATGGACGGATTTGTCGCCGTTCTGCAGGCGCAGGTCCATGGTGTCGCGTCCGGAGCCAAAGAACAGGCAGTCGTGCTGCTTCAAGTCCTCGGGCGACTTCGGGCGTCCCCGCTTCTTGAGGTAGGCAGGGGTCGCCACCAGGAACCAAGCCACGCTGCCCAGACTTCTGGCGATCAGCGTCGAGTCCGCGAGCGGCCCCGCGCGCATGCCGATATCGAAGCGTTCCTCGACCAGATCGACCGCGCGTCCCGTGCAGAAGAGCTCGAGCCGAACCTCCGGGTAGCGTTTGAGAAAGCCACTGACGATGGGGCCAAGAAATTTGGCGTTGATGGGAGCGGTTACACGCAACAGTCCGCGCGGCAGCTCCTGCAGGCTGCTGACGGCGCGTTCGGCGTCTTCGACCTCGCCCACGATGCGCGCGCAGTACTCGTAGTAGGTGCGGCCGACGTCGGTCAGGCTCAACTTGCGGGTCGTGCGCTGGAGCAGCCGCGACTTCAGCCGCTCCTCCAGCTCGGCGACCTTCCTGCTGACCGACGACTTCGGCATCCCCAGCTGCGCCGCCGCCGCCGTGAAGCTGCCGGCCTGCACGACGCGCGCGAACACCAGTATCTCATTGAGGTCCACGGCGGCATTATTCCACGATGGCCTCCGGGGCGAGGTCTGTCACCGGCAGGGATCGGCTGAGGGGTAGCCACGGTTTCAACGCCATCGTGGACGCGATCTCCTCGATCCCAGCTTCGCCGATGGCCAGCGTCTCGGGGCTGGAGTGCACCGAGTAGTTGCCGGTCACCAGCGGGTGCGGGTGCTTGCGCGCCGACCCGATCACGAATTCAACCAGGCCTTGCGCGACGAAGTTGATGGGCGCTTGACCTTCCTCGAAGACCGCCATCTCGCGACGCAGCTGTGTCCCGTCCGCCACCAGCGTGCCGGTGGCGACCGCGAGCCACGCGACGTCGTGGCCGGAGGCGGCCTGATAGGTCCACCGCTCGCCGTCGCGCAGACGCACGTGCAAATACGTCACCGGCGACGGGTAGTGAATCGGGCTGTCCATTCCTTGATAGGCTCCCAGCAGCACGCGCACGCGCTCGTCTCCGGGGACCGCCGCGCTGTCGATGTAGTGGCTCTCGGCGGGCGCGAGCTCGATGCGGAGCGGTAACGCCACCCAGAGCTGGAATCCTCGCAGCGGCTGCCCATGGGGCAGGGTGCCACCGTGCCAGACGCCGCCGCCCGCCTGCATCCATTCCAGGCTGCCCGCGCTCAACGTTCCCGATTTCCCGGTCGAGTCCCCGTACACCAGCGAGCCTTGCAGCAGCGTCGTGTGGGTCGCGATCCCCGAATGCGGGTGCACGGGGCCGCCGTCACCGCGATAGCTGGAGAAGTCGAAGTAGTCGAGAAAGACGAAGGGCTTTACCAGCTCGCCCACGTCGCCCGGGCTCATGAGCCGTGTCAGCGGCCCCTGCGAGTGGCCTCTGGTTCGATGAACAATGCGACGGGGTCGCGTGGAAACCTGGGTCTGTGTTGCGGTCATCATGTGCGTTCTCCTTGTACGCGTATCTTTTGTTTGATGTTCGGCGGCGACGTCGGTTGCACGTCACGCGGCCTGTGCGGCGGCCGTCTTGACGGCCTGCACCTCGATCTCGATCTCGACGCGGTCGCCGACCAGCACGCCTCCCGCCTCGAGCGCCTGATTCCACTTGAGACCGAAGTCCTTCCGGTCGACGGCCGCCTTCGCGACGAACCCCGCCCGCTCGTTGCCCCACGGATCCTTGGCCCGGCCGCCGTACTCGACGTCGAGCGACACCTCGCGCGTCACGTCGCGGATGGTGAGGTCGCCGATGACGCGGTAGCGGCCATCGTCGACATCGACCTTTTCAATTCGCCTGCTGCGGAACCGGATCTCGGGGAACTTCTCGACGTCGAAGAAGTCCGCAGAGCGCAGGTGCGCGTCGCGCTGGGGCGTGCCGGTGTCGATGCTGGCGACGTCGATGGTCGCTTCCACGGTCGAGCCTGCCAGGTCGCCGTCGTCGAGGCTGACCGCGCCGGTGTACTTGGCGAAGCGGCCTCGAACCTTCGACACCACCATGTGCCGGATCGAGAAGTTGATGCCCGAGTGAACTGCGTCGATGTTCCAGTTGCTTGTCGTCATGGGTCGTCTCCGTTGGGGCTGGTTCGTTCCTTCGCCCCTATAAGTACGACCGTTCCGCTGGTGGGACTAGACGGCTGATGCTGAAATCACTGTTCCAGTGTCGGAACAATCGGCTAGCGACTACGGGGACCGCCATCGCTTCCTGTGCCGCCGTCCTGGTTCGGTGTGGGGACCAAGAAGTGCGCCTTCGAAGTAGCCGGAAAGCCGGCGCAGCAGTCACCGTCGACATAGTCGCCGAACGTCGTTTCAGCGACGAAGGTGGGCCGCTTCGAAAACGTCAGCGTTGCCCGGCAAGTGCCTGCGTGCCGCGGGGTGATCATGAATTCGACACAATGACCTTCGCTACCAACGACGTCACGCCGACATGCCGGAGGTTCGGCCGGGCAGGCATTCCCTTCCAGGGTGATCGCCGTGAGGTCGTCCAGGTTGTCAGCCCCGCCGTATGCCTGACTCGCAATCACCATCGTGGCCTCCTTACACGTGACGACACAACTCGCGCCACAGGCCGGGAGAGCCACGGCCGCGCCTCCGAAGGCAACCGCCAGAACCAGAACGATCAGCTTCATGGTGATGCTTAGAGGTTTGCAAGGACTGTACCGCAACCCGTGAGCAGCGTTTCAGGGCGCTACAGCCTGGCAAGGCGACGCAACCATGACGGAGAGATCCTGTTCTTCGGTGCATCCGTGTTGTTCGCTGCTTTCCCACGTTGCGGACCCTCGGATGGCCCTGCATGTGTATGGCCCCGAGCATTCTGGGAACACGTTCGTCGGAGTAGGTCTGGCTAACGTATGCCTTGTTGGGCGGTCTTCGTTCCGCTCGGACGAGTGTTAACGATGTCCCTGGCGGCGACCTCGGCCACATCACGTACGCATGACGAGCGATACGTGGTGTCTCTAGAAGAACGCTCCGAACGCGGCCTGGAGGCCGAAGCTCGTTATGGTTTGGTCCCTGCTCGTCGACATGTTCGAGCTCGAAACGGAGCCGCCGAGTCCGACGTCGAGCGTGGGCGCGAGAGACAGGAAGACGTGCGGCGCGACGATGAAGACGAGCGGCACCTCAACCGTGAGCGCATAGGCGGTGGTTTCGCTGACCGTCTGGCCCGAGTTCTCGACCGAGATCCTCGTGAACGTGAACCCGATGCGCGGCCACATGACGACCTTGGGTGCGAGCAAAGCGGCGTAGCCGAGGCGGGGCGCGATCAGGAACCCCGAAAACTTCACGTCGGACGGCGCCCCGGCAGGCTTCTCCGAGAGGCGGAAGTAGCCCACCGAGCCGCCGACGCTAATGTGATGGGGCGCGAAAAAGTCGGCGGCTAGCCGCGGCGCCGAGAGAATGGTGCCACTGCCAAGGGGGTTGGTGACGAAGGAGAACGAGCTCGCGTTCTCGGTCTGGTTTACCCCGGCGATCGTGCTCGTCGCCGACACGTGGACGTAGCCGAATAGGCGCTCGGTCGAGAGCACAAGCCCTTCCGCGGCGCCGAAGTCACTCGCCTGCGGCGGCGCCGCGGCCGGGCTGACGACGGCCACGGGCGCGGGTGGCGGCGCCTGAGCCGGCGTCTCCGCGACGGATGTCGCGGAGACCGTGACCTGAATGTCGGCGTCGCGGACGACCCCAACCCGCCCGTCGGCCAATTGCACGCGCCGCCAGGCGCCGATGGGCTTGTTGTCGGCCGGCACCTTGTCGCCGGCGTGCAAGCGCATGACCTCCGGCGCGACCTCGAACGGGGCCGTTCGCACGATCGACTCCGGCGCCGTCACGACGCCGTCGCCCGCGCCGGCGGAGCCCGACCACGCGACGAGAGCCAACGCGAAGGCCGCGCCGCCGACGAACCTGGACCCACCCCGGGAACTTGGACACGCCATGGGCGCATCTTGCACGGTTTACCGGGCGAGTGTCAGCGCTTCGCTGCGGGCGCCGCCTTCATTGGTCGGCAGATGGCCGACAAGAGCGTCGATCCCGAGTTTGGCGTCGTCGGCCAAACCGTCGACGACCACGCGTTCAACGTCCTCAATTCCGGGTCGGGCGGCTCACGCGCTAGCCGAGTCGGTTAGTTGTAGCAGGCCACGAAGCAAAGGCCTCCGCAGCCTGTAATGTCGTTGCAGCCACTGCACTGTAATGTCCGTGCGCTGCGCTGGCAATTGACATATCGCTCCGCCGCTTGTCTCTCCGTGCAGCCGACGGGCTGGGCCTGCGGGCCACAGGTCGAGGTCTTTTCGTTCTCGGTAATGCATTGTTCAATGGCCGCAGGGCGAGCGTCCGCATCGACGACGAGGCACTCCGCGGTGCGCGTGCAGGTCGCTTTTACCCATTCTCGACAGGCTTCGGCTAGGGGAGGAGGAGGTGGACCCTCCTCGTCCCCACAAGTTGCCAGGGACGTCATCATCACGGTTGTCACCAGCAACTGTTTCCAGTCCATCACACGGTCCCGGGCGTGGAAGATTTCGAATCCATGCAAGTCCGTCCTCCAACGGTACTACCGGTCAGCAGCGGGGCGAAGCCCCGTCCGATGCAACGGGGTTAGACGGCAGCCTATCCACAGCCACACGCAGAAGAGTTCTCAGCGGCAGCCTTGGCATGAACGTCGTGGCCGTCCCGGCGCCACCAATCAAGACCACCAATCAACTCTTTCACTCGAAAACCAAGGTTGAGCATCCTTAGTGCACCTTTTGTGGATCCGTTGCATCCGATACCATCGCAGTACACCACGACCAGAGCGCTCTTTTCGATTTGGGCGGTCATCTCCACCGACATTGTCCGATGGGGGATGTTGATTGCACCGGGAATGTGGCCGCACCGAAAGGATTCCGGAGATCGTGCGTCCACCACCACAATTCGCTCTCCGCCCTCGAGCGCTACTTTCAGATCCCATGAGTCGGTCTCGTACGCCAGCTTTTCCTCGTAGTATTTGGCCTGCTCGTTCATGTGATTTCACCTCACGTCCGTCCAACGATATAGGAATTCAGCGGCGGGCGCAGCCCGCCCGCTGCGATTCCAGGTTGGACGGCGCGATCATTTGCGGTCGTCGAAGACAGCAAGTTGGTGCTTCTGTTTGATGCGGCTGCGGATCTTGCGAACGGTCACGCCAGAGTGTTCTCGCCACGCTCCCCGGGCATGCTCGATTCCTATCTCGAAGACGCGGTCGGCCGCACGATCCCACAGGGCACGAGCTTGGCGAGGCAACCCTTCGACCGCCTTCACCATCACGCCGATTACGTCCTCAGGACTGCTACCGCACCCAGGGGATTCAAACGACGAAAAATGGACTCCGTCGACCCGACCGCTGTGGAGATTGAAAATCGTGCGCGACAGCGCCTTCACCAAGGCTTTGAGGTCGAAAGTCGTGCGCACCTCCAGATCAACGTTGAGGTACGCGCCAGAAGGCCGCCGCGAGTGCTTACGCATCTGTCTGCCGAACGATCGTGGCGTTCAGCTGCGGGCCGAGCGCCAGGTTGCCGCCAAAGCGTAACATGGCCGCGAGGAGGCGCGGGCATCGCCCGCCGTCGCGGCATGCGCCACCGTCGGGCGGACCGCGTCGTAAGGCCCGACAGCTGCAACGCCTGGTTAGACAGCGCCGAGGCCGCTATACTGGATG
>DASRQT010000237.1:0-3744 GCA_035696485.1 Polyangia bacterium | reverse complement strand
GAGCCCGAGATCCACGCCGAGCCGGGCTTCGAGGGCGAGCTCCATGCCTTCAGCCTGTTCAAGTATCTCAGCCGTTCCGACGTCACCTGGAATCCCTCGGTCACGGCGGTCTGCAAGGCCTCGCTCGCCTGCCCGACCACCGAGGAGTTCATCCTGCCGGTCTTCCACGGCAACGATCGGGTGGAGTGGTTCGTCCAGCTCTCGGACGAGATCGTCTGGGATGTCGGCGACAAGAACACCGGCGCGCCGCGCGCCCGCGTCACCATGAAGGCGGGCGATGTCGCCGCCATGCCGGCCGACATCCGCCATCAGGGCTACTCCACCAAGCGCTCGATGCTCTATGTCTGGGAGAACGTCACCCCCGGCCTGCCGCAGCGCTACGAGACCGGCGAGCTGTCGCCCTATCCGGTAGATTTCTGATCGTCCTCTTGCCGGAGCGCGGACCTCCTCAGGTCGGGGGTTACCCCGACCGAGTCCGCTCATGATCATGATGCGGACCTGGAGGTCCGCGCTCCGCATTCACAGCAGTGACATGATCCCAAGCGATCGTTTGCAACCGTCAGGTCAACGAACGGTTGACCCATCCCCCATGACGCGGAGCGGCATCTTTGGCCCAGGATCGGACGGCGTCGCAGGCCCGTGTCCCCACGTCGGTCCAGCTCGCGCGGATGCTCGATCGGGCAGAGAGGGAGGCTGTCGTCTCGATCGGCTGGCTGATGGAGCAGCTCGGCGGCCGCTCGTTCGGCCTTGCCCTCCTGGTCATGGGGGTGTTGGGCATCGTGCCCGGCGTGTCGACGGTCGCGGCCCTGATGGTCGTCTGGCTGGCGGTCCAGATGATGCTCGGGCAGGAGGCGGCCGTGCTGCCCCGCCTGGTGGCGCGCCGCAGCATCGGCGTCGAGCGGCTGGCGCGGGTCATCGGCATCGTGGCGCCGCGGCTGGCCTGGGTCGAGCAGCTGGTCCGTCCGCGCTGGCCCATGCTCTTCCAGACCACCGAGCGATTGACCGGCTTCATGATGCTGCTGCTCGGCCTCTCGATGCTCTCGCCCGTGCCGTTCAGCCAGATCGTGCCCGCCCCCGTCATCATGCTGCTGGCGGTGGCCTACCTGGAGGAGGACGGCATCGCCCTCCTGCTCGCCCTGATCGCCGCCCTCGCCGCGCTGTCGATCACCGCCGCGACGATCTGGGGAACCGTGCAGACGGTCGACTGGCTCGACCCGGCGTGACGGCCCATGGCCGTCATCCCGAGCATTTGCGAGGGATCTCGATAGTCGGCCGGCCGACTTGCCGTCGTCTCGACCTCTGATTACCTCTCAGGAAATCGCCCGACCCGCGAATTCGCGCTCTCCTTCCGGCGTCACATCAGAAGGAGAGTTGTCATGTCCAACATAGAATCCGTCGTCGAGTCAGTCGATGTAATCATCGACGCCTACGTCGCGAGCTGGAACGAGACCGATCCCGCCAAGCGCAAGTCGGCGCTGGCCGCGTCCTGCGCCACGGACGCGCGCTACCGCGATCCGGTGATGGTGAGCGACGGCCAGGCTGGCCTCGACGCCATGCTGGCTGGCGTCCAGGCGAAGTTCCCGGGCTTCGTGCTCAGGCGCATCTCCAAGGTCGACAGCCACAACGACGCCGTGCGCTTCGCCTGGTCGCTCGGGCCTGCATCGGGCCCGTCGGTGGCTGAGGGCGTCGACTTCGCGACGCTGTCGTCCGACGGCAAGCTCGCAAACATCGTGGGCTTCATCGACAAGATGTGACGGCCCTCGGCCGTCATCCCGAGCACTTGCGAGGGACCTGATCGCAACAGGCGCGCCGCCGGTCTATCCCGGCGGCGCGTTGCCTTTGTCCAGATCCGGACAATCCACCCTGTCCTGTCACCAATCCTTGCCGACGGCGTTCCCGAACTGGAGCCTGGAAGCACAACCCCCGCTGCGCTCCGACCCGCCCAGCACCGGCGGGCCAAGGCCCGCTCCGGCACCGCCCGGCGCGGGTCTTTCTCTTCTGTCCGTAACCGGACATTGCCGCCGCCCATCCGCCCTTCGTCATCCCCCTGAGACAGTCCGTGCGCAAAACAGTCGCACCATGCAACCGATTCGCCGCGTCCGGCTTTGGGTGTGTCGGTCATTCCCATCGGTCCCGCGGGCGACGCCCGGAGGAGGGTCCTTGAACACGGCTCGGATACTCGTGGTCGAAGACGAAAATTACCAGGCGATGGAAATGTCCTGGATGATCGAGGACGCCGGCTATTCGGTCGTGGGGCCGGAAGCGTCCGTCGAGGCGACACGCCGGGTGCTGGCGCAGCAGCGGGTCGACCTTGCCCTGCTGGACGTGATGCTGGGCGGCGAGACGGTGTTCCCGATATCGAGACTGCTGGACAGCCTGCGCACGCCGTTCATCTTCGTCACAGTCTGTTCGCCGGCCGCACTCCCTGCGGAATTCCAGGCGCGCCCCTTGGTCGCCAAACCCTACAGGCCAGCGGATCTGGTATCGTTCATTCAGGCGATTCTGAAGAGCCCCTAACGGTGATACTTGGTGTCGTGCTCTTCGGCGTGCAGCTTGTCGATGAGGGCCTGGGTCTCCTCGGCCATCTTCACCAGCCCGGTATAGCGGGCCCGCAGCGCCGCGATGTCGCCCTTGTCGTTGGAATTGGCGCGCGGCTCGGCCAGCAGCGCATTCTCTTTCATCAGGAGCGAGGCTGCGATCTGCATGGCTTCCAGCCGTGCCTTGCGCGCCGCGCCTTCCAGCTCCTTGATCCGTTGCGCAATGGTTTGTTCGTTGTCTGTCATCGCAACAATGATTTCGGCGCCGCTCCGCGCATGTTCTGTATGACGCTCATGCTGCCCTGCAAAGCGCAGACGGGCAAGGTGTCGAATAGCCTTCATGACAGCAATGCTAGCAGGCAATTCCGCGCCCTCCTACCGGTACGCAAGTATTCCCCCGGTGACCGAACCCTGTTGACAGAACTGAGCAATGTTGTGGCGTATGCCTGCCGACCGTCGCGACCGGAGGATCGGCGTCATGCCCCATGCTTTCTTTGGATACCCCCCAGCCGGTGACCAAGGTTTCGGCCTCCAGAGTTTCGCGGGTTCGGTAATTCCCGCAACTTCCCGGGAGGATTGCCGGCTGAGCCGTCACTCGCATCCATTGCAAGCCAGATGTGCACGACAAAACGCGCAACCCGGCTATTCACCGGCCTGCGCTCTGTGCTACGAAGTTGTCACTAACCAAAAAGGCCTGTGTGCCCGACCACGTGAAAACGCGGTCGGGCTTTTTTTGTTCCTTCAGCCATTAGGGCTTACTGCGGCGGCGTCGCGGGCGCCGGGGTGGCGGTCGGCGCGGCCGGCTGGGCCGGGCGCGGCGGGATCGCCGGAATGCGCGTCTGGTCGGCCGGTGCCGGTGTGGTCACCGGGCGGTCCGGCAGCTGAGCCTGGTCGTTGCGATCGCGCGAGCCGCCGGCGAAGAACATCAGGCCGGCCACCAGCGCAATGGCCACCAAGATGCCGACCACCAGGGTCAAGCCCTTGCCGCCGCTCGGTTCGTAGTAAGCGTCGTAGTTGCGATCCCGGCGAGGGTCTGGCGGGTTCGGAATATAGTCGCTCATGGATCTCTCCTTTCTTGTTCGCAGCGTCTTTGGTGAACGTATCGGAGGGCGAGGTGTTCCCAGCTCAATTCTTCCCGCCGGTTCAAGGAGTTACGCCCACAGGGGCGGCCCTTCGGCCCGATTCGTGCTAGGTTTTCGCAGGTCCC
>DASRQT010000236.1:0-14028 GCA_035696485.1 Polyangia bacterium | reverse complement strand
ACTGCCAGGACAACGAGATCTCCTGGATCGACTGGAAGATGGACGACCGGCGGCGGCGGCTGATCGATTTTACCCGGCGCCTGATCGAGCTGCGACGCCGCCACCCGGTGCTGCAGCGGCGGCGTTTCTTCGTGGGCGATCACGTCTGGGATTCGCAGTCCAAGGACCTGACCTGGCTGCGCCCCGACGGCAGCGAGATGAACCAGCGCGACTGGCGCAAACCGTGGCTGGCGGCGCTGGCGTTCATGCTGGGCGGCGACGCCATCCCCATGGTGGACGATCGCGGGCAGCGGCAGGTGGGCGACGGCCTCCTGGTGCTGATGAACCCGCACCACAAGGCCATCCGCTTCAAGCTGCCGTCCGGACAGGGGCAAGGACCAGACGACACCAGCCTTGAATGGCTGCTGGAGCTGGACACCGCCGACGAGCAGCAATCGCACGACACGCCCTGCTCTGGAACCTATGAGCTGGCCGCGCGGTCCATGGCGGTGTTCCGTCAGCCGCTGACCGCCAAGGCGACGCGCGCCATGCCGGCCGCCGATCGCGTCGCGACCAGCGACCAGGCGGAGGCGGCACCGGGAGGAGCCGGCCGCATCGAGGCCGAGCCCGGGCGCCGTCGCCGCGCCGGGATCATGATGCCGCTGTTTTCGATCCGAACGCCGGGGAGCTGGGGCGCGGGATCCATCAACGACATCCCACGACTGGCCGGCTGGGCGAACCAGGCCGGGTTTTCGCTGTTGCAGCTTCTGCCCGTGAACACAGCCTCCGGGGCCGATCCCAGCCCCTACGCGGCGACGTCGGCGTTCGCGCTGGATCCGGTCTACCTGTCGCTGGACGACTGCGAGGATTTCCTGGCGGCCGGAGGCCGCGACGCCCTGTCGCCGAACCTGCGCGCCGATCTGGAGACGCTGGACCGGGCCGCGCGGGTCGACTGGGCGGGTGTGCGCTCGGTGAAACGGGAGGCCATCCGGATGGCGTTCGGACAGTTCCTGCGCACCGAGTGGGAACAACAGACCCCGCGCGCGAAGCAGCTGTCGGCGTTCAAGAAGGAACGCCGCGCCTGGGTCGACGACTATGCATTGTTCACGGTCTGGCACGACCAGTTCGGCAAGAGCTGGACGGAATGGCCGATCGGCCCCCGCGACCGCGACCCAGGCGCCATCGCGGCGGCACGACGGGAGCACCAGATCGCGCTGCTGGAGCAGGCGTGGTTGCAGTGGCAGCTGGATCTGCAGTGGCAGAAGGCGCGTCTCGAGGCCAGCGCTGCCGGCGTCGAGCTGATGGGCGACCTGTCGTTCATGGTGTCGATGGACTCGGCGGACGTCTGGGCCAATCGAGCGCTGTTCCACACCGACTGGCACGTCGGGACGCCGCCCGAGGAAGGAGCGCCCGAGGGGCAGGACTGGGGGTTGCCGGTATACGACTGGGTCGCGCATCAGCGCACCGACTTTTCCTGGATCCGCTCGCGCGCGGCCCGCGCCGGGGAGCTCTACGGCCTCTGCCGCATCGACCACGCGGTCGGTTTTTATCGGACCTTCTTCCGATCCGTCGACGGCAAGACCAGCGGGTTCACCCCGCCCGAGGAAGGCGCCCAGATCCGGCTCGGTGAAACCGTCATGCGCGTGATGCGGCACTGGGGCGAAGTGGTCGCCGAGGATCTGGGCACACAGCCCCCCTTCCTGCGCCCGTCACTGGAACGCCTCGGGATCCCCGGCTACCGGGTGTTGCGATGGGAGAGGGACGGCGAGGTCTTCCGCGATCCGGCGACCTGGCCAGCCGCCTGCGTCGCCACCAACACCACCCACGACACCGACATGACAGCCGACTGGTACGATCATCTTCCCGCCGCCGAGCGCGCTGCTCTTTTGAAGCTGCCGGGCCTCGGCGAGCTCGATCCGGCGCGGCCGTTCGACGACGGCGTGCGCGATGCGCTGCTGAAGCTGATCTACTCGTCACCGTCGACGCTGGCCCTGGTTCCCTTTCAGGACGCGATGGGCTCGCGCGAGCGCATCAACGTCCCCGGCACCGTTGACCCGGCCAACTGGACCTACCGCATGGCCATCACGGTCGACGCCCTGGCCGACGACAGCGCGACCACGAACCGCCTGGCAAAGCTTGCCTCCGACACCGGGCGCGACCCCGAAGACAAGCCCTAGCCGTGATCCGATGAACCCTCTCCCGCTCGCGGGAGAGGGCCTGGGAGAGGGCCTGGGAAATCGCGGACCCCTCTCCCTAACCCTCTCCCCCTTCGGGGGTGAGGGGACCAGATCCTGACGTCGACAGCAGCTCCACTGCGCGGGACAGATCAGGCGGCAGCGGCGACGATAGCTCCAGCGGCTTGGTTGTCACAGGGTGCCGCAAGTGCAGCGACGAGGCGTGCAACGTCAGGCGCGACACCACCACCTGGTCGGCGTCGTCGCGAGCCGGCGTCACGCCGGTGAGATCGTGAACCCGCAAAGAATCAGCGCCGCCGTAGTCGGGGTCCACCGCCAGCGGGTGCCCGAGATACGCCGCGTGCAAGCGGACCTGATGCAGGCGCCCGGTGCGCGGGCGGAACTCGACGGCGGTAAAGCCGCCATAGCGTTCCAGCGCCCGCCAGGCCGTGCGACTGGATTTGCCGTTGGTCTCGCCGTCGCGGGCCACGCGCGCCTTGCCGCCGCGGATGGGGACCAGGGCGCGATCCACCTCGCCCGAACCGATCAAGCTGCCGCGACACAACGCCCAGTAGCGTTTGTCGGCCTGGTGGCGTTCAAAGGCCATGGACAGGGCGCGGTGCGCAGCCGCGGTCAGCGCGAAGACCAGCACGCCCGACGTGCCGCGATCCAGCCGGTGGACGACGAAGACCCGCTGGCCCAGCTCGACCGCCAGCTGGTCGCGCAACGACACCTCCGCCGCGGCGCCCGAGCGGCCGGGTACGACGATCCGCCCCGCGGGTTTTGCCACCGCCACCACGGCGTCATCGCGGTACAGGACTTCAATACGCGTGGGGGCCGGCGAGCTTTGCTCGACGGATCCCGTCGCGGGGGGTATGGGACCCATTGAGGGTCCCATGTTAGATCGTTATGCTCGCGGCCATGAGCCTGTCGCTGCCCCTTGCTGTCCTGCTCGCCACGTTTGCCGCCGTGCCGACCGGTGCGCCCACCGCTGACGAGCAACGGCTGTTCGCCGAGGGACAGCGCGCCCTCGAGGCTGGCAAACCCGACGACGCCATCACAGCCTGGAAGGCCGGCTACCAGCTGCGGCGCGACCCCGCGTTTTTGGTGCGGATCGGCGAGGCGCATGAGAAGGCCGGCGCCCCGCCGGCAGCCGCCGAGAGCTACCGCCGCTATCTGCACGAGGCCCCGGACGCCGCTGACCGCGCCGAGATCGAACAGCGAATCTCACGATTGAACCCGGGCATCGTTCCGCCCAGGCCAGCGGAGAGCCCCGGCGCGCCCGAGGTTCCCGGAAACTTTCCCGGCACGGCCGGCACTCCCGGTGCGACGCCCGCCGCGCCGGCGCCGCCACCCGCGTCCGGCCCCGGCCTGGCGGTCCCCGCGACCGACGAGGAGACCGCGCGTCGCGCCGCCGCGAAAGACGACACCGACTGGAACTTTGCCCGCGCCACCGCCTGGATCAGCGTCGCGCTGACCGCCGGGCTGCTGGGCGTCGCCGGTTTTTACGGGGCGTCGGCCGCGTCCAAGAAGGACGACGTGAACCGGCTGCTGACCTATCGGGATCAGCAGACCAACGTGCCGCTGGAATACAGCTCGGTCGCGCAGCAATACCAGGACGCGTTTCGCGAGGGGCGGCGCGATGACAGCCGCGCCAAGCTGATGCTGGTACTGGCGGGCGGCACGGCTGCGGTCGCCACGACGTTCTTCATTCTGGACAAGACCCGCACCTCCCGCCCCGAGATCGCGCTTTACCCGGATGGCGCCCGCCTGGGCCTTTTCGGTTCCTGGAGGTGGAGGTTCTGATGCGGGAAATCGCCGCCGCCCTGGCCCTCCTGATATCGACAGCCCTGTTTTCCGGCTGCTTTTCGCCGCAGCAACCCTCGTGCGCCTTCTCCTGCACATCGCCGACCCACGCCTGCCCGTCCGGGTACACGTGCGGCTCCGACGGCATTTGCCATAGCGACAACAACCAGGGAGAATGTGCGCTTGGCGGGCAGGATGGGGGAACGGGTGTCGATGGCACCACCCCTGAAAGGTGATTAGGGTATGGGCCTTACCGGTACTAAAGCGATGCCTCAGCCCAGCGACACGCAGCCGCACACGGTCTTCGTGGTCGACGACGACCGCGACATCCGCGAAGACCTGGGCGACCTCTTACGCGAGGAAGGTTTCGGCGTCGAGGCCGCCTGGAACGGCGCCGAGGCCCTCAACCGCCTCAAGGCCGGTTTCCGCCCCGACGTGATCATCCTCGACATCATGATGCCGGTGATGGACGGCAAGACCTTCCGCGGCGAGCTGCAGAAGCTGCCCGAGCTGGCTGGGATCCCGGTGATTGGCCTCACGGCCTGGCCCAACCAGCAGCTGGACTTCGACTGTCTGCAGAAGCCGCTGCGCTTCGAGACGCTGCTCGGGCGCATCCGCACCGTATTGGCGTAAAGCGCCTCTTTTCGCGTGGAGCGGGCGACCCTCCCCGTATAGACTGCGCGCGGAACGGAGCCCATGGGTTTTTTCGATTTCCTCAACAAAGAAGGCCGCAGCGAGCGCGTCCGAGAAAAAAACATAAAACGGGCGGTGAACAAGTACTCGCAGTCGCCCGACCGCATGAAGGCTCTCCAGGCGCTGCGCGACGACGGGTCGGCGGATGCCATCTACGGCCTGCTGCGTCGCTTCGGCATGATGTACGACAAGACCATCGAGGACGAACAGGAGAAGGACTACGTCTTCGAGATGCTGCTCGACAAGGGGGTCAGCATTATCCCGTCTGTGCAGAAGTATCTGTTCTCGGCCGAGTCGATCTCCTGGCCGCTGCGCCTGCTGGACAAGGTCGCCGACAAGGAGAAGGAGCTGGAGGTTCTGCAGACCGTCCTCGACCGGCACGAACCCGGCTATGAACGCGACCCGACCAAGAAGATTCAGCTGATGAATCACCTGGGCGCCCTCAAGGACAAGCGCATTCCCCGGATGGTCCTCCCCTACCTGGGCGACATGGACGAAGGCGTCCGCTACGCCGCCGTCGAAGCGCTGGTCCGTCACGGCGACGAGGAGGCGGCCCGCGAACCGCTGCTGAAACATTTCGTCTCCAGCAGCGAAGACAGCCTGCGCATTCGCATTCAGATCGCCGAAGGTCTGCTTGAGCTGGGCTGGCTGGTGAAGGGGTACCGCGGCGAGGTCGAGAAGCTGCTGCCGGAACAGTTCCAGCTCGACCGCGAAGGTCACGTGAAACGAAAGCCCGATGGCAACCGGCCCGAAGGCAACCGCCCCGAAGGCAAGAGGCCCGAAGGCAAGAGGAAGGACACGTAGGCGAACGATATGCCCAGAAGGACCGACATCAAGACCGTCATGCTGATCGGCTCCGGTCCGATCGTGATCGGGCAGGCCTGCGAGTTCGACTATTCCGGGACCCAGGGCGTCAAGGCGCTGAAAGAGGACGGCTACCGCGTGGTGCTGGTGAATTCCAACCCGGCGACGATCATGACCGATCCGGAGCTGGCCGATCGCACCTACGTCGAACCGTTGACACTGGACGTGCTGACCAGCGTGATCGAGCGCGAACGACCGGACGCGCTGTTGCCGACGCTGGGCGGGCAGACGGCCTTGAACCTGGCCATCGAGCTGCACAAGGCCGGCGTCCTGGAAAAGTACGGCGTGCGCCTCATCGGCGCGCAGATTGAGGCGATCGAAAAGGCCGAGGACCGCGACCTGTTCAAGAAAGCGATGCAGAAGATTGGCCTTTCGGTCCCGCAGTCGGGGTACGCCCACTCGCTGGAGGAGGCGCGGACCATCCAGGCGCAGCTGGCCGCCGAGAACGGCACCGGATATCCCGTGATCCTGCGCCCGTCGTTCACCCTGGGCGGCTCGGGCGCCGCGGTGGCGTGGAACGCGCAGGAGTTCGAGGCCAAGATGCTGTGGGGGCTGCAGCAGAGCCCGCGCGGCGAGGTTCTGGTCGAACAGTCGGTGCTGGGGTGGAAGGAATACGAGCTGGAGGTGATGCGCGACTCCAGGGACAACGCCGTCATCATCTGCTCGATCGAGAACTTCGATCCGATGGGCGTCCACACCGGCGATTCGATCACCATCGCGCCTGCCATGACGTTGACCGACAAGGAGTACCAGATCATGCGCGACGCCGCGCTGGCCGTCATCCGCGAGATCGGCGTCGAGACCGGCGGGTCGAACATCCAGTTCGCGGTCAATCCCGCCAACGGCAAGATGATCGTCATCGAGATGAACCCGCGCGTGTCGCGCAGCTCGGCGCTGGCGTCCAAGGCCACCGGGTTTCCGATCGCGAAGATCGCGACCAAGCTGGCCATCGGCTACACGCTGGACGAGGTCCCCAACGACATCACACGCGAGACCCCGGCCTGCTTCGAGCCGACCATCGACTACGTGGTGACCAAGGTGCCGCGCTTCGCGTTCGAGAAATTCCCGGGCGCCGACAGCGAGCTGGGACCGCAGATGAAGTCGGTGGGCGAGGTCATGGCCATCGGCCGCACGTTCAAGGAGTCGCTGGGCAAGGCGCTGCGGTCGCTTGAGATCGGCCGCTGGGGGCTGGATCTTGACCGCCCGCCGCCGCTGGACGAGCTGAAGCTGGCGATCGCGCGCCCGGGGCCGGATCGCCTCTGGCAGCTGGCGGAGGCGATGCGCGCGGGCCTGACCAACGAAGAGGCCTTCGAACAGACCAAGATCGATCCGTGGTTTTTGACCCAGCTGCGCCAGATGGTGGACGAGGACGAGGCCGCGCGTCGCGACGGCGCGGCCGGGCTGGACGACCCGAAGGTTCTGGCGCGACGCAAACGGATCGGCATGTCCGATCGCCGCCTGATGAAGCTGGCGGGTGTAACCGAGGAGGCGGTCCGACAGGCGCGGATCAAGCACGGTATCCGCCCGGTCTTCAAGCGCGTCGACACCTGCGCGGCGGAGTTCGAGGCACAGACGCCGTATATGTATTCGACCTACGAAACAGGATTTGAAGAGAGCTTGATTCGCGTGGGGGAGGCCGAGCTACGCTCGGCCGAGCCCGTCGCGGGGGGGCACGGGGACCCTCTCAGGGTCCCCGCCTCAATTGTTGAAAACGAGTGTCGTCCCACCGGCAAGAAGAAGATCGCCATCCTGGGCGGCGGCCCCAACCGGATCGGCCAGGGCATCGAGTTCGACTATTGCTGCGTCCACGCCGTGCAAGCGCTGCGCGAAGACGGCTACGAGACCATCATGAACAACTGCAATCCCGAGACGGTCTCGACCGACTACGACACCGCGGATCGGCTGTACTTCGAGCCGCTCACGCGCGAGGACGTGCTGGAGATCCTGGACGTCGAGAAGCCGGAGGGGATCATCGTCCAGTTCGGCGGCCAGACGCCGCTGCGGCTGGCGGTGCCGTTGATGAAGGCGGGCATCAAGCTCTTGGGCACCAGCGCCGACGCCATCGACCGCGCCGAGGATCGGCAGCGGTTCGGCGAGCTGCTGCGGAAGCTCGACCTGCGCGCGCCGGCCTGGGGGACCGCGCGCGGCCTGGCCGAGGCGCGCGAGATCGCCGACCGCATCGGGTACCCGGTCATGGTCCGCCCGTCCTACGTGCTGGGCGGACGCGCGATGGAGATCGTCCACGATCCGTCGGGGCTGGAGCATTTTGTCTATACCGCCATGGAGGCCTCGCGCCGCGAGAGCCTGTCGGCCAGCGCCACCGATCAGGACGCGCCGATCCTGATCGACCAGTTTCTCCCCGACGCCATCGAGGTCGACGTCGACGTGGTGGCCGACGGCACCGACGCCGTCATCGGCGGCGTCATGGAGCACATCGAGGAGGCGGGCGTGCACTCGGGCGACTCGGCCTGCAGCCTGCCGCCGTTCTCGCTGCCGCCCGAGACCATCGCCGCCATCAAGACCCAGGCCAAGGCGCTGGCCAAGGAGCTGGGCGTGCGCGGCCTCATGAACGTCCAGTTCGCGGTCCCGCGAGACGGGCGCGGCATCTTCATCCTGGAGGTCAACCCGCGCGCGTCACGCACGGTGCCGTTCGTCTCCAAGGTCACGGGCGTCGCGCTGGCCAAGATCGCGGCCCGCATCGCCGTCGGCCGGACGTTGAAGGAGATGGGTGTCCGCGAGGTCACGCCGGCGCACGTCGCGGTCAAGGAGGCGGTGTTCCCGTTCGCCAAGTTCGCCGGCGTCGACACGTTGCTGGGCCCCGAGATGCGGTCGACCGGCGAGGTCATGGGCATCGACGTGAATTTTGCTGCCGCGTTCGGCAAGAGCCAGATCGCCGCCGGGACGCGCCTGCCGATGGCTGGCCGCGTGTTTCTGTCGGTGCAGGACAGCGACAAGGCCGGGGCGGTGGCGGTCGCCAAGGGGCTCAAGGACCTGGGCTTCGACATCATCGCCACCGCCGGGACCCACACCTTCCTGCACGCTGCCGGCATCACCGTCGAACGCGTCAACAAGGTCCGCGAGGGGCGCCCCCACTGCGTCGACCGCATCCTTGACGGCGACATTCACCTGGTCGTGAACACGACCGCCGGCGCGCAGGCGATCAAGGACTCATTCCCCATTCGCCGCACGACGCTGCTGCGCGGAATCCCCTACTACACCACCCTCTCGGCGGCGCGCGCCATGGTGGGCGCCATCGCGCAGCTGCGCGCCGGCCGCATGAACGTCCGTTCCCTGCAGGAGTACCATGGCTAAGTTCCCGATGACGCCGCGCGGGCAGCAAGCGCTGCGCGATGAGCTGAAGCGATTCCGCGAGATCGAGCGTCCGAAGAACGTGCGTGACATCGAGGAGGCGCGCGCCCACGGCGACCTGCGCGAGAACGCCGAGTACCACGCGGCCAAGGAGAAGCAGGGTTTTCTGGAGGGACGCTCCCGTGAGATCGAGGCCGTCCTGGCCCAGGCCGAGGTCATCGACCCCTCCAAGCTGTCAGGCGACCGTGTGGTCTTCGGCGCGACGGTGACGCTGACCGACACCGACAGCGGCGAGGAGATGACCTATTCGATCGTGGGCGACTACGAGGCCGACATCAAACTGGGCCGCATCGCCATCTCGGCCCCGGTGGCCCGCGCCATCATCGGCCGCGAAAAAGGCGACACCGTCACCGTCCGCACCGGCAAGGGCACCCGCGAATACCAGATCACGCAGGTCCTGTTCGAGTAAGTCAGCCGGCTTCACCGGCCAGGTCCGCCGTCACTTCCGGAGCCACCTCTGCCGCGGGGACGTCAGCCGGCGCGTCAACCGGCGCGGTCTCAGCCGTCTCGGCGGCCCCGTCGCCGGCTGGCGGGAGGTCAACATGCGTCTCGATGGCGCTGTCCGCGGACGCCTCGGCGCCGCCTTCGACCGGCTCGCCGCGCTCGGCGCCGGCGTCGGTGCCCATCCCGGCGTCGAACATCGTGCTCATGGTCGACCGCGGCTGACAGCTGCCTTCGTTCAGCGTCGTGCGGTTGACCATCGCGCAGTAGTTCACGTCCGGGTCCGCGCAGTCCTCGTCGCGCTCGCAGCGTTCGTTGATGCCTTGTTTGCACGCAACGCCACCCACCGCAAAGGCGAAAACCAGGGCACACGTGACGAGCCAGGGGCGGTTGAAGTGACAGGGCGAGACGGACGTTCCAGGCATGGCAGGTGGTTGGGTTAGCACGTGGGTTGAGATTCGTAAAGCCGCCGATCTCGTTGCCCGCAAATTGCGTTACCTTCCGTTTTATGTCCCCTTTGCGTCGGACTTCACTCCCCGTCTTTAATGCCGTCGCCGTGGCAGTCGTGTTGTTTTGCGCGATCAACGTCGAGGCCGGCAAAACCGCCGAGAAAAAACCGCCCGGCAAGAAGACGGCCAGCGAAAAGGAGGCCACCGCCTTCCTGGAGATTGTCGCTCCGCTGCTGCTTCCGCCCGCCACCGCCACCGCCGAGGCCGACTGGACCGCCGCCATCGACGTCACCCCCGAGCACACGGCCCAGCGCACGGGGGCGGACAAGATCTATGCGTCGCTGTCGGGCTCCAAGGTCATCATCGAGCGAGCCAAGGCGCTGCTGGCGAGAGAGAAAGATCTGGACGACCTGACCGCCCGCCAGCTGCGGCGGCTGGCGCTGGACGCCGCCGAAAATCCCGGGACGCTGCCCGACGTGGTCGCCGCGCGCGTGGAAGCCGAGTCCCGCCAGGCCAGCACGCTGGACGGGTACAACTTCTGTTTGCAACCCAAAGGCGGCGGTGGCTGTGCCCGCCCGACCACCGCGAACGAGATCGACAACATCCTGCGCAAGTCGCGCGATCTGACCGAGCGCCAGCGGGTCTGGACCGCGTCCAAGGAGATCGGTCGCAGCCTCAAGCCGGGACTTGTCGAGCTGCAGCGGCTGCGCAACCAGGTGGCCCGGGCGATGGGCTATTCGTCGTACTTCGCGGTCCAGGTCGCCGACTACGGCATGACCGTCAACGAGATGATGAGCCTGCTGGACGGGACGATCGAGACCACCCGGCCGCTCTTCGACGGGCTGCACTGCTGGGCGCGCAACGCGATGGCGGCCCGCTACAAGCGCGCCGCGCCCAAGCTGATCCCCGCGCACTGGATCGGCGATCGCTGGGCGCAGCAGTGGCCGGGCGTGGTCGAAGAGGTGAGCCTGGACCCGCTGTTCAAGGGCACGGCGCCCGAGACCGTGGTCAAGAGCGCGGAGAGCTTCTACGTGTCGCTGGGCTTCCCGAAGCTGCCCGACGTCTTCTGGAAGCGGTCGGATCTCTACCCGGTGCCCGCGACGTCGACGCGCAAGAAGAACACGCACGCGTCGGCCTGGCACATCGACCGCGCGCTGGACGTCCGGTCGCTGATGAACATCGAACCGAACGAGATGTGGTTCGGTGCCGCCCACCACGAGCTCGGCCACATCTACTATTACCTCGCCTACAGCGTGCCCGAGGTACCGCCCTTGCTGCGAGAAGGGGCGAACCGCGCGTTTCACGAGGCCATGGGCGAGCTGGCGGCGCTGGCCAGCCAGCAGACTCCGTATCTGGTGAAGGTTGGCGTTCTGCCGCGCGGCAAGGAGCCCGACCCCACCGCCTGGCTGCTGCAGTCGGCGCTGGAATCGATCGTCTTCCTGCCCTGGTCGGCGGGGACCATCAGCCACTTCGAGCATGATCTCTATGAAGCCGACCTGCCCCCGACCGAATGGCAGAAACGGTGGTGGGACTACGCGGCCCAGTATCAGGGGGTGGTGCCGCCGGCCGCGCGCGGTGACGACCTGTGCGACGCGTGCACCAAGACGCACATCAACGACAACCCCGCCCGCTACTACGACTACGCCGTGGCCAGCCTGATCAAGTTTCAGCTGCACGACCACATCTGCTCGAAGATCCTCAAGCAGGACGTTCGTGCGTGCGACTACTCGGGCAGCAAGGAGGTGGGCGACTTCCTGCGCGGGATCATGAAGCTGGGGGCGACGCGGGACTGGCGCGCCGTCATCAAGGAGGCGACCGGCCAGCCGATCTCGTCGCGCGCGATGATGGCCTTCTACCAGCCGCTCAGCGAAGAATTGACCAAGCGCAACGCCGGAAAAGACTGCACACGGTAAGATAGGAAGACATGGCCAAGAAGAGTGAGACGAAGAACGAGACCCACACACCGCTGCTCGAGGCCGCGGAGGCCTTCAACACCGAGCTCAGCCGGTTCGGCAAGCTGGCGGACGCGGCCAACAGGGGCAAGCTCGACTCGCAGCGCAGCTTGCAGCGTGCCGCCGAGGCCCTCAAGGAGGTCGCCGACTGCGAGGAGCTGCTGCAGCAGCACGCCCAGACGTTGATGTCTGCGCTGGCGTCGTCGCGCGACCTGCAGCAATCACAGGCGGAGGCCGTCCGCGCGCGCGCGACCGAGATCCAGACCCGGACCGAGGTCTACGCCGACCTGATGCGGCGCTTTTCTGCTCTCGGCCAGGACGCCGTCGAGCTGAACGCCCTCGGCCAGCAGCTGGCCGGCAAGACACGCAGCGCCGCCGACATGGCCGCCGACGACGGTCTGGCGGCGGGCCTCGACGATCTGCAGCAGCGCATGGGGGGCGTCTCCGAACGCGCCCACGACCTGGCCACCGCCGCCCGCGACGCCGACTTCGAAGACGTCTCCCGCCAGGCCGACTCCCTGCGCCAGCAACTGCTGTCCGCCCGCAACAAGATCTCCCTGCTACGTAGCAACCTCGCCGCCGCCGCCGCGACCACAACCACGACCTCGCGCCTCCGCCACTGATCCGGTCCCCTCTCCCGCTGGCGGGAGAGGGTCAGGGAGAGGGTCCACAAGGTCGCCCTCTCCCAGGCCAACAGCCAACGCAAGCGTCGCTGGCGGGAGAGGGTTCATCGGATCAAGTAGACTGGCACCGTGGCTGCCTTCGTTGCCCGTCTTGCGCCTGCGCTGCTTGGCGCGCTGCTCCTCGGTCCCCGCCCGTCGACGGGCCCGGCGGCGAACCAGGCGTTGCCGCCGCTGCCGGCTGATCCTGCCAAGGCGAAAGACGCCGTAGTGGGTTCGGCGGCCGAAGACAAGCAGCGGGGCGTCGCCCTCGGCCTGTTCGCCGAAGACGTCAGCTTCTCCTACGGGCCGCTGCTGGCCGAGATCGTGGCGCTGGGCGCGACACACGTGGCCCTGATCGTACCTCTTTATCAGAGCGACGGCGCCTCCGACGACATCCACCTGCACACGCGCCTGTCGCCAAATCTCGAGACCATCGCCAACACCATCCGCGCCGCCCGCCGCGCCGGGCTGGAGGTGACGCTGTTCCCGATCGTGCGGCTCAGCGCGCCGGCCCCGGGTCAATGGCGAGGGACGCTGGCGCCCCGCGATCCCGACCGCTGGTTCCGACGTTACGGTGATCTGATGGGCGACCTGGCCGCCGTCGCCAACCTGACCGGCGCCGGGCGCCTGGTCATCGGCAGCGAGCTTTCAACCCTGGACGTCGACATCGGCCGCTGGCGGCCGCTCTGCGACCGCGTCCGCGGCATCTTCAAGGGCAAGCTGGTGTACTCCGCCAACTGGGATCACTACCGCGAGGCCAAGCTGATGGACCTGGTCGACGAAGAGGGCATCACCGGCTACTTCAGTCTTCGCGCCGACGCGCACGCCCCCGGCGACGAGGCCGCCCTGGAAGCGGCCTGGCGGCGGGTGAAGGCCGACCTGGCCACCTGGCGAGCCGCGCGACCGCCGGTCCCGTTCGTGTTCACGGAGCTCGGATACCGCTCTCGGGCCGGCAGTACCGCCGCCCCGTGGGACGAATCCGCCGGCGGCGCCGTCGACCTTGACGAGCAACGCCGCGGCTTCGCCGCCTTCCGCCGCGCCTGGGCCGCCACGCCGTTCCTGGGCGGCGTCTACATCTGGAACTGGTACGGCCACGGCGGCCCCAGCAGCGGAAGCTACACCCCGCGCAACAAACCAGCCGAGCCGGAAGTTAAAGCACTACTCAATGATCTGTAATCGCCCCGCAAGGGATCAGGGTGCGGACTACTTTCCGACCTTGCCGGCGCCCGCGCCGGCGGCGGCACCGCTCAATCCCTGCATGACCGCGCCCGCGCCGGCAAATGCCGCCGGCGGGATTGTCAGCTCCAGCGTCACGATCTTGCCGGCGCCGTCGTTGGCCAGCGTTGCATAGATCGGGATCGCCGTCTGCGTGGCCCCGACCATGGCCGCCCGTGGATCGTCCGAGAGGGCCGCGATGAAGCCCAGCATGGGGCCCAGATCCAGGTATCCGAAGCTGTCTCGACCCTTCGCGCCGGCGAGCGCCTGCGCCGCCTCGCCGGCCGGCTGCCCTTTCTTACCAGCGCCGAGCGCCACCAGCTGCGCCCTGGCGTCCTTGCCCGCAGTGACCGCCAGGCGATCTCCGACGACGGCGGCGTAGACCTCGATATTGCCGCCCAGGAGTTTCTTCATCGCCTCACGC
>DASRQT010000235.1:0-8206 GCA_035696485.1 Polyangia bacterium | reverse complement strand
ATCTCTCGCCGCGAGTACCGCCATCGCGCAATGCGATCTCGACCGGGGGCTCATCACCCAGTGACACCGCAAAACGAAGGTGGTCGAGGACGCGCACCGTCGCCCGCTCGGCGCCGTCACCCCCGTCGCCCAGCTGCAGGGACCAGGAGGCCTGGCCGTTCGAGCTGAAGGTCGGCGTCGACGGCAGCTCGTCACCCTCAAACGACAGCAGCACGGCTGCCGTCGCGCTTACCCAGGCCGGCAGCGGCTCGCGCGACGGCACCTCCGCACCCGGGCGACAGAGGTGATCTCCGATGAACGCCGTGGTGGCCTCGCCGGCGGCGAACGCCGGATGACCAATCACCGTACTGATGAACGCCTTGTTGGTGGTCACGCCCAGCAGCGCCGTCTCGGCCAGCAGCCGCGCCAGCCGCCGTCGCGCCACCTCGCGCGTCTCTCCCCACGCGACCAGCTTGGCCAGCATCGGGTCGTACCAGGGACTGACCTCCTGTCCTTCAACAAGGCCGTGGTCGATCCGCTGGCCGTCGGTCACCCGCCCTTCCCCGCTGCCCGCGATACCTGGGATCCACCGCCGCACGGTGCCGACCTGAGGCAGAAAACCGGCGTAGGCGTCCTCCGCGTAGAGGCGCGCCTCCATGGCGTGACCGTGAATCACCACATCCTTCTGGGCGAACGGCAGGCGCTCGCCGGCGGCGATGCGGAGCTGAAGCGCGACCAGATCCAGCCCGGTGACAAACTCGGTCACCGGGTGCTCGACCTGAAGACGCGTGTTCATCTCGAGGAAATAGAAGTTACCGCGCGCGTCCAGCAGGAACTCCACGGTCCCGGCGCCGACGTAGCCTATCTTCTGCGCGACTGCGACCGCGGCTGCACCCATGCGCGCGCGCAGCGGGGCGTCGACTGCCGGCGACGGCGCCTCTTCAATCACCTTCTGATGGCGGCGCTGCACGGAACAGTCGCGCTCGCCCAGGAACACGACGTTTCCGTGGCTGTCAGCCAAAACCTGGACCTCGACGTGGCGAGCGTCCCGCAGCGCCCGCTCCAGCAAAAGCTGACCGTTGTCGAAGCTGCTGACCGCTTCGGCGCGAGCGGCGCGCACGCTGGTGAGCAAGCCCTCGCGCGACGACACGAGGCGCATCCCGCGACCGCCGCCACCGGCTGCCGCTTTGATCAGCAAGGGGTAGCCGACCTGCTCGGCGGCCTGGATCAGCGTCGCATCATCCGACGGGGCGTCGTCCTCGCCATGCCAGCCGGGGATCGCCGGCACGTCGGCAGCGGCGATCAAACGCTTGGCCAGCGCCTTGTTCCCCATCAGGCGGATGGCCTCGGCTGGCGGGCCGATGAACACCAGCCCCGCGTCCACGCAGGCCCGGGCGAAGGCGTCGTTCTCGGAAAGAAAGCCATAGCCGGGGTGGACGGCATCCGCGCCGGTCCGCTGCGCCGCCGTGAGAATGTTCTCGATGCGCAGGTATGACTCGCCGGCGGGCGCGGCGCCGATGCGCGTGGCGACGTCGGCCATGCGCACGTGCAGGGCGTCGACGTCGGCGTCGCTGTAGACCGCCACCGTGCGATAACCGAGACTGCGCGCGCTGCGAATGATCCGGCACGCGATCTCGCCCCGGTTCGCGATCAAGACCGCCCGGAAACGCGCGCCGGCGGTCACGTCAGCCGCCCCGGCGCGGCAAGGTGCCGTCCAGCTTGCAGATGATCCCCAGCATGACCTCGTCGGCGCCGCCGCCGATCGAGACCAGGCGCAGATCGCGGTACATCCGCGCGACCTTCGACTCCCACGAAAACCCCATCCCGCCCCAGTACTGCAAGCAGCTGTCGGAGACCTCGCGCCCGAGGCGGCCAGCCTTCAACTTGGCCATCGCCGCCAGGCGGGTGACGTTCTCGCCGCGCAGGCCGAGCTCGACCGCGCGATGCGTGAGCGCGCGCAGCGCCTCCACCTCGGTGCAGAGCTCCGCCAGGCGGAAGTGCACCACCTGCTGATCCAGCACCGACATCGGCCCCAGCTTGCGCTGGCGCGTGTAGTCGATGGTGTGGGCGATGGTCTGTTCCAGGAACAGGGTCGTGTTCGCCGCCACCCACAGCCGCTCCTCCTGGAACTGCAGCATCTGATAGGTGAACCCGGCGTTTTCCTCGCCGATGCGAAAACGCTGCGGCACGCGCACTTCGTCCAGGAAGATCTGCGCCGTGTCGCTGGACCACATCCCGATCTTCTTGATCTTGCGCGCCCGCTCGACCCCCTTGGCGCCGAGGGGGATGACGATCAACGACTTGTTCAGGTGGGCGGGGCCGTTGCCGGTGTTGGCCAGGCAGCACATCCAGTCCGCCTGCATGCCGTTCGTGATCCACATCTTGGTCCCGCTGATGACGTAGTCGTCGCCGTCCTTGCGCGCGTGGGTCTTGATTCCGGCGACGTCCGAGCCCGCGCCCGGTTCGCTGACTCCGATCGCGCCAACCAGCTCGCCGGCGATTGACGGGGCGAGAAACTCCCGCTTCAGCGCATCGGAGCCGAAGCGGTTCAGCGCGGGCGTGCACATATCGGTCTGGACACCGATGGCCATCGGCACGCCGCCACAGTCGACCCGCCCCAGCTCCTCGGCCATCACCATGCCGTAGCTCCAGTCGAGGCCCATTCCGCCGTACGCCGGATCCTTCGTTATCCCCAGCAGACCGGCGGCCCCCAGGGTGCGAAACAGCTGGTGCGCCGGGAAGGTCTCGGCCTCTTCCCAGGCCTCGACATGGGGATTGATCTCCTGGTCGACCACCTTGCGGATGGTGGCGCGTAGCTGGTCGTGTTCGGGTGTAAACAGCATGGCCTAGGCGCGCGCCACTCCGAAAGAAGTTGGGTGCAATGTTCGCCGCGCGCTCTCGGCGCAGGTCGCCAGCGCAAACCCGATCACCTGGCGGGTGTCGCGCGGATCGATGATTCCGTCGTCCCACAGCCGCGCCGTCGCGTAGATTGCCTGCGATTCCTGCTCGATCTTCTCCTTCACCTGGGTGGTCATCCGCTCGATCGCGGCCGGGTCGGCGGGCGTCCCCGCGCGCTTGCACTTCTCCTCGGTGATCATCGCCAGCACGCGCGCCGCCTGATCTCCTCCCATCACGGCGATGCGGCTGTTGGGCCAGGCAAAACAAAACCGCGGATCATAGCCGCGTCCGCTCATGCCGTAGTTGCCGGCCCCGAACGAACCACCGATGAGCAGCGTGATGCGCGGGACCGTCGCGTTCGACACCGCCTGGATCAGGCGCGAACCATGCTTGATGATTCCGGCCCGCTCGGCGTCGGTCCCGACCATGAAGCCAGTCGTGTTCTGAAGGAAGACCAGCGGCGTCCCTGACTGGCAGCACAGCTGGATGAAATGAGCGGCCTTGGTCGCGCCGTCGGGATAGATCGGCCCGTTGTTGCCGATGATCCCGCACGAGAACCCCTCGATGGCGGCGTGCCCGCACACGGTCTCGCGACCGAAAAGCTCGTTCACCTCCAGAAACTGCGAGTCGTCGGCCACGCGGGCGATCACCTCACGGACGTCGTAGGGCCGGCGATAGTCGGGCGGCACCACGCTCAGGAGCTCGTCCGCCGGATGGTTCGGTGCCTTCCCGACGAGACCAGCGCGCGACGCGACGGCCGCCGAGCGATCCCAAGCCAGCACTTCGATCACCTGGCGGGCCAGGCTGATGGCGTGCCCGTCGTCCTCGGCCAGATATTCGGCGCTGCCGGTCACCGACGCGTGCAGTTCGGCCCCGCCCAGGGCCTCGTCGGTCGCGACCTCGTCGGTGGCCGCGCGCACAAGCGGCGGGCCGGCGAGAAAGATCTTGGCGTGTCCGCGCACGGCGATCACGTAGTCGGACAGGCCGGGCAGGTAGGCGCCGCCCGCGGTCGACGACCCGTGCACCACCGTGATCTGGGGGATGCCGGCGGCCGAAAGGCGCGCCATGTTGTGAAACACGCGACCGCCGTCCACGAAGATCTCGGCCTGGTAGTTGAGGTTGGCGCCCGCGCTCTCGACCAGGCTGAGCATCGGCAGCTTGTTCTCGAGGGCGATCTCCTGCGCGCGCAGGTTCTTCCGCAACCCCATCGGGGCGATGGCTCCCCCCTTGATGGCGCTGTCGTTGACGCACACGACGCTACGAACGCCCGCGACAAAGCCAACACCCGTGATCATCCCTCCCCCGGCGGCGTTGTCGCCGCCGTCATCGTCATGCATCTTCCAGCCGGCCAACGACGACAGCTCGACAAACGGCGCCCCGCGATCCAGCAGCGCCGACAGCCGCTCGCGCGGAAGCAGCTGCCCGCGCTGGTGGAACTTGGCCGCCATCCTTGTGGAGTTGGCGCGCACCTTCTCCTCACACGCCCGCAGCTCCTCGAGCAGGCGCAGGTTTGCCTGGCGGTTCTCCGCGAAGACCGCCGATCCGACGGCGCTGCGCGGTTCGGTGACAGGCATCGCCCAAATCTATCCTTGCGGGCCGCGGCCCGGCAATTGAATTCAGTTCAATAGAGCGATCTAACGCAGACTTGCCAGCCCCGCCGCATCCAGCTCGACGATCTCTGGCGGGTCGCGCCGGAAGTCGCTATGCCGCAGCCAGGTAGGCCGGACCCGCACGTAGATAAGGCCCGCCCAGCCGAGTCGCGTGGGGCCATCCGGGAACTGGGCGAAATAGACCTGCTGCAGTCGCTGCCGATCGTCGCCGGTCGGTTCGTCGGCGACACCCTCCAGCTGCACGGTCCGCTCCTGGCCGTCGCCGGCACCACCGATGGCCAGCGCGATGCGCGGATCGCGCCGCAGGTTGGCCGCCTTGCGCGTGGTGTCCAGGGTGTCGAACACGAGTTCGAACTGGTCGGTAACGGCGATGCCGATCACCGCGGCCTGGGGAGCGCCCTCCCCCGATACCGACGCCTCCACCGCGAACCTGGACGCGCGCATGAACCCCAGCAGCTCGGCGCGCGTCAGCACCTAGTCCCCCACCGCAGGCGTTAGGGGCCGCCCAGGGCGCGCAGGTTGGTCAGGTCGATCTGCCGGGTGCCAAAGAATCCCGACCCGACGTAGACGTCGCTGCCCACGAACTCGATGTGGGTGGCGTAACCCAGCGTTCGCTCGAAGTGCAGCCCCTTGGGCGCGGCCGGATCGCTGACGTCGGTGATCAGGATGCCGTCCCCGGCCAGGTTCGCGAACAGCCGCCCCTTGTTGATGCCCATCAGCTCGACGTTGTACATGCCGGTCGACGCATCGTAGACCTGCTGCAATTTCTTGCCACCGAGATCGAACGCCATCAGCCGGTCCGAGAGATCCTGCATCACCGGCGTCGTCGCGGGCGCTGCGCCGCCGCCGCCGGTCGCCACCGCTCCGGGCACGGCGTAGGCGTAGTAGTACTGCTTGCGGCCGTTGATGAACAGCTTGTCCCCGTCCGACACCAGGCTGGCCAGGTACAGGTTGTCGAAGGTGTGCGTGTCCAGCAACTCGGCCGCCGCCCTGCCGCCAAGATCGATCTCGCGCAGCAGGCTGGTCCGCGTCCAGCTCACGTAGTAGCTCTGCGGTTTACCGGCGGGGTCGGATGTGGTCACCCATCGAGACACGTAGTCCGACGTCAGCAACAGACGCTCGCCATCGGCGCTGCGGAAGGTTCTAATTAGGCTGCCGGGGACGTTCAACCGCGAACGCTGCACCCAGGTCGACCCGTCCAGCTCCCAGCGCGCGGCGTAGTCCTTCCATTGAAAGAAGGTTGCGTTGTTCTGCCCCTTGGTCTGTCCGATCAGGGTCCGGTAACCGAGGTAAAAGCCGCGGCCGTCAATGGTATCGACGGTCAGGCCGTTCACATATGTGTCCTTGCCGAGAGCCAGCTCGCGGTCGGTCACCTGCGGCTGGTTCGGGTTGCGCAGGTCGAGGAACAGCAGCTTCCAGCGCGACGTCTGGGCCGTCTGGTCCCAGGTCTGTCGCGTCACCACCAGGCCGGCGGCGGTATCGGCCCAGGACGTCCCGTTGCCGTAGTAGCCGCCCCACCAGTATCCGTCCCAGTAGCTGCCGCAATAGAATCGATAGTACGGGAAGGCCTCGACCGGAATCGGCGTGCGGCCGGCCAGGCGCGGCTTGGTCGGGTCGCTCAGGTCGAACACGACCGCCTCGGATATCGCCGCGGTGGGTGACGCCACGCCCCCGCCGGGCAGCTTGTTACTGGCACCCCCGCCCGGCGGCACGTAGCGGAAGACCACCAGCTGATCGCCGTGCTTGATGGCGCGTTGCACCTGTCCCACCATGAACGTCGCCACCGGCGTGGCGCCGTCGATGTCGCCGCCGGCGCGCTTGACGCGGAACTCGACCACGTTGCGGGTGTAATCCCATCCCGACGACGTCCGCGGCTGAACCTGCTCGACGATGTGATCGCCGTAGCGAAAAAGCTCATTCAGGTACGGCGCCACCTCAACGATTGATTCCAGCGTCGGGCTGGCCAGGTTCTGGATGTTGGCCAGCGAGATGTGCGTGTCCGACAGGTTGGCCATCATCCGCTGCTTGGTCGTCTCGTGCGAGAACAGCACCGACCGCCGCACTTCCCCGTTCGGATGAATGAAGTTGCCATGGTTCTGGATCACGTTCTGCTGCAGGTAGCTCTTGGCCGGATCGTAACGCTTGAGATCCCAGCTCATGATGCCGACCGCGGTCTCGTATCGATCCCACCACCAGTCCTGATTCTGGTTGCGTTTCCAGTACGACACCGGAACCGTAAGGACGTTGAGGTCGCCGTCGTTGTGCATGCCCAGCATCTTGTGAGCCTGATCCAGGTTCCAGGTCACCTGCGAGTTCACCCACGCGGCGTTCTCGATCTTCACGCACTGGCGCTGCACCAGCTTGATCTTGGTCAGATCCTGCGCGTCGAAGATGCTGACCGCGATGTTGTTCATGGTGACCCCGGCCATCATCTCGTCGAAGCCGGTGCAGTTGGCGCTGTTGTCGCGTCCCACCGCCAGCAGGAACTTCTTGTCCCCGACCAGACGGAAGACGCTGACGTCGCCCGACAGGCCGTTGATCGCCGACAGAACCTGGAGGTTCTTGGGATCGGCGATGCTGATGGCGTACAGGGGATCGATCCGGCGCGCCGTGATGGCGTACGCGACCTGGCGATCGGTGTCGAACGCCGTCCCGCGCACGCTCTCGTCGGGTTTGCCGAAGTCCAGTCGGCCCACGCGCAGGGGATTCCTGCCGTCGGTCACGTCCCAGGATTCGATGGTGTTCTGAACGAAGCGCTGGCCGGTGCAGTTCGCGGTCTGGGCCCAGCCCTGGCGCGCGAAGATGCCGAAGTAGGTCCCCTTCTTGGTCACCGGATCGTTGACGTAGGTCTGCTTGAACTGATCGGTCAGCGACCCCGCGGTCTCGAACTGCGTGTGCAGGCGGATCGTCCCTTGCGGATCGCTGATGTCGATCACGGACACCACTGACTGCTGGTCGCTGTTGTAGTACCCGCACCCGAACGCGCCCGCCGCGCGGCCGGCGTAGGCGCTGATGTACCAGTTTTCGACCACCATCAGCGCGTTCGACGTGGCGGAGATCCACACGCCCTGGAAGTTGCGGTTGAAGGATGCCCCGCTGGCGCGGTCATAGAAATTGACGGCACCGCCGTCGAGGATCTTTAGCTCGCCCTTCTTCTGTGGATCGGCGGGGTTCGAGACGTCGAAGGAGTAGACGAACGCCTGGTCCTGACGGTTGGGATCGCTGCGTTCGTAGTCCCAGCCCCACCAGTAGTTCCGGTTCCAGTAGGAGACGACGTAGATCGTGTTCTCGACCTTGCGTGACACGCCCTCGCGCAGTTGGCCCAGGATGTCCAGGGTCTTGATCACGCGCGGCTTGGTGACGTCGGAGATGTCGATTGTGACCAGCTGCGAGACGTTGTGACGGGCGAACTCCAGCTTGCCGTTGGTCTGGGTCAGATAAAGCGCGTCGGTCAGCAGGGCATAGATGGTGTTGCCCTCGACGAACATCTCGATCGGGTACCCGAAGACCGGCAGGCGCGACAGCCGCGCCGGGTTCTTCGGATCGCTGATGTCGTAGGCGATGAAACCCTTGTAGGTGTTGAAGTAGTAGAGGCGATTGCCCACCACCTTGTAGATGTCCCCCTCCTGAACGTCGGCGGTGCGGCCACCGGGAGCCGCCGGCGGCACCGCGTTTCCTGGCTGGATCGCGCTGTCGCTGGGCGCGGCGCCGGGGGCCGC
>DASRQT010000234.1:0-11469 GCA_035696485.1 Polyangia bacterium | reverse complement strand
AGCTATGAGCTATGAGCTGCTAACTCAGATCTCCGAAGAGATCTCCGAAAAAGGTCGGACCGCAGCGGCAGGCCGCTCTTGCTAGCCCACGACCTCCCCCGCCTTCCGCGCGGCCTGCCGCGAGGACCGAACGACGCGGCCCGAACGACCAATCTCCCTGGACGCCCGACCGCGGCGACGCGCGCTAACCCCCGCGACGCAAGCTAACCCCCGCGACGCAAGCTACTAACCCAGCGCTAACCACGCCGCTGGCAGCGCGGGCAAAAGAAGGTCGACCGCGCGGCGTCCACGCGCCGTTTGATCACCGCCCCACAGCGCGCGCACGGCTCTCCTTCGCGCCCGTACACCAGCAGCGTCGCCGAGTTGTCGCCCGGCAGTCCGTTGGCGTCGACGTAGTCACGCAGGCTGGTGCCGCGGTTGGCGATGGCGCTCTCCAGCGAATCCCGGATCGCGGTCAGAAGCTGCGCGACGTGCCGCCGCAGCCGCCCCGCCGGCGTGGTCGGATGAATACCGGCACGGTGCAGCGCTTCGCAGACGTAGATGTTGCCGAGGCCGGCGATGCGGCTCTGGTCAAGCAGAAAGGATTTGATCGGCGCCCGCACGCCGCGCAGCAAGGCGGCCAGCCCCTCCTGATCCAGGTTCGTGAGCGGATCCGGCCCCAGCGCCGCCAGCTCGGGCAGGTTGTCGATCGGCGTGGCGGTGCCGACCCAGCCAAAACGCCGCGGGTCGACGAAGCGCAGCTCGTCGCCGCCCTCCAGCTTCCACACCACGTGCGTGTGCGCCGCCCGGGGCACCGCCGCTGGCTGCGTTCGAAGCCGCCCCGACATCCCCAGGTGAATGGCTACCCCCGCACCGCCGGCGGCATCCAGATCCAGCAAAATGTATTTCCCCAGCCGCCGCACGCGCGCGATGCGCCGCCGGGTGCACAGCGCCTGCAGCACCTTGATCGGGACCGGTCGCGCCAATCGCAGCGGCAGTCCGCTGCCCCACACGCCCGCCATCCGCCGCCCGGTCAGAACCGGCGCCAGACCGCGCACGATGGTTTCAACCTCCGGCAACTCGGGCATCGCCGCACCTTCTAGCCCGCGGCCGGGGCGGCTTCCAGTGCGACCAACATGCTGTCGGCCAGTCGCGCCAGCTCGGCGACGCCCAGCGCCTCAGCCCGCAACGTCCCATCAATGCCGGCCGCGGCCAGCGCCCGTTCGGCCACCGCCGCGCCGAACGCCGGGGCCAGCGCGCGCCGCAACATCTTGCGCCGGGTTCCGAACGCCTCCTTCACCACCTGTTCGAACAGCGCGTAGTCGCGCACCGGGGCCAGAAGGCCGGGCCGCGGCGTCAGCGCCAACACCGACGACGTCACCTTGGGGGGAGGATGAAACGCGCCCGGCCCGACGTGGAACAGGATGCGCGCCGCCGCCCGCTGCTGCACCATCACCGACAGTCGTCCGTAGATCTTGTTGCCGGGCGGCGCCACCACCCGTTGCGCGAACTCACGCTGGACCATCACAACGGCGCGCGACACCGCGGCTCCGGCGCGCGACACCGCCAGCAGGATGGCGCTGCTCAGCTGATAAGGAAGGTTTCCCACCACCACCAGCGGGCGCCCCACCCTTCGACTGACCTCCCCGAAATCGAACTCTGCCGCGTCCTGCTCGAGGATCTCGACCGAGGTGGCGCCGCCGAGCTCGCCGCGCAGCACCTGCAACATATCGGGGTCGCGTTCGATCGCGATCACGCGCCGGGGCGGCGGTTCGGCGCCGGCCAGCGCCTGGGTCAGCGTCCCCAGCCCGGCGCCGATCTCCACCACCACGTCGTCCGCGGTGGCGGCCGCCGCCGCCACGATGCGCTGGTGCACGCGGCGGTCGCACAGGAAATTCTGCCCCCAGGATTTCTTGGCCTGGAGCTGGTATCGCGCCAGCACCCGTCGCGGATCATCCATGTTGCACCTGCACGACCACCCGCGCGTCCACGTCCAATGTCCGCGCGCCTAAAGCGGCAGCCCCGGATCCACACTGAGATCCAGGCCCGATCGCACCCCGCGCGTCAGCAGCGCTGTCCCCGCCGCCGCGATCATCGACGCGTTGTCTGTACAGCGCTTGGCCGGAGGGATATACAGCCGAAAGCCATCGTCTTGCGCCGCCACCGCCAGCGCCGCGCGCAGCCCACGATTGGCCGCCACGCCGCCGCACACCACCAGATCGCGCAGACCCTGCAGCGCCAGCGCGCGCCGCGACTTGCGCACCAGCACGTCGACGACCACGGTCTGAAAACTGGCGCAAAAATCCGCCAGCGCCTGCCCGACCGGAAGCGGCCCCACCCGCAACAGCGTCGACACCGCGGTCTTGAGCCCCGAGAAGCTGAAATCCAGATCGTCGCGCCCGGGCAGCGCGCGCGGCAGCGTCACCGCTCGCGCATCACCGGTCGCCGCCAGGCGATCGATCGCCACTCCGCCCGGGTATCCGAGCCCCAGCATCTTGCCCACCTTGTCGAACGCCTCGCCCGCCGCGTCGTCACGGGTGGAGCCCAGCAACAACGTGCGCCCGGGTTCGTCGATGCGGATCAGGGCCGTGTGTCCGCCCGACACCAGCAACGCCAGGTGCGGATACGGCGGCGGCGCGGGCAGCGACGGATCCTCCAGGAACGCGGCCGCCAGATGCCCGGCCAGATGATTCACGCCGACCACCGGTTTGCCCAGCGCGTACCCCAGCGCCTTCGCCGTCTCGACGCCGACCAGGAGCGCACCGACCAGGCCCGGACCGCAGGTCACCGCGATGCCGTCGAGATCGGCGAACGTGACGCCGGCGTCGGCCAGCGCGCGCCGGATGACCGGCACCACGGTGGCGACGTGCTGCCGCGACGCCACCTCGGGCACCACGCCGCCATACTCCGCATGAATCAGGATCTGCGACGCCACCACGTCCGAACGAACGCGGCGGCCATCTTCGACCACCGCCGCCGCGGTCTCGTCGCACGACGTTTCGATCCCCAGCACTAACATGACACCACTGCCGCGCGCCCGCTCACAGCGTGTCGACAATCGCGCGCAGGTCGGCGGCATACTGCCCACGGGGCGCGAGCTCGAGGTATTTCTTGTACGCCGCCTTGGCCTCGCGGGCGTGCCCGGTGTCCTGCTGGACGCCGCCCATGATCACGTACGCGTCGGCCAGCTTGGGGTCGGCCTTGATCGCCTTCTCCGCCCAGGCCAGCGCCTCCTTGCGGTGGTTGCGGTTGAACTCGGAGTGCGCCAGCAAGACCAGCGCCTCGCCGGAATCGGGGTTGGCGTCCTTGGCCACCGTGCAGGCCGCCGTGGCTTCACGCATTTTCCCCTTTTCGAAAGCGCGGCGGCACTCCACCAGCAATTTGGGGAATTCCGCCGGTACAGCAGCAGCCGCTGACGCGGCTGCGGGTTTGTCTTCCGGCCGCGCGGCCGCAACCTTCCCGGTGGCCCCGGGCGGACTGGCCGAAGGCGCAGCCGCGACGACCGGTCGTGCCGCCGCGCCGGGCGCTGGTTTCGCTCCACCCACCGGCGCCGCCGGTATACTTTCGGGCGCTCCGGATGGAACCGCGGGTTTGTGCACCTGATCGGCGACAGGTTTGGATGCCGCCGTCGCTGCCGGGACCGCCTCAACCGGTGCCGACGCTGGAGCAGCCGCCACAGGTACCGGAGCCGCCACAGGTACCGGAGCCGCCGCAGGTACCGGAGCCGCCGCAAGCTCGGGAGCCGCCGCCGCGGGCGCCGGAGCGGCCGCCACCGGCGCAGCCGTCGCGTGCTCGCCCCTGGCTCCCGCGACGGGATTGTCTTCCGGAGCTATCGCCGCCTGACCGGGCGCCGCAGCGGACGGCGCCGGCGGTTTCGCGATCGCGCCCGCCACTTCCGTCTCCGCCTTCCCGCCCCGCCACCGCTGCAACCCGAACAGGCCGCCCCCGACCAGGACCACGGTCGCCACCACGACCATCACGCCGCGAAACCGCGGCGGCAGACCCATCTCGTCCAGCGCCTCGGACGCGCTGAGATCGTCACCCGCATCCATCCACCGCTTGGAGACCCCGGAAAACGAAGCTTCGTCCCTCGGCGCTGGTTCCGCTGGCGCCGGTTCCGCCGGCACCAGCTCTGCGGGCGGCACCGCCATGTCCATCGGCATCGGTAGCGGCCCCAACCCTTGCTCGGTCGACCGCCCCGGCGCGCTTTCGGCGGCGATCTCGGGCGAGATCATCGCCGGCGGCAAGGTCTCGCGCCGATCCCCCTCCAGCGCCGGGAACGGGATCACCATCGCCCGTTCGTTGGCCCGCGGCTCGGGGATCGCATCTTGCCCCGACATATCGTCGGGACCGGCCAGCTCGCGCGCGAAGTTTTCGAACTCCGACAGCTCCGGCGCGGCCGCGCCCTCGATGTGCAGGCGATTGGTGAAGCGTTCGCGCTGTTCTTCTAGCGCCTCCACCGACGCCTCTTCGGAAGCCTCCTCCACGCCGTCGGACGCGGCGGCGGCCGCCACGCTGCCCGCCAGGGCGGCATCAATCGTAAGGTCATCCGGTTCGGTCCTGGAACGCGGCGGCAGGTCCATTGGCGCCACGTCCGACTGATCGCGCGCCGCTTCCATCGGCGATCGAAACGGACCCGCCGCTTCCGTCAGCCACCCTTCCAGATCAGGACCACGCGCCGGCTCGCTCTGCCGACGGAGAGCGACGTCGCGAATGATCCCCTCCCCGTGCAAGCGGCCCACGATGGTCAGGACGTCGCGATCGGCCAGACCGCAGTCGTCCATGACCTGCACCAGCGACCGGATGCCGTCGAACAGCCGCAGGATGCCGTTGACCTCGTCCGGGATCTCGGCCAACCGGTCGGCCAGCAGCCGATAGTCGACCTCGAACACCGTCGACAGCGGCGGCAGATCGCGGACCAGCCGCGTCCACTCGTCCAGGCGCTCCATGCCTTCGATCACCAGCGCGCGCGCCGGCAACTCCACCGCGTCCTTGCGCCGGATGCTCTTGAACTCGATCTGGAACTTTCCTTCTGACCACGAAAACAGGCGGAACATCGCCTCTCGCCCCGACAGCCGCCCGACCTCAGCGTCGACCACGGCGCCCTGACGAAAATAGATCTCCGCCCGCGAGTTCTGCTTGTTGCCAAGCTCGATCACGCCCGAGCGCCGGCTGGCCTCCACCGTCTGCAAGAGATCGACGATCGACATGTCGGCCAGATCGCCGGAGAAGCGACTCTGTCCGTCGCCGCCCGCCTGCATCTGCTCGCGCAGTCTCCGCCGCAACAAGAGGCCAATTCGCGCCATCACATCCTTGACGTAGACCGGCTTGCCCAGCAGCTCTTCCGCGCCCGCGTTCACCGCCGAGATGCGATTCTCGACCGTCGGCTCACCCATCAACAAAACCGCAATGGCAGATTGCCCGAGGCGCTGCTTGATGCGCCGACCGAGCTCGAAGCCATCGACGCCGCCCAGGGCGGTGTCGGCAATCACCAGCGCCGGCACGTGCTCCTGCAGCCAGGCATCGGCCTCGGCGCCGTCGCGCACGGCGTGAACCTCGAATCCGGCGTTCCTCAGACTGACCTCAAGAACCCGCAGGCTCTTGGGATCCCCATCAGCGATGAGGACGGGTTTATGCGCAGGCTGATCGGTTCGCGGTTCCATGAGTCACTCGGCGCACCCGTTCCCCCACCGGGGGCAAAAAGTATATATGGATCGGCGCGCTTTGGCGCCGCGGCGACGACACCTCAGTCGGCGGGGCTCCTCAGGCCGGCGGTGAGAATAATCCGGGCACGTGTTTTTCAAGGACCTGCCGCAATCCCGCCAGCTCTGGCGGCGCTTCGCGCAGGGCCGCGCCCACATAGCGAAGGCTGGTGGGAATCCACTGCAGGAAGCTGGGATTTTTCCGGACGCGGTCGATGAAGATGAACCGCCCCGCGTCCTTGAGCTTTCGCTGCAGCGTCTGCAAAACGAACAGGCGCTCGAACTCTCCCTCCGGCAACCCGGCGGCGGCCCGGAAGTACGCGACGTGATCGGCGACCTCATCCGGGGGCAGCTCGATATAGGAATCGCGCAGCAGCGCCACCAGGTCGTAGGCCTTCGATCCCAGCAAGGCATCCTGAAAATCGATCAGACGCAGCTCGGTGCGGCCGTCGTTCTGCACCACCATCAAGTTGCGACTCTGAAAATCGCGATGGACCAGCGTCACCGGGCTGTCCGCCAGCGCCTGTGCCAGCCAGGAAAAGGCGGTCTCCACCTTGCTCACCTCCTCCGTGCTCAAGGTCACGCCCAGCTCCGCCTCGAGGTACCACTCCCGGAAATGGTCCAGCTCCCAGCGGAGCAGCGGCTGGTCGAACCGGCGCGAGAAGGCCACGCAGCTTTGATCGGGACGACGCTCGGCCAATTGCTGCAGTGCGATAATATGATCGATGGCCCCGTAGTACAGCGCCCGCCGCTGCGCCCGATCGGAGGATTTGACCACAGCCTCAAACGTCTGGTCGCCGAGGTCCTCGAGCGCGATCAGACCCAGGGCCATATCTGTGCGATAGATGGCCGGCACCGGCACCCCCCCCTGCGCCAGGTAGCGGTGCACGTTGACGAACGGCAGTTCGGGCGGAAGCTCCCCGGCCGTCAATTCGTCGGACCGCAAGGGATTGTCGGGTAACTCCATGACCACGGCGCTGCCGGGCGAGCCGCCATCAACGCGAACCCGGTGGTACCGTCGGGTCGATGCGTCGCCGACCATGGTCTGGACCGCGCCGCCGGCGCCGCCCGCGAAGCTGCGCACGAACGGAACCAGCACCTCCGACAGAGCAGGTTCTTCAAGCATCCGGCCGATAATACTGGTCTTGTCATGCTGGGCGAAAAAGAGAATGCAGGGCACATTGAGATCGATCGCATGAGCCTTCTGCCCCCAGTCGTCGACGATGCCCGCGCCGACCTGGCCTTGCGCGAGCTCGCGGCCGCTTGGCAGTTCCAGCTGACCGGCGAGCAGTGCTCCGCCCTGCTGACCTACGGTCGCCTTCTTCTTCAATGGAACAGCCACATCAACCTGACGGGCGCCGGCTCGCTGCCGGTTCTGATCGCCGAGCACTTCCCCGATTCGTTCGTTCTCGCCAGCCGCTTGCGAGACAACCGGGACATCACCACCCTGGTCGACGTGGGCAGTGGCGGCGGCCTCCCCGCTCTTCCCCTGGCGCTTCTACTCGAGCGCCTTCAGGTACATCTGGTGGAACCGATCGCCAAGAAGACCGCTTTCCTGCGAACCGCGGTCCGCTCGCTTGGGCTTCCGGATCGAGTTCGTGTCGCGGGCGTCCGGCTGGATGCTTTTGCGCAAGAGCACCCAGAACCGTTCGATGCGGCTGTTTCCCGGGCGACCTTCCATCCCCAAGACTGGCTGAGCGCGGCTCTTCCTTTGGTTCGGCCCGGGGGCACCGTCTTCGCGCTCTCCACCTCAGCCGATCTGGAATCACCCGCCGGCTGGCTGCCCGCCTCCGCAATCCCCTACGCGAGCCGGCGCCGCTGGGTGCATGAGTTCAAACGTTCCACGTGAAACGTCCTCGCGAAAACCGGACGCGAGGTTTCACGTGGAACATCGGCTGATGTATAAGCGGCCACGTGCCCTCCTTCGCCGGCCAGCTTGAATCCGAGCTCGCGGCCCTCGCCCAGGCGAACCGGATGCGCGTCTGCCCCGAGCTGGAAGGATCCTCGCGAACGACGACCGCCCGGGCCGGGGTCCCATTGGTCTCCTTCGCCTCCAACGACTACCTCGGGCTGGCGTCGCACCCCGCCCTGGCCCAGGCGGCGGCTAACGCGGCCAGCAGCCACGGCTTCGGTGGCGGCGCCGCCCGTCTGGTCTCCGGAGACCTCCCGCCCCACCGCGACCTCGAGGCGATTCTGGCTCGGTATCTCGAAACCGACGCCGCCCTGCTGTTCTCGACCGGGTACCAGGCCAACGTCGGCGTCATGACCGCCCTGGCTGGTCCCCACGACCTGGTAGTCTCCGATGCCGCCAACCACGCCAGCCTGATTGACGGCTGCCGCCTGTCGCGAGCCACCGTCCGCATCTACCCCCACCTCGACGCGAACGGCGCCTGGGCCGCCCTCGCCCACCCCGGCAATTATCGCCGCCGCCTGCTGGTGACCGAATCCCTCTTCAGCATGAACGGGGACGTCGCCCCGCTGGCTGACCTCGCCGCGGCCGTCCGTGACCAGGATGGCGTCCTCATCGTCGACGAGGCCCATGCCCTGGGCGTCCTCGGACCGAGAGGCCGCGGCCTCTCGGCCGAGGCAAGCGTGATGCCCGATGTCCTGGTGGGCACCCTGGGGAAGGCATTCGGCTCGTTCGGCGGCTTTGTCGCTGGCGCCGTATCTCTGCGAGCATTCCTGGTCAACCGCGCTCGCACCTTCATCTATACAACCGCGCTCCCTCCTCCAGTCGCGGCCGCCTCAATCGCGGCGACGACATTGATCGCCGGTCCCGAAGGCGACGCGCTTCGCGCGCGTTTCGCTGACAACGTGCGCTTGATGGCCGAGGCGCTCTCCCCCGCCGGCCCTGCGACGCCACCCCGTCGCGGCGGCATCTTCCCGGTGGTTGTCGGCAGCGACGAACGAGCCCTCGCGGTTTCGCGCCGCCTCGCCGAACAGGGATTCTTCGTACCGGCCATTCGTCCTCCGACCGTTCCGGAAGGCGCCGCCCGTCTCAGGGTGACCGTCTCCGCCAACCACCAGCCGGCCCAGATCCTGGCGCTGGCGCGGGCACTCACCGCCCTGATCTAACGTGACCCCGCCGGTACGTCGCAAAGGCCTCTTCGTCACCGGCACCGACACGGGGGTCGGCAAGACCGTGGTCGCCTGCGCCCTCGTGCGCCTGGCGCTCGCTCGCGCACGTCGCCTGATCCCGTTCAAGCCGGTCGAGACCGGATGCGCTCCCGACCCCAGCGACGCCCTGGCGCTGTGGGAAGCCGCTCGACGTCCGGTGCCCCGCGACGCCGTCTGCCTCTACCCCCTCGCGCTGCCGGCGGCGCCCGCCGTCGCCGCTGCCGCCGCCAACCAGCTGATCGACTTCGACGCGATCGAAACGCGCGCCGACGAACTTCAGGCCGCCGGCGACGCCCTCATTATTGAAGGCGCAGGCGGGCTTCTGGTCCCCTATCGCGGCGCCACGACCACGGCCGACCTGGCCACGCAGCTAGGACTGCCACTTCTGGTGGTGGCGCGCTCTGCCCTGGGAACCATCAATCACACCGCCCTCACGCTTTTCGAAATCACACGCCGTCAGCTTCCGCTGGCCGGCCTGGTCTTGGTCCAGACCACCTCCGACGGAACCGATCCAGCAGAAAATAGCAATCAAATCAAGATCTTAACTGGATCAGCCTCGCTTGGAGTCCTGCCCCATCTGGCCCCGGGCAGCGACGCCGACAAGATAGCCGCCGCGCTGGCGAGCGCTATCGGCGAACACGGTCTCAATCACCTGTTTCGCCAGGCGGGCCTGTAACCCGTTTTCAGGGCTCTGAACTGGAGCGCGCCGGTCGGTCCTTCGGGAAGATCACGACGCGCCTGAACAGCCCCTCGCCTTCCGATTCGGTCGTCACGCCCACGTGTTCGGCCAGCGCCACGTGAATGATGCGACGGTCGTGCGGATTCATCGGCTCGACCGGAACCGGTCGCCCGGTCTTGACCGCCTTCTCCGCCAACCGCTGCGCCAGATCCGTCAACGAGTCCTCTCGGCGACCACGGTAGCCTTCGGCGTCGACAACGATCCCGGGTCCGTCACCCGGCTTCTTGCTCACGATCCGGTTGATCAGATACTGAAGCGCGTCCAGCGTCGCCCCCTTTTTTCCGATCACCAGACCCGACTCCTCGCCGTGCGCATCCAGGATGACCCGCTCCCCGTCGTCGAACGCGCTGACCTCTGCCTCGATCCCCATGCGTTCGAGGATCTCGCGCAGGACACGGGCCGCATGCTCTCGTTTTTCCGTCAGCACATTATTCTCAGGCGACATCGCTCCCTCGTACCTCTCTCGGCGTGAACGCGTTCTAGAAGGTGAAGCTGGCGATCGGAACCGGCAGCGGTGGCGGCACGCGCTCAGCAGCACCCGTCTCGGCCTCGGGGCGGACGTCGGGACGAACGTGCGCCGGCGCCTTCGAGACACCGTTCCGGCCCTCGGTGTCGGACTTCGCATCGGATCTCGTGTCGGACCTGGCATCGAGGCCGAGCGCCTCTGCGCGCGGCTCGACCTTCCTGTGCGTCACGACCGACTTGGCGGCCGTCTTCGTTGCAGCCGTCTTCGTTGCAGCCGTCTTCGTTGCAGCTTTCGCGGTTGCAGCTTTCGCCGCGGCAGCCTTGGCAACTGGCTTGGCCGTCGTCTTGACCTTGACCGGTTTGCTCTTGACCGCGGCCGGACGCCCGGCGCTCCCCGCGCGCTTGGTCATCACCGCAGCTGGCCGCTTGCGCCCCGCGACCCTTTTGCTCACGGCCTTCCGCGCGCGCGATCGCGCCATCGGCCGCTTGGCCTTGGCGGATTTCTGCCTGCGTTTGGGGCTGCCCATGCGCGCCCACGCTACTGTTTGGACAGTCGTGCTGTCAACAGAACTCCCTTGAAATTCGCGACCCTGACCTCTACCCTCATCGGGCCCTGATGTGCGTCTTGGCCCCCCAGCCGGTCGCCAATCACGCGCCGCATCTCAATGGACATCACCCTTTCCGCAACCCCTCCGCTGCAATCGACGTTGGACGTCCTGGCGGTCGTCTGCCACGAAGACACGCTGCCCGAGGACCCGACCATCACCGCGGCCGACACGGCCCTCGGTGGCCATCTGCGGCGGGCCATGGCCGACGAACGATTTCGCGCCAAGGCTGGCCAGTCACTGTCCTTGCACACGCAGGGACGCCTCGGCCCTGGCCGGCTGCTGCTGGTCGGCTGCGGGCCACGCGCGAACTTCCGCCTGTCCGACCTGCGTCCCGCCGCCGGCCGGGTCGCGCGATTTGCCAATTCCGTCGGCGCGGGCACGGCCGGCATCGCGCTCGGCGACGCCGGAAAAACCGCGGCTGCCGCCAGCACGACCGTCCAGACGCTGGCGGAGGGCTTGCGCCTCGGCGGTTATCGTTTTCAAAAATACCTGACCGGCGACAAGCGAACACCGGTGACCTTGACCTCAGCCACACTGTTCGTCGCGACCGCCGACGAATCGGCCGCGCGCCAGGCGCTGGACCGCGCCCAGCAGACCGCGCGGGCGGTGGCCGACGCGCGCGATCTGGTCAACGAGCCGGCTGGCGTTCTGACCCCGACCCGCCTGGCCGAGGCGGCGACGACTCTGGCCAGGGACTCCGGACTTGGCATCACCGTCTTTGGCCCCGACGAATGCCGCCAGCGCGGCATGGGTCTCTATCTGGCCGTGGCCCAGGGCAGCGACGAAGAGCCGCGTTTCATCCACCTGACGTGGAAACCGGCGCAGTCGAAAAAGCGAATCGTGCTGGTCGGCAAAGGCG
>DASRQT010000233.1:0-5739 GCA_035696485.1 Polyangia bacterium | reverse complement strand
ATCGTCGGGGGCGAAGACCACAAGGTGGGCGAGATGGACGACACCACCGAGCCGTTTCAGCGGCTCGAGGCATACTTCAAGGGGCATTTCGGGCAGTCGGTCGCGCCCACCGACTATCGCTGGTCGGGGCAGATCATCGTTCCCGTCGACGGGCTGCCGTACATCGGGCGCAATGCCCTGTCCAGCCACGTCTTCATCGCCACCGGTTACGGCGGCAACGGTATGACGCAGGGGACGCTGGCCGGTCTCGTCCTGGCGGAACAGGTGACCGGCGGGAAGAGCGCCTGGGGCGACCTGTTCGACGCGACACGCTTCCCGCCGATCGGCGCTGCCAGGAACTTCATCAGCGAGAACATCGATTTTCCCCGACATCTGGTCGCCGACCGCTTCGGCACGCCCGGGTCGCAGGCCATCGCAGAGCTCGACGCCGGCGAGGGTCGGGTGGTCAACGTCAAGGGGCAGCGGCTGGCGGTTTACCGAAACGGCAGCGGCGAGCTGAGCGCGCTGTCGCCGGTGTGCACCCACCTCGGCTGCCTGGTCCACTGGAACACCACCGAGAAGAGCTGGGATTGCCCGTGTCACGGCAGCCGCTTCGATCCCACCGGCCGAATCCTGAACGGGCCGGCCAGCGAGCCGCTGGAGGCGCGGACGATCCCACGCGATGAGGACGAACAGGAAGAAGTCCTGCCGGTCGGCATCGGTGACGGTCTGCCGGCCTGATGGGCGTGCAGGCGATCGGTTGGCTGAGCTCGCTGATCCTGGTGGCGACCATCGCCAAGCAGATCCACAAGCAGTGGCGTGAGGGGGCCAGCGAAGGGGTCTCGCCCTGGCTCTTCATCGGGCAGATGGCGGCGTCGGGCGGGTTCACGCTTTATAGCTGGCTGGTCAGAGACTGGGTCTTCATCGCGACGAACTCGTTGATGTTCACCAACGGCGTACTGGGCTGCGTGATCTTGACCCGCAACCGCCGCCGGGCGCGGCGACGGCCCAGTTCGCCGGCAGAGCCCGTCGCCGCCAGTATCTCAGTGGAAGTCGTGTGACATGTCGACCTCGCCCGGCCGGCCGTAGAGCGGCTGGAAGCCGTCGGCCTTGATGGCGATGACCCCCTGCTGATTCTGGACGACGCCCTCAATGATGAGGGCGTTGGTGCTGACCAGCAGCGATCGATGGCGCTGATAGCGGTCAGGCGTCACGATGGCGTTGGTGAAGCCGGTCTCGTCTTCCAGCGTGATGAAGACGAACCCCTTGGCCGTGCCGGGGCGCTGCCGGACGATCACCACGCCGGCGATGCGCGCGCGCCGGCCGTGCGGCACGCTCGCCAGCGCCGCGGCCGACACGACCCCGGCGCGGGTCAGCTGCTCGCGGACGAACGAAACCGGGTGGGGGCCGGTCGTGACGCCCGTGCCGTCAAAGTCGGCGGCGATCTCCTCATCGTCGGTCATCTCGGGCAGTGGGGACGGCGCCCCCGTCGTCGTGGCCGCCACCCGCTCGAACAACGCACCAGAGCGTTGCAGCGCCTCCACCTGCCACAGGGCCTGCCGTCGCGTCCCGCCGAGCTCCTGCAGCGCGCCGATCTCCGCCAGCGTGGCCATCTCGGTCGGGCTCGGCGACACCCGCTCCTGAAGATCGCCGAGCGAGGCGAATGGGCGCCGGGCGCGCTGCTCCTCCAGCCGAACGCCGACCTCCTGGTGCAGGCCGGAGACGTATTTCAAGCCCAGGCGGATGGCGTGCTTGCCTTGGTCGTTGCCCTCCAGGTCGCACAGCCAGGTGGAACGGGTCACGTCGATGGGACGGGTCTCGACGCCGTGGCGGGCGACGTCGGTGATGAGCGTCGCCGGGTGATAAAACCCCATCGGGTAGTTGTTCAGCAGCGCGCAGGCGAAGGCGGCCGGGTGGTGCGCCTTGAGGTACACCGACGCGTACGCCAGCAGCGCAAACGAGGCGGCGTGCGACTCCGGGAAGCCGTACAGCGCGAACGATTTGATCCCGGCCACGATCTCGTCCTGCGCGGCGCCGGTGATACCGTTGCGGCGCATCCCGTCGCGCAGATCCTGTTCGATGGCGTTCATGCGCTGGACCGATCGTTTGAAACCCATCGCGCGGCGCAGCTCTTCGGCCTGTCCACCCGAGAAACCGGCGGCGACCATGGCCATGCGGATCAGCTGCTCCTGAAACAGCGGGATCCCCAGCGTGCGTTTGAGGATCGGCTCCAGCGAAGGGTGGGGGTAGGTCTCCTTCTCGGTCCCGGCGCGCCGGCAAAGGTATGGGTTCAGCATCTTGCCGACGATGGGGCCGGGCCGAATGATGGCGACCTCGACCACCAGATCGTAAAAACGCGCGGGCTTCATGCGCGGCAGGGTGGCCATCTGCGCGCGCGATTCGACCTGGAACACACCGACGGTGTCGGCCGCGCACAGCATGCGGTACGAGGCCGGATCGTCGGGCGGCAGGTGGGCGTAGTCGATCTCGACCCCCTCGTGGCGGCGGATCAGCGGCACCGCCTCCTCCAGCACCGCCATCATCCCCAGGCCCAGCAGATCGACCTTCACGATGCCGAGATCGGCGCAGTCGTCCTTGTCCCACTGAACCACCACGCGGCCGGGCATGCTGGCCGGTTCCAGCGGGACCACCTCGTCCAGGCGGCCGGCGGCGATCACCATCCCGCCCGAATGCTGCCCCAGGTGGCGCGGCAGGTTCAGCATCGCCGTCGCCACGTCGGCCAGTAACCGCGTGCGCCCGTCGCTGGCGGGAAAGCCGGCCTCGGCGATGAAGGCAGAAAGGGGGAGGTCTTCCTCGATCCACCCCGGCAGGTGCTTGGAGATGCGGCCGAGCTGCTCCTCGGAGAACCCCAGCGCGCGGCCGCAATCGCGCACCGCCATGCGCGGGCGGTAGGTGATCACGTTGGCCGTCATGGCGGCGCCGCGCGCGCCGTATTTCCGGTAGACGTGCTGGATGACCTCCTCGCGGCGATCGCCCGAGGGGAGATCCAGGTCGATGTCGGGCATGCGATCGGCGACGTTGGCGGCGCTGCGCACGCGTTCCTCCGACAGGAAACGTTCGAACAGCAGGTCCATCGCCACCGGATCCACGGCCGTGATGCCGAGGACGTAGCAGGTGGCCGAATTGGCCGCCGACCCGCGCCCCTGGATCATGATCCCGCGGCCGCGGGCGAAGCGGACGATGTCCCAGACCACCAGGAAATAGCCGGCCAGGTTCAGCGCGCCGATGATCGCCAGCTCGCGCCTCACCTGACGTTCGACCCTGGGCAGCAGTCCAGAGGAATCGTCACGATAGCGATCGCGCACGCCCTGCCACGCCATCGCCTCCAGGTAGCTCTGTTCGCTCTCGCCGGCCGGGACCGGGAAGGACGGGAAGGTGTAGCCCAGATCCGCCAGCGTGAAGGCGCAGCGTTCGGCGATGACACGCGTCGCGCGGACCGCGCCCGGGAGATCGCGGAACAGCGCCGCCATCTGCCGGGGCGGTTTCAGCCAGCGTTCGCCGTTGGCTGCCAGGCGGCGCCCGATCTGATCGACGGTGGCGCGTTCGCGCGCGCAGGTGAGGACGTCGTGCACCTGCCGATCTTGCGGCGCCGCATACCGTACGTCGTTGGTCGCCACGACGCCGATGCCGTGCGCCTCGGCCTGCGCCAGCACCTCGCGGCCGCGGTGAGCCTCCACGGCGTCGAGGTGTCGTTGCACCTCCAGGTAAACGTTGGCGCCGCCAAACGCCGCCACCAGCGCCGGGAGATCGGGGCGTGGGGCGGCGCCGCCCAGCGCGATCAGCCCCTCGGCGTGAGTCGCCAGCAGATCGGCAGAGGCGCCGGCGCTGTCGTCGTCGGGGCGGCGCCCGGACGGTTGTTTGGGGCGACCGGCCTTGGCGGCCGTCAGCAGTCGACAGAGGTTCTGATAACCGCGCCGGCTCTCGACCAGCAGCAGCACCGGGGGCGCGCCGGCCAGCGTGACCTCGGCGCCGACGATCGGCCGCACGCCGCATTTGCGCGCGGCGCCGAAAAATCGGGGCGCCCCGTACACGCCGTCGCGATCCGCCAGCGCCAGAGTGTCGTGGCCACCGGCGGCGGCGGCGGCGATCAGATCCTCGGGCAGGGTGGCGCCGTCGAGAAAGCTGAACGCCGATCGACAGCGCAGCTCGACGTACGGGGAAGAGTCGCCCACGCCGTTAGTCTGAACACTTGTTCAGGCAAGGGCAAGGCCGAACGGCGCTACTTGATGTCGATCTCGTCGATGTAGAGCTTGCCGGTGTAGCTGTTGGAGTCGGTCGCCACGATGTAGATCGCGCTCACCGCCGTGGCGGTCGCGGGGATGGGGTGAGTCGTCGACAAGAATGTGGCCGGAATATTCTTGATCACCGGGGGCAGATCCACAAAGCCCGTCGCCGTGACAAAGCTGACGCTCACCGTGGGGCTGGGCGTGGCCGGCAACTCGGTCGCCACGCCGATGGTCAAGGTCTTGCCCGCCAGATTTTCAGTCATGGGCAAGTCGATGACCACGATGCCCTTGATCGTGTTGCCGGTGGTGCCGGAAAACTGGGTCATGAGCTGCAGCGAGCCGAAGCCACACTGGGTGTGTTCGGTGCCGGCGACGACGGCCTTGAAGGCCTCCATCATGGTCGCTGGGCCCAGCTTTGCCCCGTAGGTCATTCCGTTTTCGAAGTTGAAGCGGGTGTTACAGGGCGGGGGAGTGGCTTCGTACTTTTCCACGGGGACGTCGGTGTTTCCGCCGTCACCGCCACCGCCACCGCTTCCCATATCCGTTCCGGGGATGTCCACCTTGGCGTCGGTCGTACCCCCGCCGCCGCCGGAGCCGCCGCCGTCTCGGGGAGCGACCATGCCGCGATTGGCGCAGCCGGCCCCCGCACTGCCGAGAAACAGGGCCAACAGCATCGCGCCCGTGCACCCATGACGCGAGAGGGAAGTTAAAGATGGAATGGAAGGGCTCAACAGGAGTGCGCGCATCATATACAAAACCGATATCAATCGTAATAGCCGTCCAGATACCAGCGGCCGTCGCGCTGGTCCTCGAAGAGACGATAGACGGCGCCATCCGAGGCAAAAACATCCCAGTAGTCCCGCGAGAAGCTGCCCCCCTCTTCGGCGGGGCGCCACCATTCGCCGCTGAGGCGGTAGGGACCGGCGGCGATCGTGACGCGCGCGATGGTCTCCTTGCCGCGCAGCGCGGTGGGGCCGTCCCGCCCCATCAGCACCTCCGTCTCCTGGGCGGGGCGAAATCGCCGCAGCGTCAGCGCGTTGGACTCCTGCGCCGATGTGGATGTCGGCAGCGGCGCCGCCGGTGGTGGTGCCGTGTGTTCGGTGTAAGGCTTGACGGTGATCGCCTCCTCGCGCCAGGTGTCCTCGGCGTGCGGGACACCGACGTTATCGGGCCCCACCAGGGCGGCCAGACGCGCGATGGTGGCGGCCAGACGATCGGGCGCCGGGCCGGTCGGACGCAAAAAATCCAGCTGTGCGGTGCGGGCGCGCGCCGGCAGCGCGATCAGCCGGACGCCGACCACGGGCGATGCGGGCGGCCGGCGCGTCAGATCCAGGCGCGCCAGCTGCAGCAGTGTCGCCGACTCACGCGTCGGGGCGGCGATCGGGATCTCGCGCACGTCGAGGCCGCGTGGATCCAGCTGCAGGCGCAAGGTCAGCCCCGCGCAGGCCAGGCTCCGGCATGCGAGCCGCGTCAGCGCGCGGTCCATCAGGCCACGCAACACGAACGACAGCGG
>DASRQT010000232.1:0-2535 GCA_035696485.1 Polyangia bacterium | reverse complement strand
TCCACGCCCACCGACGCTGACGACGACACCAGCCGTCGGTTCATCGCCGCGCGGGTGTTGACGCATCCCGATCCTGCGCGGGTCGGCGAGTTCGCACCCCTCTTCGACGCCGGCGTCGAGGATACGCGGTCGGTCGTCGTGAACCGCCTGTCACCCGAGTTTCGGACGCCTGCCGGCGACCGTTCGGGCCCACTCGAAAGCACCCGAATTTCGCGCAGCCCGCTGGAGGTGACCCGTCACCTTGACGGGTTGCGGCTGAACTATGCGTTCGCGTCTCCCGCCGTGGAGGTGAATGGACAGCCCCTTGTCGGACAGCGCGTGCTCTCGGCCGAAGAACTTCAGGCAGGGATCATTGTGCTCATCGGGAAGGATCTGGTCTTGTGGATTGGATGGCTCGAGCTAATCGATCCAGCCCCCGCTGTGAAAGGGTTGGTCGGCGAGAGCACGGTCATGCGCCGCTTGCGGCAACAAATTCATCGCGTCGCCGACCTCGAGGTGCCGGTGTTGTTGCGAGGCGCGACCGGCGTGGGCAAGGAACTGGTCGCCGCCGCAATTCACAAATACAGCCGGCGGGCCGCCGCCAGCTACGTCGCTGTCAACGTGGCGGGTGTCCCACCGACGATGGCGGCATCCGAATTGTTTGGCCATAAGCGTGGGGCCTTCACCGGCGCGACCGAGGAGCGAAAAGGCTATTTCGCTCAGGCAAACGGGGGGACTCTATTCCTCGACGAAATCGGCGACGTGTCGTTCGACGTTCAAGCGCTGCTATTACGCGCCGTACAAGAGGGCGTGATCCAACCGTTGGGCGGAAGCACCAGGCAGGTAGACGTTCGACTCATCGCCGCGACGGATTCGGATCTGGAATCGGCCGTCGCAAGGCACGAGTTTCGCGAGCCTCTGTTGCGCCGATTTTCTTACGAGATCCATGTCCCTGCGTTACGCACCCGTCGAGACGATATCGGCATACTCTTCTATCACCTGCTGCGCGAGCGGCTGGAATCGATGGGAGAGGGACATCGGCTTGAATCCCCGGCCAGCAGTGTGGACCCTTTCGTCCCGGGTGCATACATCGCCCAAATGGCGCTTTACAGCTGGCCCGGCAACGTTCGTGAATTGGCCAATGTAGCCCTGAAATTTGCCATCGAAAATCGCGGCCGCGCCCGGGCGCGCATCGGGGACGAGCTGCGAAACATCCTTCGTCCACGCAATGACAGGTCTCCGGAAACGACATCAACGCCACCGGCCTCGAGACGTGCAGAGGAGGTGAGCGACGCGGACATCATTGCTGCCTTGCAGGCCGAAGGTTACCGACGAGAGCGCGCCGCCAAGCGCCTCGGCGTTTCCAAGAGCTACCTTTACAAGCGGCTCCAGGGCAGTCCCGCCTCGCGAAGCGTTCAGGACATCTCGACGGACGAAATTCGATCGGCGCTAAGCGATTGTGGTGGTGACGTCGGTGCCGCGGCCGAGCGATTACGTGTCTCGGGGCGCGCCCTGCGCTTGCAGCTCAAACGTATCGAACCTCCGTCGGCTTGACGACCGTCTAGCCGGCGCCGCCCTCCTCGGTGCGCAGCTGCGCCTTTGCCGTGTCGAACATCGACCAGTAGGCGCGCGTCCACCGTTCTGGGCTCACGACGCCCAGCGCGCGCAGCTCGGTGTCGGCTTCGTCTTCGAGGCGCGTGCCCAACTCACCGACCATGAACTGGCCACGCCGCTTACGCGCGCAGGCGGCCAGACACAGCATGTGTAGACGGCGAAACTTCTGCTCCGCCTGATCGAGTCCGCGGAGGGCCCGCTCGCGTTCGCCCCCCAAGTAATCGAGGTTGGCCTCGAGCGCGTCGGCCACGGCCAACCAGATCGCGAGACCCAGGTCGCGCAGCTCCGCGACGATCTTGCGTACGGCGGCGGCCTGTTCCTGGCCGGCGCGCCCATCGGAAATCGCCCTAAGGGCGCCCCACGCGCTCTGCAGACCGAGGTATCCGCTCAAGAATGGCGTTTGTGCGGCCGGGCTGCGCAGCAGGGACGAGCGCATCGGGTCCGCCTGGCCCGGTGTGACATCCTTCTCTTCGTAGCGATCGATGATGTCGTGGTACAGGGCCGCTGCCACCTCCAATACGCCGGCTGCACCCGTCCAGTCCGCTTGCGCCCGGTGAAGCTCGGCGCGCGCCCGTTGTGGTTGGTCGTGAGCGATCCAGACGATGGCGTGGGCGACGCGCAACATGCTGGCGTGGAACACGTCGCGAGACGCCTCCGCCTGCGCCAGCCACCGCTGAGTACGACCGAACTGGGTGCTGAAGTCTCCTTTTTGCGCATACTGGATGAACACCGCAATGTCTCGCACGGTCGCCAGTTCGCGCGTGGCGGAGGGACACGACTCGAGCAGCGTGCGCTCCGCCCGTTCGAACGCCGCCTCCGCTGCCAGGAAGTCTCCCTCGAAGTGGGCGTTCTCCGCCAAAGCCGCATCCAGCAACGCGCCCGCGTAAGGATCGACTGAGGCCTGGGTCAGTGTCTGGCAGAGAGCAAGCGCGGGCGCGACCA
>DASRQT010000231.1:0-4801 GCA_035696485.1 Polyangia bacterium | reverse complement strand
GGTGTCGACGCGAACGCCCGGGACGATCAGCCAGGACGGCGTCGGCTGCCACTCGCCCTGGAGAAAGGCGCCAAAGGTCAAACCGTAGCGCGGGAACAGGATGTCGGCGGCGGCGTTGGGTCCAAGCTCGTTGCGCCAGGTCTGGTAGAGCGTGTCGGCCCCACCGCGCAGCTTGAGGCGATCGCCCAGCACGACCTCACCGGTCGCGCGCGGGCGAACGATCCATTCCAGGAGCTGCACCCGCTCGACGTTGTTGGTGTCGGGATCGCCGGTATTGTGCGTGTAGTCGGGGCCGGCTTCGATGCCCACCTCGGCGGACAGGGGGCCGCGACGGAAAAACCGGTAGCGCAGATCGGCACGGTGAAATCCGATGCTCAGCACCTGATCCTTGCCGCGCGGATCCCCGTTCTCGTCGATGATCCGTTTGGTCCCGGCGGCGTCGTTGGCGCCGAAGATCAAGAGCCGCAGGGTCCCGGGGCCGATGCGCAGATCCGTGCGGGTCTGGTAGTCCCAGTATTCCAGCACGGCTGTCGGATCAAACGCCTTGGCCAGGAACGCAAACGTCCCGTAGCGCGCCGAGCCGGTGATGGCGCCCTCGTGGCCGTCCCAGGTGAACGGCTGCGAGTGGAAGCCGGAGAACTTGAACAGATCGACCTCCAGCATCGTCTGCCGCTCCGACGAAGCGCCGGTGGTCTTGGCGCGGATGAGGCCGCCGGTGAAGCGGCCGAACTCGGCCGGGAAGTTCCCCGGGTGAAAGTCGAGCGACGCCAGATAGAGCGGGTGAACGACGGCCGGGCCGAAGCCGAGGTGATATAGCAGCGGCACCTTCACATCGTCGATGAAGGTTCCGGTCTGCCCGGGCGCCTCGCCGCGGATGATGGGGTAACCGATGCCCGAGATGATCGATCCGACGCCGGGCAGCAGCATCGCCGCGCGGAACGGATCGCCGAAGGTTCCGGGGATGGCGTGAATCTCCTCGGCCTGCAGCGTGACCACGCCGGTCTCGGCGCGCGGGGGGGCGGCGAGGACCAGGGTCTCGTATTCGTTGAGGCGGGTCTTCTCGAGGAAATAGGTCCGTTCCAGGCGCTCGCCGGCGTGCAACCGTTCGATGCGCTCTTCCTGATGATGGCCGGGCGCGCGGATGACGACCGCGTAGGCGCCGGGCGCCAGCATGCGCTCGAGGCGGGCGCGCGGGTCGAGGCGCAGCAACTGGCCGAGGTCTTCGATGTACACGGTCGCGGTGGGGAGAATCTTCCCGGTGCCCCGTTCGCGAACCCAGATCAAGAATTGCCCGTCCGGGCCGGCGGACAGCTGTTCGACGCCCGGAGGCAGCGGCGGCGTGGCGGTGGTGCCCGACTGCGGTGACGGCGCGGCGGGCTCCGACGGCGGCGCGGGTGGCGAAGCGGCCTTCGGCGTACGGACCTCCGGCAACGTGAAGTGGACGATCCATCGCAAACGCACGGCATAGGGACGCCCCTGTGCGTCCAGTGCGGCCCGAAAGCGCGCGGCGCGAGCGGCGGCGACGGCGGATTCGGTCAGACCGTGGGCCAGCCCGGCCTCGACCTCGACGTCGGTCACGGCGCCCAGCTCGTCGATGGTCAGAATCAGGCTGACATCGCCGGAGATCCCCTTGTGCAGCGCCTCCGCCGAATACGCGGGCGCAATGGGACCAAGCGGCGCGGGCGGCGCGCTGCGATCAAATTTCCCTTCCTCGGCGCCCGCGTCTGGAGCGACACCAGCGTCACTCGCCTGCGCCAGCGCGGAGCCCGACCAGAGGCTAGCAGCGGCGCCGACAAGAACGGCTGTGGCTGAAAGACGCCTCACCGCTACAGCGCAGCAGTTATCAGCGTTGCGCCGCGGTCATTCGAACCTGACCTGTAAAGCGAACCCGACGCCGAAGGTGCGCGTCGCCTGGTCGCCGCGGAAGTTCGGAAAAAAGAACCAGGTGCGAAAATCGACAGCGCTGTTGAGGCCGATGCCGAGGCCGAATCCCAGCGGATATTGGTTGTAACTGCCGCCGTTGTAATTGATCACGCGCACACCCAGCAGCGGGCCCAGCCAGACATTGCCGCTGGCCTGGATCCACAAGTGAAACGGGACGCTGACGGCGCTCCAGGTCGGATCGGTGAAGATGATGGGAACGAAGACGCCGGTGTCGATGCGCAACGAGCCGACGTGCAGGGACACAGGCAGCCCCAGCATGATGCCGAACCGGGTGCCGCTCTCGAACGGAAGATAGCCGCGCAGCTCCAGACCCAGCTGCGCGCCCGGGCCGCGCGCCACCAGCCAGCGCAGACGCAGCTCGGGATTGGCGACGCTGTCGTTGCCGAACGGGTAAGTCTCGGTTTCCCAGGTGCGGCCGTAGTTGTCGGCGCGGGTGTAACGGCCTTCGCTCTCAAAACGCAGCCCCGTACGAAAACCGATCTCGAGGCCCGAGCTGAGCCCACCGCGCAGTTCGAGGTTCATGCCGAGGCCAGTGACGGACGTCGTCGGGCCGACAGGCGCGCGCCCGATGCCAAGGCCCAGGTCCAGCGCGACGTCGCCCTGTGGGAGGACGATGCTGCGATGAACGAAGGCCGGGGCCGATCTGGCAGGCGCGGCCAGTGAGACTATCGCCAGGATGGTCAGCGCGGCGGCGACGCGCGCGGGGGGCAAGGCGGTCTTGATGCGCTGTTTCGAATGTTTCGGACGCATGAGGCGGGATGATACACGCGGCGGCGGCTGCGGCGACCAGCGGTTTCGCGCTATAAGGTCCGGGCCATGGAATCCCTGGTTTCGCTGCGCCGGCCCTCCCAGCCGCCCGCCCCAGCCGCAGGAAGCCACCGTCGCACGCGACGTCGCGGCTGGCCTATGTCGAGACCTTCGGCTGTCAGATGAATGTCGCCGATACCGAGATGATGCTGGGGCTCCTGCACCAGGCCAGGTACGCGCGCACCGACGATCCCGCGGCCGCCGAGCTGATTCTGCTGAACACCTGCGCCGTGCGCGAAAAAGCCGAGGAGCGCGTCTACCAGCGCGCCAGCATGCTGGCCGAGCACAAACGGCGGCCGAACGTTGTGCTCGGGATCACGGGGTGCATGGCCGAACACCTCAAGGGCGCGATCGGAGAGCGCGCGCCGCACGTCGATCTGGTCGTCGGCCCCGACGGATAACGACGTCTGGTCGACCATATCGATCGGGCGCGCGGCGGCGAACTGGTTCTGGACACCCAGCTTGATCGCTACGAGATCTAGGAGGGTCTGGATCGATCACGCGAGATGACCGGCGACGTCACCTGTCACATCACGATTCAACGGAGGACCCACGCCAAGGTCTCGAGCGTCTGTCCTTCGAATGGATGGCGGGGGCGGCGGATCGTTATTCGGTGCGGATGGTCGCGGTGATGGGCAGTGTGTCGAGTTGTCCTTCGATGCCATCGACCACGGATGGCTGGTGAAATTCGTCGAGCATCGGATCGGAGACAGGCGGCTCGTGCGGCTCATCCAGAAGTGGTTGACCGCAGGGGTAATGGAGAACGGGCAGTGGACGGCGAGCACGATGGGCTCGCCGCAGGGTGCGACTGCGTCGCCCTTGCTGACGAACATCTATCTGCACTACGTCCTCGACCTGTGGGTCCAACAGTGGAGGCGACGGCGCGCGCACGGCGACATGGTTATCGTGCGCTACGCCGACGACTTCATCGTGGGCTTCGAGCATGAGGAAGAGGCGAGGCGGTTCCTCGACGAGTTGCGAGAAAGACTACGCAACGTTGCGTTGGAGCTACATCCCGACAAGACGCGTCTCATTGAGTTCGGCCGCTGCGCGCAATGCGAAGCGAACCGCGCGAGGTGAGCGTGGCGCGCCGGATACCTTCCGCTTCCTCGGGCTACTCCACATCTGCGGCAGGTCTCGGAAAGGCCGGTTCATGTTGACCCAGCACACCGACATGAAGCGGATGCGCACACGACGTTCCGGGCAGTCAAGACTGCACTGGCGCGGCGGCGACACAACCCCGTCGATGGGCAAGGCCGGTGGCTCGGCAGCGTCGTCCGCGGGTACCTCGCGTACCATGCGGTCCCGACGAACAGTCACGCCATCGGCCGTTTCCGCAGCGAAAGTCATCCGCCTCTGCGGCGACGTAGTCAGCGCCATCGACTCGGATGGAAGCGGATGACCAGCATTGCGAACCGTTGGCTACCGCCTGCTCGGACCCTGCATCCATGGCCTGACGACCGCTTTTACGCCACCACCCGAGGCAAGATCCCAGTGCGGTAGTGCCGCCCGCTGGGATCCGTGCGGGGGGCGGCCCGAACCCGACGGGGTGAAGGGCCGTCCCTACCTTAACCGCTTGAACTCCACTATCCTCGAAGATGGCAGACAACACACCTGAACCTGTCTAATTGATGTCTTACTGTCGCGGCGTCGCTGTCAATAATAGGTACAGCTAGTTATTCGTATTGTCGTCTGGGAGTACCTACTCAATTATGTTGACGTGCTGTCGTGACTTTGGGAGCGTTCAGTAACTTCACTGCCTGATACGTTTTCTCGTGCCGTTTCAGTGCAGGTCGCTGTCCGGTATGATCGGGGGGGGGCAGACGGCGTTCAACCACCGTTTTTGTCGGGAGGGCAGATATGACACGATCGGAATTCATTTACCCGATGCTTTTAACCTTAAACCTCGCAGTCGGTTGCGGAGATCCACCTCAACCAACTCGGTCGTCGATGGTGACAATGTCAACCCTCACGGCCTCCATGGATCCGCCCGATACTTTTGTGAGTGAGGACGGCCGTTCTTACCGCCGGATCACCGTAGGCGCAGGCG
>DASRQT010000230.1:0-3353 GCA_035696485.1 Polyangia bacterium | reverse complement strand
CTGGAGAACCCGGTGTTTCGTCCGTCGGAGAAGCGCGCGATCCTCGAGAAGATCCTGCCGCGCCTGGCGCCGACCACCGAGGTGCAAAGGTTCGTGCTGTTGTTGCTCGACCGCCGGCGCATCACCGCGCTGCCGGCCATCGCCCGCGCCTTCGGCGAGCTGGTGGACCAGCACGCCGGGCGCGTCCGCGCGGCCGTGGTGTCGGCCCAGCCTCTCGGCCCGGGAGAGCTGGACCGGATTCGCCGGTCGCTGGAGCGGCGCACCGGCAAGACCGTTGTCATCGAGCCGTCGGTCGACCCGACGCTGATCGGCGGCGTGGTGGCGCGGGTCGGGGATCTGGTTCTGGATGGCAGCGTCCGCACCCAGCTCGCCTTGCTTCGCGAAAAGCTTCTCAATTAAGGAACACCGACATGCAAATTCGCGCAGAGGAAATCAGCCAGATCATCCGCAAAGAGATCGAGGGCTTTGACCAGAAGGTCGCGGTCATGGAGACCGGCACCGTGCTGGAGGCGGGCGACGGCATCGCGCGTGTGTACGGCCTGGAGGCGGCCATGGCCGGCGAGCTGCTGGACTTCGGGCACAACGTCGTGGGCCTGGTGCTGAACCTGGAAGAGGACAACGTCGGCGTCGCGTTGCTGGGTAACTTTGAAGAGGTGCGCGAGGGCGACACCGTCAAGCGCACGGGACGGATCGCGCAGGTCCCCGTCGGCGACGGCCTGACCGGCCGCGTGGTCAACGCGCTGGGCATCCCGATCGACGGCAAGGGCCCGGTGGCGTCCAAGGACAACCGCAACATCGAGGTCAAGGCGCCCGGTATCATCGCCCGCAAGGGGGTGCACGAGCCGATGCAGACCGGCATCAAGGCCATCGATTCGATGATCCCCATCGGCCGCGGCCAGCGCGAGCTCATCATCGGCGATCGCCAGACCGGCAAGACCGCGGTGGCCGTCGACGCCATCATCAACCAGCGCGGCCAGAACATGCACTGCTTTTATGTCGCCATCGGCCAGAAGCAGTCGACGGTGGCGTCGGTAGTCGACAAGCTGCGCGAGCGCGGCGCCCTGGAATACACCACCATCATCGCGGCGACCGCGTCTGAACCGGCGCCGTTGCAGTTCCTGGCGCCCTACACCGGCGTCACCATGGCCGAGTATTACCGCGACAGCGGGCGCCATGCGCTCATCGTCTATGACGATCTGTCCAAGCAGGCGGTCGCCTACCGCCAGCTGTCGCTGCTGCTCCGACGGCCGCCGGGGCGCGAGGCCTACCCGGGCGACGTCTTCTACCTGCACTCGCGCTTGCTGGAGCGGGCGGCCAAGCTGTCCGACAAGGAGGGCGCCGGATCGCTGACCGCGCTGCCGATCATCGAGACCCAGGCTGGTGACGTGTCGGCTTACATTCCCACCAACGTCATCTCGATCACCGACGGGCAGATCTTCCTCGAGAGCGATCTCTTCTATTCGGGCCAGCGCCCGGCGGTCAACGCCGGCATCTCGGTCAGTCGCGTGGGAGGCGCCGCCCAGATCGTGGCGATGAAGAAGGTCGCCGGCAAGCTGCGCCTCGAGCTGGCCCAGTACCGCGAGCTGGCGGCGTTCGCGCAGTTCGGCTCCGACCTGGACAAGGCGACGCAGCAGCAGCTGGCCCGCGGCGCGCGCATGACCGAGCTCCTCAAGCAGGGGCAATACCAGCCGCTGTCGGTCGGCAAGCAGGTGTTGATCCTGTTCGCGGTGACCAGCGGGTACGCGGACGCGCTGCCGGTCGAATCGCTGTCGCGCTACGAGCAGGAGCTGTACACGTTCGTTGACGCGCGCCACGGCGGGCTGTGGAACGAGCTTGCGACCAAGGGCAACGACAGCAAGGCCTGGGACGGCCTCAGCGCCAGCATGAAGAAGGTGCTGGCCGAGTTCGGCAAGGAGTTCGCGGCGGACACCAAGGCCGCCTGACGCGTCGCCATGCCCTCGCTCAAGAGCATACGCACCCGGATCGCGTCGGTGAAGTCGACGCAGAAGATCACGCGCGCCATGAAGCTGGTGTCGGCGGCGCGCCTGCGTCGCGCCCAGGACGCAATCGTCGGGGCGCGCCCGTACGCCAACGCGTTGCTGGCGGCCATCAACGAGATCGGGGTGCGCGCCGGAAACGAATCGCACCCGCTGCTGGACCAACGCCAGCCCGAGCGCGTGGCGCTGATCACGGTGACGTCCGACCGCGGTCTGGCGGGTGGCTTCAACGCCAACGTCTTCCGCGCCGTGCAGCGGTTCGTGCTGGAAAAACCTGGGGGCGTCCGCGAGATCTCATTGGAAGTGGTGGGCCGCAAGGGGCGCGACTATTTTCGCCGGCGAAAGATGGCGGTCCGGCACGAGTTCCCGGGCGCCGCCGGCGACACGGCCCAGGAGCGCGCCAAGCAGCTGGCGCTGACCGTGGTGCAGGGGTTCCTGGACGGCCAGTTCGACGCGGCTTACCTGGTCTACAACGAGTTCAAGTCGGCGATCGCGCAAAAGGTCGTCGCCGAACCGTTGCTTCCGGTGGCGGCGTCCCTGCTGCCCGGGGCGCCGGACGCGCCGGCCAGGCCGGGGGCCCCGGCACCGGCGGCAGGAACAGCCGCCGGCAGCATCGACTTCCTCTACGAGCCCAGCAAGACCCAGCTTCTGGATCAGCTCTTGCCCCTCTACGTGGAATCGCAGATCTACCGCGCGCTGCTCGAGTCAATCGCGTCGGAGTTCGGCGCGCGCATGACCGCGATGGACAACGCCACCAGCAACGCGAAGGAGATGATCTCGGCGTTGACCCTCCAGTACAACCGCGCCCGCCAGGCCGCGATCACGAAGGAGTTGATGGAGATCGTCGGCGGCGCCGAGGCCCTCAAGGGCTGAAGCAACTTCGTTCGCAACCGCACAACGCCCGCAAGCAAAGGTCAAGATGACGGCACCCAACATCCCGCACGGAACCACCACCACCAGCCAGGGCCGGATCGTTCAGGTCATCGGCCCCGTCGTCGACGTCGCATTCGCCGGCGGCGAGCTGCCGGAGATCAACACCGCGCTGCGCATCTCGAACCCGTCGATCAACGACCGGCAGGGGAACCTGGTGGTCGAGGTCGCGCAGCACCTGGGTGAACGCAGCGTGCGTTGCATCGCGATGGACACCACCGACGGTCTGGTGCGCGGCATGCCGGTCGTCAACACGGGCGCCCCGATCCAGATGCCGGTCGGCAAGGAGGTGCTGGGCCGGATCCTGAACGTGGTCGGCGAGCCGGTCGACGAGCGGGGCCCGGTCAAGACCGCGAAGACGCTGCCGATCCATCGCCTGGCGCCGAAGTTCGTCGACCAGTCGGTCAAGGTGGAGATGTTCGAGAC
>DASRQT010000229.1:0-4136 GCA_035696485.1 Polyangia bacterium | reverse complement strand
AACATCAGATCTGGCGACGCGGGGTGCTCGAGGTCGCGGCGCCGGATCTTCTGGACGAGGTCGGGCGCGCGTTGAACGAACGACCTCCGGTCACGGTACCGGCACCGGCACCTGCGCCTGCGCCGCCACCGCCTTTGCCAGCTGCAACGCCGGCGCCAGCGCCGAGCTTGAAGCAAGCGGCGTCACCGTCAGCGGTGAGGGTCAAGCGCGCGGCGGCGACACCGGTTGCCCTGGCAGTCGCGGAGCGACCGCTGCCGCCGAGACCTGAACCGGCTCCGCGGGAAACTCCGCTGCCGAAGACTTTCGAGCGCCCTGTGCCCGAGGTGAAAAACGCACCGCCGCCATTCCCTGCGCCGTCTCTCCCCGTGCGACGCGCGTTGCCCATGCCGCCGTTGGCCGCACCCAGGGCCAGTTCGGGCAGTCCGCCCGACGGAGAGCTGGCGCTGATCGCGACCGCACTGCGCAGGTTGAGAACGGACGATGACCCGCGAGGGGCGCTGGCGACCCTGGACGAACATGGCGCGCGCTTCCCGGCCGGGAGCTTGAAGCGCGAGGCGACGCTGGCGCGGGTTGAAACGCTGCTGGCGCTGGATCGCCGCGGCGATGCGCTGCGCGTGCTTGATGGAGAGGCCATCGGCGACCTGCCGCGGGCACGCGCGGTTCGCGCCACGCGTGGTGAGCTGCGCGCCGAACTGGGGCGGTGCGCCGATGCGCTGAAAGACTTCGACGGGTTGCTGTCGTCCAACCACCGCGATGAATATGCCGAGCGCGCCTTGTACGGGCGCGCCGCGTGTCGCGCCCGCGGTGGCGACGCCGCCCGCGTTCGGGCCGACCTGACGCTGTACCAGACGCTGTACCCGCACGGCCGCTTCGCCGCCGAGGTTCAGCGCCTGCTCGCCGGCCCCTAGCGGTCGGCTCTACCGCTTCTTGAATCCGAAGCTTGTGATCTCCGCGGGCAGCGTCAGATCTGCGGCCGTCACCCAGCGGTTCTCGCGACGAGCCCGGACGGCTGCCGCCGCCAGGGCCCGCCTGGCCTCGGCGGTGTCGAGCGGCGCCGGCGAGAACAGCGCGAATAGACGTTCCTCGCCGGGTCGGGCGTCGAGCTCGATCGCAAACGGGACCGACCCCTGGCCACGGGGCAGCCGCAGCGGCGTGCTGGTCTGCGGACCGTATTGCACGATGGTGCCGGCGTCGTCGATACCGAACATCAACAGGAATCGGTCCTGCGGCGCGTAGGTGGTGAAGGCCAACCGATCGCCCGGCCTCAGGATGTCGCCGTCGGCCACGGCCCATGTCCGGTCGCCGCGCTTCGCGAACACGGCCCAGCTCACGCCGCCGCCCTTGTACCGGATCTCGTCCAGTGTCCGCGGCGCTAGCCTCACCCACAGCGCCACCGCGCCGGCCGCCATCGCCAGCACAGCCAGTCCGGCAAACAGCCGGCGGCGCGGGACAGTCGGCCGCGACCTGCTGTCAGCCGCGGCTGAAACGCCCCCGCGCTCCGCGAGCCGGGCGCGAACCGCGACCTGATGGGAGAAGTCGTCGGCCGGATAGCTGGCCAGGTAGGCGTCCGCCGCGCACGTGATGCAGTCCAGGCGAAGCTTGCAAAGCTGGCACGTGGCGACGTGCCGGCGGGCGGCCGGCGCTTGCGACGGATCGGCGCTGACCGCCAGCGTCTCGAGCAGATGGCGTGGTGTATGGACGTCCTCGGTCATATCGCTCGCTTCCTCTCTGCCAGCAGCGCCTTGGCCCGGGCCACTAGCTTGTTGAGCTGTTTTCCGATGGTCCGCCGGGATAGCCGCAGCTCCGCCGCCATCTCGTCCTGGGTGAGCTCGTCCACGAAGTAAAGAACAGCCAGCCGGCGCGCGTGTGGATCCATGGCGGCCATCAGCCGGCGCGCCGTCAACACCGACTCCGGATCGTCATTGTGAATCAGGCGGTACCGGCCGCGCTGTCCGTCGCTGTCATCGTCCGGGTCGTCGTCGGGCGCGCGCCCCGCCGCGCCCGGCAGTTCGCCGCGGCTGCGCCGCCTCCTCAAGAGGTCGATGCAATGGTGATCGCTGATCCGGCATAGCCAGGTCTTCGGATCGGCGTCTCCGCGGAAGCCGCCAACCGCTTGCATCGCGCGCACGAACACCTCCTGCACGGCATCCTGGGCGGTGGCCTCGTCACCCACGTACGTCAGGCAGCGCCGGAACAGGAAGTAGCCGTACTTGACGTACAGCGAATGGACGTCCGCCTCGGTCATTGGCAGGGCCACCACGGTGGCAGGGCGCGTCCATCCTCGACGACGTAGACATTCGAGATCGCATCGCACGCGTCCGCGCTGAGCCAATCGATCGCGCGCGGGGTGAACGGCTCCGTCAGGGGCGGCGCCGCGCACCGAATGCTGGTGTCTGCCGGCAACACCGGCGCGGCGCAGTCCGGATCCGCCACCGCACACATGCCCACGGCGGTCCGCAGGCAGATCCGGTCGCACGCCATCGTCTTCAGGATCGGGGCGTCGCCGAGCGTGATGTCCACCGGCGATCCCGGCAGCGGCAGGATCGCCGAACCGGGCGCGAGAAAGTCACGGGCGATCTTCAGCAGGAAGAAGCCCGGCTTGGCCAGCGTGTCGCCCGGTCCCGACGTGCGGTCGGCGTAGGCGATGAAGGTATCGATCTGCGCGCCAGGAAGACCGCCCAGCGCGATGGAGCCACTGGCCCCCAGCACGCGATCCGGGCACGTGATGCCGTCGCATCGATCCAGCACGCCATTGTGGTTTTCGTCCAGGTAGGCGACCAGAGCACCCAGCGCCGAGTTCACCCCCGCCCCCCCGTCGAGCTGTCCCTGCGCCGACGTCGGTGGCGCGGCGGTGATGTCCAGCGCGTAGTCGATCGGAAAGTTCGGGCGGTACGCCAGGCCCTGGGCAACCACCCCCAGCAGAATGGACGTGTCACACGTCGGGGTCGCGCCGCCCCCGGGGTTGGTCAGCAGCCCCGGGTACCAGGCCAGCGCCAGCCGCAGGTCGCCGTCGACGTGAGTGCCCGGCGAAACGGTGATGGTTCCATGCAGCGTCATCAACGGCGGGCCCGCAGTCGTCCTGTCCGCAAGCCCCTGGCAACCCGCGCCGGCGGCGGCGACGACAGCGACGACGATCACCAGCAGCCAGGCCTTCACCACCGCCATCACCGGCTCCATCGCCATCACCATCGCCACCCGAGGGCCACGCGGGCGCCGCCGTTCGGCCGCGCCATCCACCCGGACCCGAGGTGCGGGGTCACGACGCCGCCGAACCCCTCGACGCGCGCGAGCACGCGCGTCTGCAGCGGCACCTCGACACCCGCCGTCAGCAACCCCAGACCCGCCACACCGTCGCGCGCGGGCAGCGGGCCCTGACCAAACACCCGTTGCAGCGTCTGTTCCTGGTCGCGTTCCAGGCTCTGGTGGACCCAGCCGACACCCATCCGCAAGCCGAGGTAGGGAAGGTACGCCGCCGCGGGCACGCGCCAGCGCAGGTCGCCGTAGCCCAGGGTCTCGAACTGTCGGATCGTGAGATCCTGTCCGCGCAGGTCACCGCGCCCCACGTCGACGCCCGCGGCCACCTCCCACGCGCCGTGCTCGCGGCGAAGCGCCATCCCCAGGCGCTGCATCAGCCCCTCGCCCTGCAACCAGGAACCACCGGCGCTGTATCCAATCTCCAGCGCGCGCGGGTGGACGGGGCCGGCTCCGCGACGCGCCACCTGCGCGTACGGGACCTGGTCCATGCGGCGCTCGTCCAGGACCACCATCAATCCCGGTTGCACGATGACCTCGGCGATGCGCACGAACCGACCCTCCGGCTTGCGCACGACGTAGCGGCCGGGGGCGAGCGCCAGGCGGACGGCATGACCTGCTGCCTTGTCGGCGGCGACCACCAACTCGCCGCCCAGCGAAGCGCTGACGACATAGTGGCCGGCCAGAGACGGGCCCAGCAGCAACCCCTCGTTGAGACCGCCCGGCCGCGTGAGCACCAGCTCGCCGGTTCCGCGCAGCTCGATCTCCTGCGTCGGGTGCTGCGCGCCTGCGCTGGCGCCGGTGGAGGCGGTCAGCGTGCGCCCATAGGTGTACGCGTACGCCTCCGACAGCGTGACGCGGCCGTCGCCGTCGCGATCGCCGGC
>DASRQT010000228.1:0-8306 GCA_035696485.1 Polyangia bacterium | reverse complement strand
AAGGCGCTGACGGGGGTCTACAACTACTTGTATCGGTCGGACGATGGCGTGCGTTGGGAGAGGCTTCCACTGGAAGGTGTCTCGCCATTTTTTGGATTCAGGGGCTTGTCGTACGGCGGCGACCGCTTCGTGATAACGGGATCCGGCTCAGGGAAAAACGAGATCTGGTCATCCACCGATCTGACGACGTGGTCTCGGGTGGAACCTGTCCTTGATTCATGGGGCCTTACGCACGTCACGCGTGTGAACGGACGGTTCTATGCCTTCACCACGGGACAACAAGTCTTTGCGTCGACGGACGGGCTTACCTGGAGCCGCGCAACCGTCGATACATTGCAGGCGGGCGCGGTCGCCTTCGGCAATGGGCGCTATGTGATGGTGGGCAGCGGGCCTGTCCAGATCTCAAGCGACGGGATGGTGTGGCGTTCTCGACCTCTGGAGTGCTCGTTGCCGGGGGCATGCATCACCGATCCGGGCGGTGGCATCAACCAAGGGTTTCACGCGAACGCACTATTCGCCGTCGGGAAGTTCTTCGTTGACCAGCTCTCTTCTCCTGACGCCGAGGTGTGGAACGCGCACGCCGACCCGCCGGCCGGGGCATACGTCGGTGGATATTTCTTCGCCCAAATCCGAGGCGGCGACCCGTCAGCGCTTGCTGAACTGCGCGCCTGGAAGGCGTCAGGGACCCCGGTGACCGTCGCAGCCACCGACGGTCCTGCGTCGCAGTCGACGATAAGCGAGGGGGTAGCACCCTCGTCCATCGATCTATCTTTGCCAGGCGGGCAAAACTGCATCACGCATCGCTGTGTGTTGATCGGACAAGCGCTTTATCTGATTCGGTGATCGAGTAGGTGTTTGATCACGGCACGTACCACTCCCACAGGTCCGTCGCGGGGACGCTATCCGCCGTGGTGCCCCCGAACAGTAGTAGGACGTCTCGTTTGGCGTCGTAGGCCAAGGCTGCGTTCATTCGGGCGGTCGGGGCATCGCCCGCCGACGGACAGGTCTGCCAGGCGCCCGACGCGGGATCCCACTCGGACAAATCAGCGACGGTGTTCGCCCCAGCACCGACCAGGAGGAGGCCGCCGAAGACCATGACGCGATCGCGGCGCACGTCGTACGCGACGCCCGCCCAATCTCGGGGCAGCGGCGACGGCCCTGCACTCGGCTGCGCTGTCCAACGGTTTTGCGCCGGCTCGTACAGCCATGGCGACGCGCCGCGATCTCGGTTCCCGACCAAGTAGACATGCCCGCGCTTGTCGTCGTAGACGAGCCGCGCCCCCGCGAGCTGAGTCGTGCCCCCGGGCGGAGCGGCGGTGCTCTTCTTCCAGTTGCTGCCGTCCCACTCCCATGTGGCTGATTCGACAGAGCCGCCGGATACCAGCCAGCGATCTCGGCTTGGATCGTAGACGGATGCGGCGCTATTCAAGTTCCAGGGTCTCTCGCCCACGAATGCCGACGCGCGTAGGTTCTTCCAGCCCATTTCCGGCGTCCAGGTCCATGGTCCGTCGCTGAGGAGGTCGGTGCCCAGGGCGAGGACGACCTTGTGGCGGGCGTCATATGCCATGGCGCGCCCACTGGCGGGACCGAAACCATCAGGACGCGACATGTTCGTCCACTGCCCACGCTCGCCATTCCACGCCATGGTTTCGTAATCGAGGTTCGGCAGCGTGCCCAGGTTCCCCGCGTAGCCGCCCTCCACGAGCAGCGTGCCCCGGTCGGTGTCAAATGCGAAGCTGAAGGCGCTTCGTGGGCCCGGCCAGCCGGCGGGACGCGGATTCGGCGTGCGGTTCACCCATCGGCCTGTGCGGCAGTCATTGCCGCCGGAGCGATTCGATACAGCAGGGGCTCCGGCGAGAGCACTCGCCATTTGGACCGGCTTCTGCGGTGCAATCAGATTGGTCACTCCGGGGGTGGGATGCGCCCACCCGATCCCGACGATCTTGCTCATCGCGACGCCCAGGTCTCGGCGCGCGCCGCCGGCAACCGGTCCTACCTCGAGTGCCGCGCCATCGGCAACGGCAGCCTCTCGGCCATCGGCGGATTGCGCAAACGCCGGAGCGGCGAGCGGCGACGAGCCGCCCGTCATATCGCCAGGCGCAACTGTGTCTCCGGTGACCACGTTGAGTACCACCGAGACGCACGACCCAGCGTCCGAGCCGGGGGGGAAAACCGTCTTCCCCACGACAACCTTATTGTCCTCGTACCAGCTAGCGACGCCGCAGACGTTGAGGGCAGGCGCGACGAGCAAGGGTGTGCTGGCTCCCGACGGCAACGTGAAGAGTTGGAAGCCCTGCCCAGGCGACGTACCCGCCAACAAGCGGCCGTCGCCCGTCCACGCCGGTCCACCCCCGCGCGTCACACCGAGATGGCGAACCAGGGTCCCGTCAACTGCCGAAAGCACCAGCAGATAGGAGCCAGGAATGTTGTCGCGGGCAAAGGGCTCGGCGAGCACGGCGAGGAGGCTGCGATCGGGGGAGAGAACGCCGGCCGTGTATCCGTAAACTTGAAGGCCAGCCGGGAGCGGGAGGTAGCGCCGCGTTTGTCCGTCTGTACTCGTCTGCTGCAGAAACGTTGTCTGCGGGTCCCGGAAGAGGAGTGTCCTCTCGTCGCTCCAGCCGAGGAGTCCCGCACGGATGTCGAACGACTCACGAGGAGAGCCATCGTTTTCGAATATGGCCACGCGATGGTCGGCGAGCTCCTGCGCAACGAAGAGGCCGCTCGGCGACGGGAACACCGATCGGGTAGGGGCCGCGAGGCCGAAAGGCACGAACACGCCCCCGGTCGCCTTGATGCGTTCGACGCCCTTATCGGTTGCTACGTAAATCCATGAGCGGTCAGCCGGCATTGCCGGGAGAGCCTCACCGTCCCCGAGTGCAGCATCGTCCGCGCTACCGTTTGTGGTGTCATCGCGAGAGCCGTCGGCCGGGCTCGCATCGGAGGGATCGATCCTGCGCGTGCCGCACGCGCCCACCAACGTCGCCGCCAGCAGCGCAAGCCACACGTCTTGGAGCGGCGACCGGGTCTGGATCCCGCAGAACATGATCTACGGCGGCGGGGTGGCGGGACCGTCGGCATCGCCCATGTTTTGAACGTCGGTGATGCTTGCGACCTTCAAGGCCTGTTCGCGCGTCAGCCGCGCAAGCACAGAGTTTCCAAGCCAGAAGGATTCAAGAAAGTCTCCACCGGTGGCGGTTATATGTGCCGTGGCGCACTTCTGCGATTCCTCGACCCGGTGGATCAGATCGGCCAGTGCCGCCTCTCGTTCAGGGCAAGTCCGGCAGCCGCTACATCCCACGCAGTCGGGGACCGGTGTGATCTCGACGTGCTTCACCAGAACGACGAACACCCGTCTCGCAGCGGGATCGGACGCAAAGGCCTGCCACAGTTGCGGCTCGAACTTCGGTTCGGGCGCCTCGAAGCCATAGGAACAATCACCAGTGCCAGAAACGACACCTGACACCATCGGATCACTTGCGCGGGGACCGGGGGCTGGCCCTTTGTTCTCACAGCCCGCAAGGACGCTGGCCATGATTAGTAAGCGAACACCAATTGCCATGAAACTCCTTTGGCTAGCCGGGACCGTAGCTCGAGTGGACACTCAGTATATTGCAACAAAGGGCGTCGATGGAGCCCTCTGTTACTGCGCGGCCAGTTTTATCCCAGGACGCCCCCAGGGCGCCCGGATCGCGACACGTGTGTCAGCCCCTAAGCAGGAAATTGAGTGTCTCAGGAACTTGGACACGTCGCAGGAGCAGTTGCATTGGGAGAACTCGAAGAGGTCCGCCGTCACTCGCAAGAAGGTCTAGCCGACGCGTTCCGCAAAGCTATGAAGGCCAAAGATGTCACGCCGGCAGAAATAGCGCGGCGCATGGACCTAGCCGGCCGACCGTGTATCGGTTGCTCGATCCCGCGGAGTGCGGCGCAACGCTGGATACCCTCGGACGCGCATCGCTTGCGCTAGGCCTCAACGTTGTCCTGGCCGTCCGACCAAGCCGCGGCGACAGGCGAGTCGTCGGGCGGCGAAGGTATCCTCGGACGGTTGGTGTGATGGTGAGCCCGACTCGCTTGATCACGGATTGGAGGGGGTCTGCCAGTTGCCCCGCTCGATCTCGGTGAAGCGGGTCCCCTCGCATCCGCTGGTCATCCCGCCGGAAGACTGCACCGGCTGCGTCAGGCACGGCGGACGGGTGAGACCACGAAGCGTTACTTCGCCAGCCGCCATGGTACGGGTCACCTGCGAAAAGAGTACGAACGATAGACTGTTGTACGGGGTGACGTCGCCGATCCCTGAGAGCCCGCTCGTCGCGAGTTGATCCACGGGCAAGGCCATCTCGGTGAGAGTGGATGCTGAATCGAAGCCCCCGCCGGTCGCAGGACGTAGTTGCAATGCCGCGGCGTACTCACCGTAGAGGCGCCCGTCGTCGGTCATCGCAACAATGTTCACCGGAAACGTCCCCACCAGCGGGGCCTGTTGTCCAGAGCCGCCATCGCCAAACCCGACACAACCGTCGCCGGTCGGAACGACGATGAGCGCGAGGCGTGTCCTCGAACCGTTTCGCCAATCGAGAGGCATCGGATAGACCCCGTTGAACTGCGTGAGCCCCTCCCGGGCGGAGACTCCCGCGAATGAGAGGTCGAGGCCAGCCGCCAAACCCAGGCCCTCACCCCGCTGCGTCCTGCAGGCGGGGTCGGCTGGCCACGTCGCATAGCGGACCATTCTCCCACTGACCGCAGCATTTGGTCCGGAGCCATGCCTGACTTCGACGAAGCTGGTGAGCTGACCAGTGGTGCCAAGTGGGGAGAAGGTTGCCGCGAGACCGAGCTGCACCACCCGGCCCTCCGGCGGTGTTATCTCGAAGGTCCCGCTCAACGCCTCCAGGTCCAGAGGTTGCGTCAGCTTGGCAAGGTGATTCGAAGCCGTTTCGAGGCTGGCGTCGAAGGTCTCATCCAGTGCCCCGTTCTCGGTGCGCAGGCGCACAGTCACGGCGATACGCATTCGATCCGGGCAGCTCCTCAAGACGTCGAGACCGTCGCTCCTCGGGCGCGAATGCACGAACACGATCGGACCGCCGTGATAGCTGACCTGAATCTCCAGTGCGCGCCTTCCCGATTCAGGACCGAACGCCACCTCGTCAGGTGATGCCCACAAGAGGGACGTCGTATAGTCGCGCGCCGCGAACGCGATCACGTCCGATGCGGGGAATCCCAGCGGGGACACCTGGTCAATGTCTGAAATCGCAGACAGTACCTCCTCGTAGGACGAACGGAGGCTGTTGAGTCCGCCATTCGTGGGGCTGCACGCGGTGGTGACAATTGCTGCCATGACAACAGCCGCACCAGTCGTGCTGATTTGCATGTTGCTGATAGTAATGGTTCGAGCGCGGGGATGGTATTCGAATGAGACCGCTGGCGGAGAGAACTTGGCTCGGCGGAGCGCCGGCGCTTTGTCTCGCGGATTCTCTTACTGCGATGACGCACCGGCATCCGTCGCGTCTACGATCCGTCGTTGACGGTGACAGTATCCGTAGGGGGCTCCGCCAGACGGTACCCGACGAGGTAGTGCCTGGTGGTGGCCCTTCCCACCGGTGCTCTTGTCGTCGATGCCGACCAAGGTGCCGTCGGTTACGCGTACCGCGTCGATGCGAAAGCCGATGTAGTTCGGGTAACGGTTGGTATAGAAATCCAGCACCAGCGGAGCTACCCTTCCCACGCTGCCGGAGCTGAGGACGCCTCATACACCGATCGACGGAAAGGGGTCCGACAGAGTGTTGCACTGCAATGGCGGCGACGTCAGCGGATCGACGACACCGTAACCGCTGCATTGCGGGCTGATGACGGGCGGCTCGCCCGCGGTGGGGGGAAGGCGCCGTCACTCGCAGCGCGCGTGAGACACCGCCAGATTCGGCGTCGCCACGTACCTAGAAGCCGTCGTTACGCAGGACAGCCGCTTGGCGCCCTGGAGATCGGATTCAGGCCTGGCGGTCTGCGGCGTCCATTCCAGGGTGGCGCCGCCGATCGGGAAGGTGGGGACCAGCGGCGGGATTGACGGATCGAGATCGCCCGACGCGACCAGATCGGCGAGGATGTCGTCGCCCACGGCCTTCATGTACACCTTCAACGTCACGCGGTCGGGAAGCTCGGAAAGTGGCCCGCTGGCGCCGGGATAGACCTTGCGAACGTGCGACTTGGTGAACGACGTCATGTCGTTGATATTGGCTGTCACCGATCCGGGTATCTGGTTGGTGATCACGCTGGCAGCCTCCCAGAACATCTTCACCTCCTTGTGATCCTCGCCGTAGATGCAGTCGCGGATCAGCCAGAGGTCGGGGTCCGGCGAGTGTTCCAGGCTCTCGCCGGGGGCCAGCACGCCACTTTGGTAGATGACCTTGTCGCCGGCGCTGGCCACGAGCTCGACCCAGACGCGGCGGTCGGGGGTGGCGCCGCTCGGCCAGCCGTGACCGGCGGCAACGTTGTCCAGGGTCACCTCGATGGCGCGGCCGGCGCTGTCCACGCACAAGGTCGCCTGCAGCTCGCTGTCGAGGAACTGCTGCACCTGTTGCCGCTGCGAATCCATCTGCGGGAAGGGCGTCAGCGCCAGGTCGACCGCGGGGAAGGAGTGATCGTGCAGGCGGCGTGTCCTGGTCGACACGATCGAAGCCGGGCCATTCCGCCCCGTCATGTGACATCCCGCGCAGGTTTGCCCCAGCGGCGGCTTGGAAAATAGCGTCTGTTGCCACTCCTGGAAGGTGCGTTCAACGGCGGCGCCGTGCTGGTTGACGATGTCGTGGCAGCTTCCGCAGGCGGCGGCCGATTCCGCGCGCGTCTCGTCCATCATCGGCGAGAAGAGACCGCGATGGGGGATCCCCGGAGCGGGATCGCCGAACGGGCCGAACAGGCGGCCATCAGTGGCGAGCTTCAGCGGGTTGTTGTGGCTGCCATCTAGCGATTCGGCCGCGTGACAGAAGAAGCAGGTGACGCCCTTCTTGGCCGGCGGCAGCTCGGCCAGGTTGAGGCCGTCTGTGGTCAATCCCTCCTGCACCGCCAGCGGCGCGTGGCAGCGCACGCAAAAATCACCCAGCTTGCCATTGGTCTCGCGCTGCGCCCGCCGATTCATCGCAAGGAAGATCGGGTCGTCCGAGGCGTACGCGTGCATGCTGCCCGACCACTCGTCATAGTGGGTGGGGTGACAGCTCTGGCAGGCGGCCGGATCGCGCAGCGCGGTTGCGTCCAGCATCTTCGGGGCCTCGTGCTCGCACGCCGAAGCGAGGACCAGCAATCCGGCGCTCATGATAGCTTGGGCCCAACTTCTCGCCATTGCTGGTGGCGATTATGAACCAGGCGACGGGTATATGTCAGACTCTCGTGGCAGCATGACGAGGTGCAACAGACCCCCTCGCGGCACGATCCCAATTCGCCTGGCCGTCTCGGAGAGCGGAACGCATGGTGGGCGGCGCGGTGCGACGCGCACGAGAAGTGGACGCCGTCGTCGCCGACGACGGCGTCCAGTTCGACCTCGACTCCCTCAGCGTTGGGCTCATCCGGGAGGAACAGGAGTACGGCGGCGTACGCGTCGAAGTCATCGCCCGGGTGACAACAGCCCAGGTCCGGCTCCAGGTGGATGTCGGCTTCGGAGACGCGATCACTCCGGAAGCAGCGATCGTCGACTCCCGGGCGGGTCTTATTATCGCTGTGGTATCTACTTGTAACGACCAAGCGGGCGGGGACGGTGCGTTTGGTCGGCATCGTCGGCGAGTGTTTCTCGGAGGACAACTCATGCGTCACCAGCTTCTATTCATTGTCGCGGTATTTTTGGGGTGTGGGCAAGGTGCGGGATCTGCGGGCAAGTGTCGGCACAATCAGCTGCTCGTTACGGCGCCGGCGGGAGTCTGGATAGCGAATATCATGGTTAGCGGAACGAGCTGCAGTACAGCTAGCTGCCTTCGGCGCGGACCGGGCGATTCCTGCGGCGGTTATTTGGTTAAGCTAACTGCCGCAGGTACTTGCGACGTCACGCTCACGCGTTCGGATGGAAGTACGTATACCGAGACCGTAGCTGTGGAACTACGCGGACCTGGCGGAGATTGTGCCGCAGAATTTTACCCAGATCGGGACTTGACGGTTACTGCCGGGGGGATGGTAGACGCAGACGCGGGTTCGATCCCTGGCTGATCAATCATCGATCCTTGGGTACGCTCCAGAACAAAGCGCGGTAAAGGACCCTCGCGATATGCTCTAGGACGCCAGGGCCATGACCCGCGCCCTCTCGCGATAGCAACGGTCCTTTGCCACAAGCTAGTGCTGAG
>DASRQT010000227.1:0-6883 GCA_035696485.1 Polyangia bacterium | reverse complement strand
TAGCGATCGTTTGGATTTCGGCGCAGCGCGCGCATGACAATCCCCTCGAGCTTCGCGGAGTAGCCCGGCCGATGGCTGGAGGGGGGCGCGGCGTCCTCGTCGACGATGCGCCGGATGATGGCGTAGTCGGAGTCGGCCTGGAACGGACGAACGCCGGTGGTCAGCTCGTAGAGCAGGATGCCGACCGCGAACACGTCGCTGCGTCGATCGAGGGCCTCGCCGCGGCACTGCTCCGGCGACATGCACGCGATCTTGCCCTTGATGGACCCGGTGCGCGTGCGGGCCCACTGGCTGGTCGCCTTCGCGATGCCGAAGTCGACCACCTTCACCCCGCCGTCAAAGCTGACCAGCACATTCGACGGTGAAACATCGCGGTGCACGATCCCCAGCGGCTGGCCGTTGCCGTCGGTCTTTTCGTGGGCGTAGTGTAGCCCCGCCGCGGCGCCGATGGTGATGGCCAGGGCCTGTTCCAGGGGCACCCCGCCCTTGCCACGCGCGGCCTGCTGGATCTCGTGCACGTCGGCGCCGTGCACGTATTCCATCGCAAAGAAATGCAGGTCGCCCTCGCGTCCGATGTCGAAGACGTGGGCGACGTTGGGGTGGTGGAGCTGGGCGGCCAGGCGCGCCTCATCGATGAACATGTTGACGAAATCGTCGTCGGACGCGCGCTGGGAAAGGATGCACTTGCAGACCACCAGCTTCTCGAAGCCCTCGATGCCGACCGCCCGTGCCAGGAAGATCTCGGCCATCCCGCCAACGGCCAGCTGCTCGAGCAACTCGTACCGGCCGAGGCGCATCCCGGGCATCGGAAGCACACGCGTCGCCACCAACGAAAGTCTAGAGGGGACGGCGGATCAGTCAATGATCATGATGCGACGGCGCGATAAGTCACGGCCGGTCTCGCTCACTCAACCTCGCAGATGAATCCGTACGGCCCTTTCCACGAACCGTCGCACACACGATCGTGCCAGCGACGATCAGGACCCAGCGCCAGGCAGGCTGAACCTTTGTCGTCCGGCTCGCCGTCGGCGAATGCTTGAAAGGCGAACGGGTCACCGTTGATCCATGCCCACTGCGCTGCGACGTCGGGTGCTGTCTTCATCGCGCCCAGCCAGAAGGTTCCAAAAAACTGCGCGCTGATGAATTCGTGCTCGTCCCTGTCGGTGATGGTCACAAGATGTCCGCCCCAGCGCGGGCAGGTGTCGCGCGCGACCGTCCACGACGGTTGGTTGAAGAAGGCGTGGTAGGCGTGGTGAGTCTTGGGATCAATCGCCCAGCCAGACTCCTCGCAGATCGAGCCACGGAGCGCATCGCAGGCCAGATAATTCCACGCGCCGGTGGCGGACTGATTGTTGGCGCACAACGAGGGCGGACCCGGCGAGGTAAAGTCCCGCATGGGCGAGACCACGGGCTCGCCGGTCACCCACGTGTACCCGGTGCCGTCGATGTCTCGCAGGCCGATCCAGCGAGAGGTGGTCGTCCCGGCCAGCAACTTCGGCCGCACCGCGAGCTGCTCGACCTCGGAATTGTAGGTCACGAGGTAGCCCCCCGACTCGGAGCAGGCACGGTGCGAGTCGTCCCAGGAGCGAGGGGTATCCGAGCGCGTGTAGCAATGCCCATTGTCCGGCCAGACGAAGGTCGCGTCACCGGTCGCGCAGCGGAGGCAGGTGCGACTGCATCCGTCGCCGTCGACCTGGTTGCCGTCGTCACATTGCTCGACCTTGGTCCTGGTGAATCCGTCGCCGCAGATGTTCCAGCGGCAGGTGGGCAGACAGGCGTCGTCGGTGGCGCCGTTGCCGTCATCGCACTCTTCACCCGGGTCGACGATAGCGTTGCCGCACTCGGTGCATTTGTCGGAGCGTTCCGCCCCTGCATAACGACCGTAACGGCGACCTGAGGAGCATCCGCTATCGCTGAAGCTGCAGCGCCCGGTCGGCTCGCAGACTCCGGTCCGTCCGCTCGACACACACTGGTCTGACGATTTACAGAGGAAGACAAATGACTGGTCCAGACAGCCGGCTGCCAGAACCGTCAAGAGCGAAACGGCGGCTGCGGCGGACACGGGACCCATCGAGGGTCCCATGTCAGCGTTCCATTCCGTGTTTTTTGATGAGCTCGTGAAGGTAGACCCGCGAGATTCCGGCGCGGCGAGCGGCCAGCGAGACGTTGTTGTCCGCCTTGCCGAGCAGATCGCGCAGGTAGTCGCGCTCCCAGGCTTCGACCAGATGCTCCTTCGACTGTTTAAAAGAGACCGAGCTGTCGACGGAGACGGGCGCACCCTCCGACCGTCGGGCGTCAAGGCCCAGCAGGTGCGAATCGATGTTGCCGCTGCCGTGCGACAGCGACATCGCCTGATCCAGCACGTTGCGCAGCTCGCGGGCATTGCCCAGCCAGTCGTGAGCACAGAAGGCGGTCATGGCTTCGGCTGAGACCGTGGGCGGCTCGCGCCCGGCCGCGTTGCCCGCCAGCCGAAGAAAACGCGCGACCAGCAAGGGAATGTCCTGCGGCCGTTCGCGCAGCGGCGGCAGCTCGACGCGCACCACGGCCAGGCGATGGAAGAGGTCGCGGCGAAAACGCCCCGCGCGAACGTCGGCCAGCAGATCGCGGTTGGTGGCGGCGATGACACGCACGTCGACGGTGCGGTACGTGCTGCTCCCCACCGGCTTGATCTGTCGCCGCTCCAGCGCGCGCAGCAGGCGCGGCTGAGCGTCCATGTCCAGATCGCCGATCTCGTCGAGGAACAGCGTCCCCCCTTGCGCCTGAACGAACGCTCCCTCGCGCTCGCGATCGGCGCCGGTGAAGGCGCCGCGCACATGGCCGAACAGCTCGCTCTCGAACAGCGTGCGCGGCACACCCGCCAGGTCGCAGATCACGAACGGTCGATCGCGACGGGCCGACGCCTTGTGAATCGCCTCCGCCGCCAGATCCTTGCCGGTGCCGGTCTCGCCCTGCAGCAGCACCGCCGAGTCCGACGCCGACACGCGTTCCAGCAAGGTGAAGACCTGGCGCATGGCGGAGCTGTCGCCCACCAGGTCGCCGAAGTGATCACGCGTGGAGAGAGGAAGATGCGAGCCGGAATCCTCGCCTGACGACAACCTGATCTCGGTTTCGCCCAGCACCACGGAGGCGCCCACGCCGACCAGGATGCTGTCGAAGCGCGCGCCTTCGAAGTAGCAGCCGTTGCGCGAACCTAGATCCCGCAGGCGGATCTCGGCCGCGGAGACCTCCACCTCCAGGTGGCGGCGCGAAACCAGCGGGTCGGAGAGAACCAGGGAACACTCCGGCGCCTTGCCGATGACATGTCGCCCGGCCGGAATCTTGATTGACCGTCCGCGATCGGGACCGGAGATCACCAGCAGGGACAGGTTCTGCGGCAAGGCCCGCACAACCTTGGTCCTGGCTACTGTCGCGATCTCAGCCGGCAGACCGGACGCGTGATCGGCCTTGGAACCCACAAAGGTCATCATAACATTTTGACGCGTACGGACCACCGGCTCGGCCGGGGCCGCGAAACCCGCTGGCGTTTGTTACCCATGGCTTGCACTTGTGCCCCGTCGTTGACGAATTTGCCGCGAAAAGTAGTCTCGTTCGCGGTCGGATTTGGCCTCCCCCCTGCTGGCCACCCCGCGAATCGCACGCCTACGCCGCCAAAAGCTGCCCCTAACATGCCACCAAACGGCGCTCCTTCGTGGGGGGTTCGTGTCGTCTCGATCGGTTTTTTGCCACATGCGCGCCGGCGGCTCCGCGGCGCCATAGTCGTGAGTACACGAAACCCGGCGAAACAGCGCGGCAAGGCGCTGGCCGACATCTGCACTTGGCTGATGACCTGCCAGGCCCCGAAACCAGCGTTCCGGCTCAGCATTTATTGTTGCCTGCCTGGTCCAACCACTTGCGTCTTTAATCGCGAAGGTTGGTGGCCGAATGAAGCGATCCGCCAAGTTTGCGCTGTCTGGACCTCTGTCTGCGACTCTGGTCTGCAGCATTTTCTGTGTTATTGCCGTAGGTTGTAACGGTCAAATCGGCGACCACGGCTCCCCTGATCCGATCGGGAGCAGCCCCGGCGCAACGCCGCCGGGGGGAAGCCCGCCTCCGGGGAGTAAACCGGTCATTCAGCCGGGTGACTTCGAGGTCCCCGCCACTAACATCCTGGTGTTGCCGTTCGCGGTGCGCCTGGAAAAGGTCGCCGCGGTGGCCGGCGTCCCGGTCAGCGATCCGTTGCTGAACAGCCTGCGCGACAACCGCGCCAGCCTGGGCGATTACGACTTCGCCAACAGCCGTCAGCCGGACAAGACCTGGACCGCGCTGAAGGTGGCCGACTGGGTGCGCGCGATCAAGCCGGTGTGTGCCTCGCCGCAAATGCACGCGAAGTATTCGGCGCTCCCGGAAAAGTTGCCGGCGTTCATCGAGGCGGCCTACGGCCGGGTGGCCACGCCTGACGACACGGCGGCCGTCAACGACAGCGCGCTGGGGCTCATGCCGTCCGCGACCCGCTACGAAACCATCTGCCTGGCGATGCTGTCGTCACTGGAGTTCGTGGCTCAGTGAGGTTGCAGGTTTTCACCGCGACGCCGCTGTTTGCGGCGGCGGCGCTGGCGCTGGGATGCACCGCCCCCGATCCCGGCAATCCCGTGTCGGGCGCAGGCACGGGCGGGACCACGACACCTCCTGGCGGAGCCGGCGGCGCCGTGGTGTCGGGCGGCACGGGTGGTGCCAGCGGAGTGATGCCACCGACGGGCATCATCCCCTCCGCGAAGTTCGACTGCAAGACCGTCTCGGACGTCGGCGCTGAAATCTACCTGCGCAAGCTGGCGCCGATGATTGTGCAGCGGGTTCTGACGCCCGAGGAGCGGGCGCAGATCAAGACTCAGAAGGGCTGCGCCATCGAACCGATTCTCGCCGGCTGGACGACGCAAGACGCTTTCGTCGCCTCGAGCCGGCGCTTCCTCGAAGAGTCGCTGCAGGTCAGTGGAATGTTTCGCGATGTCGACTTCGACATTCCGGGCAACATGGCCGCCTACCTGGTCAAGAACAAGAAACCGTGGTCGAACATCATCACCTCGGACACCTGCTACGACAAGGATCTGAACCCGCACGCGTGCGACACCGGCGCGCCCTATAGCGCGGGCGTGCTCACGACCCGCGCCTTCATCGGTGGCCGAACCAGCCGGTTCAACCTGTCGCGAGCCTCGGCGATGTTGCTCAACTTCGCCTGCAGGGCCTATCCGATGGAGGACGCCCTGCAGCCGCGCATGGAGAAGCCGTGGCTGCAGCCCCTGTTCCAGGCCAATTCACCCGCCGAGCAGACGGATCCCAGGGGCGCCACCCTCGCGAATAACGGCTTCGGCTGCTACATCTGCCACGGCCAGTTCAGCGTTCACGCTCAGTTCTTCGTCAAGTTCGACGGCACGGGCCTCTGGCAGGCGGCGGCCACCGGGATTCAGGATCCTGTGGGCGAATTGGGACGTTCGCTGAACGGCCTGATGGCGTCGCACCTCAAAGATCCCGAGCGCGCGGGGCTGGAGGGGATCCAGATGTTCGGCAAGCCGGCTAAGAACCTGGCCGAGGCCGCGCGCATCATGGTCGACAGCCCGACCTTCATCGAGTGCGCCGCCAAGAGATACCTCGACTACTTCTTGGGCGTGCCGGACCAGGCGATCTCCTACGACTTGAACATGTTCCCGGGATTGGGCGAACGGATTCGCACCAAGACCCCGAATCCCACTTTGCAAGAAATCGTCATGGGGCTGTTTACCGACCCCTCGGTTGTCCGTTCGGTCATCGCCGCTGCCGGAGGTTAGTAATGGGAAGCATCAACAAGAGCAAGAGCACGTCCGGGCTTTCCGATCTGCCCCCGGCCGCGCGGCGGCGGTTTCTCAAGCAGCTCGGCGCGGCGCTGTTCGCTCCGGGCATTCCGCTGGCGCTTCGCTACGGCGTCAATGACCTCTTGATGGGAACGGCTTACGCTGCGGCGGCGGAAGACAACGCGCCGACCTACTTCTACGAGCACAACAGCCGCGACCAGAACTACTGGATTCAGGTGGCGCTGGCGCCGGGTCTGGCCACCAACGCGAATCTCATCAAGGGTGAGACCGGCAAGAAAGTATCGTTCTTCTTTCAGCAGGGTGACCTCACCAAGACCAGCAATGGCGTCTACCTGACGCCGCAGTCGAAGGCGCTGGAGCCGCACATCAACAACATCGCCTTCGTTCCGCTGTGCGAGCTGACCCCGGGCGCGATTCACTACCACAACGCCGCCAACCGCAACCGCTCGCCGGGCGCGACCGTCACCCCGGGACCGGGGCAGCTGCCGATGTGGACGCGGGACCCGACCAAGCAGTTTCCGACCGGCGTCGAGAAGATGACCTCGGCGTTCCCGACGCCGGCGTCGCTGCACAACTACTTGCAGAAGAAGATCTCGTCGGGCATTCGCAATGGCGTCGCCTTCAAGGGCATCACGCGCGACAAGCATACTTGCTTTCATTACGGCGCGGGTCTTGAGGGGTCCGAGCTGGATCGCATGTACTCCGTCGATCAGGTGTACAAGGCCTTCCCCGAGTCGGTGGACGGCGTGGCCCTGCCGCAGGTGCTGGAGACGGCGGACGAGGCCGAGCTGTTCGCCCGGATTCTCAAAAAGGTTGATCCGTCGTTCCTGGCGCGCCGGCGCCTACCGAAGTCGGCGGTGGATGATCACGGGTTCGAGCTCAACGCCGCGCAGAAGCTCCTGTTCAACCCGTCGGTGACGCCGGGCGCCGCGGGCAAGGTCACGATCCCGCTCACCGCGCAGGAGATCGCCTACTGGAAAGAGGGCGTGCCGGAACAGAACATGAACGGCACCACCAACTACCCCGGCATCAAGCAGGACGCGGATTCGCTGACGGCGGTG
>DASRQT010000226.1:0-43635 GCA_035696485.1 Polyangia bacterium | reverse complement strand
GCTTGCTGTACCAGGAGTACAAGGACGGCCAGAAGCCCGCCCTGCAAAAGGCGCAGGACTACTACCGACAGTTTCTGGGCAAGGCCAGCGGCGCCACGCCCGACGGTCTGCGCAAGCAGGCCGAGAAGCGCATCAAAGACATCGACGAAATCTACGTGGCCCTCGCCGAGGCCGCCAAGCTGCAGGCCGAGGCCGAGGAGATGCAGAAGAAGGCCGAGGAGCAGCAAAAGCTTATGGAGGAGCAGATGAAGAAGCAGGACGCGGAGGCCGCCAAAGCCGGCGCCGCCGCAGCGCCTGCCGCCCCTGCCGCCGCTGGCGGGGCCACCATCGGCGCCCCGGCTGCCACCGAACCCGGCGCCGTCCCCGCCCCACCCATCCCGGGAACCGAGGGCAAGCCCGAAGGCAAGAAGAAGGGCAAGAAGTAGGTCTCGGCGCTAACTGCAGGTTATTGCTCTAGACTGCCGGTCTCGAAAAAATCATCGGCCCGCGAAATATTTCGGAACCTGGGGGAACGTCAGCTGTCTGAAAGCGGGTGGCGACGCTCCCCCGAACAGCAGTCGAAGGAGATCGAATCATGAACGTGTTCAAGGCAACTGCTCTTCTCGGCGCCCTGCTCGGTACTTTGGGAATGTCCACCACCGCCTTTGCCCAGGCCAAGCCGGGCGGGGGTGACGAAAACACCACGTACAAGGCGAAGACCGTCTACGACTTCGAGGACGACATGGTCGAAGGTGACCTGCAGCGTCCCGACGGCGAGCTGGTCAATTCGCTGAAGAAGACCGACCACTCCAGCCTCATCGAGATCCGGAAGGACTTCATCCCCGAGATGTTGAAGTCGCTGGAAGACGTCTAGCCCGCCGAAACAGAACAGGAGAGCACCCATGGCCGACGCGAAGGTCCCCCTCAAGTTCGAGATCTATAAAGGGGACGAGCTGATCCGCGAAGAGGTCCTGACCCAGGACGTAATCAAGGTCGGGAAGCTCGCGTCTTCCCACTTGCGGATCGACGACGAGACCGTCTCGCGCATGCACGCCGTCATCGAGGTGACGGGGCCCGACGAGATCCACATCATCGACCTCGGCTCGACCCGCGGGACGCTGGTCAACGGTGAACGCGTCAACAAGGCCAAGCTGCAGTCGGGGGACGAGATCATGTTCGGCGAGAGCCGCGTGGTCATCACCTTCCTGGCCGCGCAGTACGCCGACACGGCCGCGCCGGCCCCGCGCGCCGGGCGCCCGGCCGCCGGGTACGTGCCTCCACCTCCACCCACCGGTTTCGCGGCGCCGCCGCCCCAGCAAAGCTACGCGGCACCTCAACACACGTCGCTGGCCGCCGGGGGTGTGAACCCGGCCGCCGCCGAGGTCGAGGTGCACGACGGCTCCAGCGCCATCGAGGTCCAGACCATCTACCGCGACGTCGTGATCGGCACGCGCCACCTGTTCAACCCGCAGGGAAAGAGCACGCACAGCCAGGGGACCGGGATGCTTTACGGTGGCCTTGCGCTGGCTGCCATCTCGATCCTGGTGTTCGTGGCCACCGCGATCAGCGTCGGCAAGGAGAAGGCCGAATTCGAAAAATGGACCAACGCAGGCAAGGAGGCCAAGAACTTCCCCTGGCAGCCGCGCAGCCTGGGCGGCGATCTGGTCGTGTTTGGCGGCATCGCCGCCAGCCTGGCGCTGTGCTACATGGGCCTCAAGCGGCGCGGCAAGACCAGCCCAAACTTCATCATCGGCTCCGACGCCGACATCGATGCGCCGGTTTCGCCCGACTACGTGCCGTCGCCTTCCCACCCTCTGGTGGCGGCGACCGGGATTGACTACGTCGTCAACGTCACGCCGCGCATGTCCGGCGAGGTCTACGTCGACAACCAGCTGATCCCCCTGCAGCAGTTCATCCAGCAACGCGGCTCGAGCTTTTCGCTGCCGCCGGGAGGGCGCGCCCGCCTCGACTGCGGCGACACCACCTTCCTCATTTCGGCGACCGCCCGCCCGCGTACGCTGGAAACGCCGTTTCTCACCTGGCGCTGGGACGAGCAGGTCTATACCGCGGGCTCGGCGCTGGCCCTCGCGCTGTTCTTGCTGATGATCTTCTCGGTCCCGCCCGATCCGAAGTCGCTGTCGCTGGATCTCTTCAACTCGGACAACCGCTTCGTGAAGTTCCTGATCAAGCCGCCCGAGGAGAAAGAGGAAGAGATCCCCGAGTGGCTGAAGAAGAAGGGCCCCGAGGAGCAGGGCGGCAAGGGCAAGCGCCACAAGGGCGAAGAAGGCAAGATGGGCAAGAAGACCTCCAAGAACAAGGAGGGCCTGTACGGGCTCAAGGGCCCGAAGGACAACCCCGATCCGCACCTGGCCAAGAAGCTGGCTGAAGAACAGGCCAAGAACGCCGGTATCCTCGGCGTCCTCAAGCAGTCCGAGGGTTCGCACATCGCCTCCATCTTCGGCCGCGACACCGCTCTCGGCATGGACGCGGAGGACGTTCTGGGCGGCTTGATCGGTAACCAGATCGGCGAGGCTTACGGCGTCGGCGGCCTTGGTCTGGTCGGCACCGGGTCGGGCGGCGGTGGCACCGGCGAAGGGACGATCGGCCTTGGCAACCTCGGCACCATCGGCAAGGGCGGCGGCGGCGGCAACGGCTCCGGCTACGGCCGCGGCGCCGGCGGCCTCGGTGGCCGGCGCGCCAGGGCTCCCGACGTCATCCCCGGCCAGGCGAACGTGCGCGGGTCTCTCGACAAGGAGATCATCCGCCGCATCATTCGCCGCCACATCAACGAGGTGAAGTACTGCTACGAGCAAGAGCTGACCAAGAAGCCCGATCTCGGCGGCCGCATCATGGTGCAATTCACCATCGCGGCGTCGGGGCAGGTCATCGCGTCGGTCCTTCAGAACTCGACGATGGGCAACGCCCGCGTCGAAAACTGCACGGTGCAGGCGGTTCGGCGCTGGGAGTTCCCGAAGCCCCTCGGCGGCGGTATCGTCATCGTCTCTTACCCGTTCGTCCTCACGCCCGCGGGCGCCGGAGAGTGAAAATGACCCGACCAAGTGTTCGCGCGCTGCTGACGCCGCAGATGATCGTCTTGACGCTGGGCCTGGTCCTGCCAGCCTGCGAAGGGTTCGTCTGCAGTCAGGAACGGATCAAGGCCATCGAGCTTGCCAACCGCGGGGCGGAGGCCTTCAAGAACAACCTCTACGACACGGCCGAGAAGGAGCTGAAACAGTCGATCCAGGTCGACCCCTCGTACGAGATGGCCCACTACAACCTGGGCAAGGTCTACCAGAAGCAGCGCAAATGGGATAAGGCGGCGGAGGCCTTCGAGGCCGCCGTCCAGCGCGCGCCCAATAGCGGCAACTACAACTACGATCTCGGCGAGGCCTATCTCGAGGCCAAGAAGGTCGACCAGGCGGAGAAGGCCCTGATCGCGGCGACCAAGGCCGATCCGAAGTTGTTCAAGGCCTGGTGGCGTCTGGGGCTGGTCTACAAGATGCTGGATCGCCCCAAGGAGGCGGACGACGCCCTCCGCCACGCCATCGAGGCCAACCCGCGCTTCTCGAAATCGTACGTCGCGCTCGGCTACCTTTACCTGGACTACGACTTCAACAAGGAAGCCGCCCAGGTGTTTCAGGGCTGCGTGACCGCGAAAGAGGACGACGGCGAGTGCCACAACGGCTACGGCCTGGCGCTGAAGAACCTCAAGCAATACGAACAGGCGACCACCGAATTCAAGAAGGCGATCGACCTGGATTCGGATCTATACGACGCCCTCTACAACGCCGGCATGGCCTACGCCGACTGGTTCGAGGAATCGCGCGGGAACGACCAGAAAGAGAAGGCGCGGAACTATCTGCAGAAGTTCGTGACCACCGGCGCCAAGTCTGCCGATGGAAACTACGTCAAGGCGGCCAACGACAAGCTGTACGCGCTGTCCGGTCCGTAGCACCTGCCACCACATACACTCACGTAGCACTCACGTAGCGAAGGCCGCTGGTGAGTCCCGGGCGGCATCTTCGGGTAAAAAGCAAGCGACCAAGAGCGGCAGGCGCCCGCGCTTGGTCGCTTTCATGTTTTTTGCCTGGGCACGGCGTGCTATAAAACTCTCCCGATTTTCTACTCGTTTTCGCGCAGTTAGAACCGGGCGACGGAGAGGGGCCGGGCAGTTTTGGTCAGGCTCTCCGGGCGACCGTCGCCCGAATCTGGAGGAGCTCAGTGGATCAGCAGCCGAAGCAGGGCCAGGGTAAGGGCCAAGGCCAAGCCCAGAAGCGCAAGAAAGATGCTGGCGACGAGGACGCCACCGGCACCGGTACTGGCGGCAACGGTTCCACCAACGGGAGCAACGACGAGGATTTCCCGCCCGAGATCCTGAACCAGGCCATCGCGGCGCTGGACGCCGAGAAACTGTCGGTCGACAAGGGCATCGACGCCTGGAAAAAGGTGGTCGCCGCCGCACCGTCCGCCTGGGCGCCGCGACGTGAGCTGGCGCGCGTGTACAAGAAGGCCGAGCGCTGGAACGCCTTCATCGAGATCATGAAGGACGCCGTGGACAAGGCCAACTGGGCCAGCCCCGAGGAAAAGATCCCGGTGCTGATGGAGATGGTGGAGGTCTATCGCGACCGGCTGAAGCTGGACGTGATGGTTATCAACGCGTTCAACCAGATCCTCAACATCCAGCCGACCAACTTCGACGCTGCCGACGCGCTGGCCAGCCAGTACGAGGCGATGAAGCGCTGGCCGGATCTGATCTCGCTCTTGCGCAAGAAGGCCGCGGTGGTGACCGAACCGGCGGACAAGATCGCGCTGCACCTGCGCGTCGCCAACCTGTTCCTCGAGAAGTTCTCCAACCAGGCCGAGGCCATCAAGGCGTTCGAGACCATCCTGGAGCTGGATCCCGACAATCACGAGGCGCTGGGCTTCCTCAAGCAGATGTACGAGAAGCGCCGCGACTGGGAGAAGTTGCTGGCGGTCCATCAGCGCGAGATCGCGAAGCTGCGCGACGCCGGCGAACGGAAAGCGCGGCGCATCGAGGTCGCCAAGCTGGCCTCCGAGAAGGTGAAGAAGTCGGCGATCTCGATCGATCTCTGGCGCCAGGTGTTGAGCGAGGACGCCGACAACGTCGAGGCGCTGGGTGAGCTGGAGAAGCTCTACGAGCGCGAAAAATCCTGGAGCGATCTGGGTGGCGTGCTGGAACGGCAGGTCGTGGTCGCGGAGGACGCCGCCAAGAAGGCGGCCATCCTGGTCAAGATGGGCGTCCTTTACACAGAGAAGGTGCAGGACACCGAGCGGGCGGTGGTGGCCTGGAAGGCGCTGCTGGCGACCGAGCCGGAGAACCGGCGCGCGCAGGATGCGCTGAAGAAGCTGTACCTGCAGCAGAAAGACTGGAACGCGCTGGAAGGCTTTTACGCCGCCCAGGGCAAGTGGGACGAGCTGGTGCGCGTCCTCGAGCGGCAGTCCGAATCCGAGGACGACGCGGGGCGGGTCGGTCTGTGGAACAAGATCGGTGAGCTGTATCGCGATCGCCTGAACAAGGCGGATCGCGCGCAGAAGGCGTTCGAGAAGGCGCTGTCGCTGGACAACCAGAACCTGGCGGCCGCCGCGGCGCTGATACCGCTGTACGAGAAGGCCAAGGACATGCGTCGCCTGGCCGACGCGCTGATGGTGCAGCTGAATCACACCACCGACTTCGACGAGCGGCAGGAGCGGATGCGGCGGCTGCAGCAGTTGCTAGAAACGTCGGCCGGCGACAAGCCGAACGCGCTGTGGATCACGCTGCAGGCCTTCGGCGAAAATCCCACCGGCGAATGGTCGCGCGAGACCTCGCGCCGCCTGGCGGGCGAGTGCAACGGGTGGACGCAGCTGGTCGCTGCGTACGAGGCGGCGCTGCCCGGCATCAAGGATCAGGACGCGACGCTGGCGGTCCTGTCCACGCTGGCCTGGGCGTACGAAAAAGAGATGGGCGACGCGGAGAACGCGATCGCGCGCAACCAGACCATCCTGGAGATCGCGCCCAAGGATCCGCAGGCCGTCGGCGCCCTGGAGCGCCTGTACATCATCACCGATCGGTTCCCCGATCTGTTGGCGATCTACGACAAGAAGCTGGAGCTGGCCAAGTCGAAGGCGGAGGCGCTGGAGATCCGGTTCAAGCTGGCCAGCCTCTACGAAGAGGAGATCCGACAGCCGGAGAAGGCGATCGAGATCTATCAGGCGATCCTGAAACAGGATCCCACCGAGCTGCAGGCGCTGTCGGCTCTGGATCGCCTCTATCAGGGGCTGGGGCGCTGGAAGGAGCTGGCGGCGACCCTGTTGACCGAGATCGATCTGACGACGGACATGTCGGCGATCGCCGAGCTGAAGTTCCGGCGCGGCGCCCTGCAGGAGCAGTATCTGGACGACGCGGCGGGCGCCGTCGAGTCCTACAGGGACACGCTGGCGCTGGAGCCGACGCACGCCGCGGCCAAGACGGCGCTGCAGGCCTATCTCAGCAATCCCGCGCTGCAGATGGCGGCGGTGGAGGTGCTGGAACCGCTGTACGAGCACACCGAGGAGATCGCACGCCTTGTGGAGGTGCAACGGATCCGTCTCAACCAGGAGAAGAACACTGGCAAGCGCGTGGCGCTGCTTCTGCGCGTCGGATCCCTCGAAGGCAAGCTGGGCAACCCTGAGCTGGCGTGGGACGCCTACGCAAAGGCGTTCAGCGAGGATCCGCAGTCGGCGCCGGCGCGCGAGGCGCTGGAGAACCTGGCCAGTATCCTCGACAACTGGGCGCAGCTGGTCGCGCTGTACGAGACGGCGCTGGCCGTCAAGAAGAAGCTGCCGCCCGCGCTGGAGCGCGAGCTGTTACTGGTCGTCGCAGTCGCGTACGACGAGAAGCTGGACGAGTCGGAGAAGGCGGTCGAGTATTTTCGCAAGGCGCAGACCATTCAGCCGCAGGACGCGTCGGCGCTGGTCGCGCTGGAGCGGCTCTACACGCGCACCGAACGCTGGCCCGATCTGATCGACACGCTGACCAGGAAGGCGCAGCTGGTCACCGACGCCGAGGAGCGCGAGCAGATCCGCACGCGCGTCGCGACGGTCTGGGAAGAGATGCTGGGCAACGCCGACCAGGCGATCGCGGCCTGGAACGTGGTGCTGGGCGACAACCCGGACAGCGTCCAGGCGTTGCGCGCGCTGGACCGGCTTTACTTGCAGAAGAGCAGCTTCGCCGATCTCGGTGACAACCTGCAGCGCCAGCTCGAGCTGGCCACCGATCCGCAGGAGACCATCGCGCTCCTGGGGCGGCTCGGGACCTTGCGCGAGCAGCGACTCGGCCAGGTGGGTGCCGCGGTCGACACCTACCGCCGCATCCTGGTGCTAGAGCCCGAGCACCCGGAGACGTTGATCGCGCTGGAGCGGATCCTCCCGGACCCTGAGCACGAGCTCGACATCGCCGAGCTGCTGGAACCGATCTACAAGATCCGCGGCGACTGGCCGCGCCTCATCGAGGTGTACGAGATCGAGGCGCGGCACGCGGTCGAGCCGGAGCAGAAAATCGCGCTCTACAAGCAGATCGCCGACGGTTACGAGGTCGGCCTGGACGACCCCGGGCACGCGTACGATGCGCTGGCGCGGGCGCTCAAGGAAGATCCGCAGAACATCGACATCCAGACCACGATTGAACGGCTGGCGCGGTCGCTGCGGCGGCTGGACGATCTGGTGGCTCTCTACGAACGGATGGTGTCGTCGGTCAACGACCGCACGCTCAAGAACGCGCTCTATCACAAGATCGCGCGTCTGTGCGAGACCGACCTCGGGCAGGACCAGCAGGCGGCGGCGGCGTATGCGGCGGCGCTGGAGGTGTTGCCGCGCGATCTGACGGCGGCGAACGCGCTGGAGCAGCTGTACCTGCGCCGGGGCGACTACGCCAGCCTGGTGGTGCTGCTGCTGCGCAAGGCGGACATCGTCGACGGCCCCGAACAGAAACGCGAGCTGTACTACAAGGCGGCCCAGCTTTACGAAGAGGTGCTGGAGGATCTGGAGAAGGCCATCGAGGTCTTCCGGACGGTGCTGACCATCGACGAGACCGACGGTGTCGCGCTGGACAACCTGGAACGGCTCTACATCCGCCTCAGCCGCTGGGACGAGCTGAAACACATCTATGGCAAGAAGGCGGAGCTGGCGCAGAACCCGGCCGAGAAGAAGCAGATGCTGTTCGTGCTGGGGCAGGTCTACGACCGCGAGCTGCACGATCCCGAGCGGGCGATCGAGACCTACACGTCGATCATGGACCTGGATCCAGACGACTTCGACGCCGCCCAGGCGCTGGATCGGTTGTACCTGCACACGGAGCGCTGGTACGACCTCCTGGCGGTGCTGGAGCGGCAGACCGAGCTGGCGCCGTCGGGCGCCGAGGTGGTCTCGCTGCGCTACCGCATCGGCGAGCTGTGGCGTGAGCACCTCAAGGACCTGACCCGGGCGGTGGAGGCGTACCGCCAGGTGCTGGCGGTTGATCCGGTGCACGAGCCGACGCTGCGCGCGCTGGAGACGCTGATGGCCGGGCGCGACGAGCCGGTGCTGGCGGCGGCGGTGCTGGAGCCGATCTACGAGGCGGCCGGGGAGTGGGATCGGGTCATCGCCGTGTATGAGGTGATGCAGGCCAACAGCGAGGAGGCCCTGCGCCGGGTCGAGCTGCTGTGCCGGATCGCGGAGCTCGAGGAGCGACGCCTGTCGCACCAGAACGCGGCGTTCGAGGCCTACGGGCGCGCCCTGCACGTCGATCCGTCGAATCAGGACGTCATTGCCCACCTGCAGCGGCTGGCGGCCGAGACCGGGCACTGGCCCAAGCTGGCCGCGCTGTACGCCTCGGAGCTGGAGAAGATCGAAGACCCGCGCCGCCAGATCGAGATGCGGCTGCGGCTGGCGCAGGTGTACGAGGAGGAGACCGGCCAGACCGACGACGCGATCCACACCTACCGGCGGGTCATCGAGTCGGAGCCCGAGAACAAGGACGCGCTGGTGGCGCTGGATCGGCTTTATAGCCGGGCGCACCAGTGGGAGGAGCTGGCCGATGTGGTGCGGCGCGAGATCCGGATCGCGCTCAGCGATCGCGACCGCATCGACCTGACGTATCGACTGGCGCAGATCTACGAGCTGGCGCTCAGCGACCTGCCGAAGGCGATCGAGGCCTACCGCGACATCCTGGTGGCGGAGCCGACCCACGGCGAGACGCGGGCGGCCCTGGAGCGCATGTTCATGGGCGGCACCTTGCAATTCGAGATCGCCGAGGTGCTGGAGCCTCTGTATCGCGTCGGCGAGGAGTGGGAAAAGCTGCACCAGATCTACGAGGTGCAGCTCGGGCGCATCACCGCCATCGACGAGCGGCAGGTGTTGCTGCGCCGGCTGGGCGAGATCGCCGAGCAAAAGCTGGTCGATCAGGTCGCGGCGTTCGAGTGGTGGTCGAAGGCGGTCAAGGAAGACCCGTCGTCCGAACATGGGCTGAACGAGCTGTTGCGGCTGGTGCGATCGACGCATCAGTGGGACGCTTATGTGGCCACGATGTCGGAGGCGGCGTCGTCGGATCGCGACGTCCCGACCGAGCCGCGGGTTCGTCGCGACGTCTTGCTGCGCCTGGCGGCCTCCTTCGAGATGGACCTCGGCGATCTCGAGCGGGCCGAACACGCCCTGGTGCAGGTGCTATCCGAGAACGAGAACGATCCGACCGCGCTGGCATCGCTGGATCGCATCTACGAGACCCAGGGGATGTACGAGAACCTGTCGACGGTCCTCAAGCAGCGCATCGCGATCACCGATGACGTCGCCGAGCTGGTCGCGCTGCAGCTGCGGCTCGGGCGCGTGTACTCCGAGGCGCTGGACGACAGCGCCGGTGCCATCACCAGCTACCTGGCAGTCCTCGAGCACGAGAGTCGCTCGCGCGACGCGCTTGAGGCGCTGGAGCGCCTGTACTTCAGGACCGAGAACTGGCCGGCGCTTTACGGTGTGTACGAGAAGCTGGCGGAGATCGCGCAGGACGACGGCGCCCGCGCGGAATGTTATTCGTGCATGGCCAAGCTGGCGGCCGAGGCCCTGGGCCAGCGCGACCGCGCGGTCGAGCTGTGGGGGCGCGTGCTGGAGATGCGCGGTCAGGATCCGACCGCGCTGGCGGGTCTGGCGGATCTGCACGAGGCGGCGTCCGAGTGGCGGGAGCTGACCGAGGTCCTCGACCAGCAGGTGGCGGCGACGCCGGAGCTCACCGACAAGATCCCGATCTACAAGCGCCTGGGTCGGATCTGGGGCGAGCGCCTGGGGCGTGAGCGCAACGCGCTCGAGAGCTGGCAGAAGGTCCTGGAGCTGGATCCGCAGGACGTCGACGCCCTGCGCGCGATCGCGGCCAACTACAAGTCCGCCGGCGCCTGGGAGGAGCTGTCGCAGTCGCTGCGCCGGCTGATCCAGGTCGGGCAGCTGGGCGGCAGCGGCGTTGAGCCTGGCGATCTCAAGGAGCTGTACGCGCAGCTCGGCGAGCTCGAGGGCGAGACCTTGATGCGCACCCAGGACTCGATCGACGCCTGGCGCGAGGTCCTGGAGATTGACCCGTACGACTTCCGCGCGCTGGCCGCGCTGGAAAAGCTCTTCATGCAGGAGGCGCGCTGGGAAGAGTGCGTCGAGATCCTGGAGCGCCGCGCGCGCGCCACCGCCAACCCGACCGAACAGGTGGACGTCCTGATGCAGGCGGCCTCGCTGTGGGCCGACAAGATCGGCGACGGCGGCTCGGCGGCCGAGGTCTACGAGCGGGTCCTGCAGATTGATCCCGGCAATCAGACCGCCTCCAGCGAGCTGGAGCAGCTCTACCGCCAGCGCAAGAGCTGGGTGAAGCTCATTGACCTATTGCTGGCGCGGACCGAGTTCGTGGCCGACGCGCCGGCGCGAATCCTGCTCCTGACCCAGGTCGCGGAGGTGTACGAGCAGCAGCTCAACGACCGCGACAGCGCGTTCGTCACCTTGCAGGCGGCGTTCCGCGAGGACTACTCGAACGATCGGGTGGCCAAGGATCTGGAACGGCTGGCGACGGCCACCGACAAGTGGAACGACCTCATCTCAGACTACACGCAGGTGGTCCAGGGGATCAGCGACCCCAAGCAGGCGGCCGACCTGTGGGTGAAGATCGCCCGCTGGTACGATTCGGCGCTGGCGCACGTCGACTACGCGATCGCGTCGGCGCAGCAGGCCGTACAGCTGGATCCGGTCCACGTCGGCGCGCTGCAGGCGCTGGAGGACTTCTTCCGCAAGCAGAAACGCTGGACGGATCTGGTTTCGGCCCTGGCACGGCACGCCGAGGTTGAACAGGAGACCGCTCCCCGCGTCGACATCCTGCTGCAGCTGGCCGACACCTACGAGACCCAGATCGGTGACACCGCGCAGGCGATGTTCGCCTATCAGCGCGCGCTGGACGCGGACGAACGCTGCATCGACGCCATCAGCGCGCTTGAGCGCCTGTACCGACGGACGCAGGCCTGGGACCGGCTGGTCGACGTGCTGGCCAAGAAGTCGCAGGTCGTCGACGACACGGAGCTGGCGGTCAAGCTGAAGCTGCAGGTCGGCGAGCTGTGGGAGGACCGTCTGGGCGACAACGATCGCGCGGTCGACGCCTACAAGGAGGTGCTGTCGGTCGATCCGCAGAACCTGTCGGCCTTGAAGGCGCTGGACACCCTTTACCAGAAGACCGGGCGCATGGAGGCCTATCTCGAGAACCTCGAGCACCAGCTGGAGATCTCGTCGCCGGAAGAAGACCGGGTCGAGATCTACCAGCGCATGGCCACGGTCTGGGAGGAGCAGTTCGCCAAGCCCGATCGCGCCGCCGAGGTGCTGGAGAAGATCCTCCTCATCGACGACAAGAACCAGAAGGCGTACCGCGACCTGGAACGGATCTATCGCCAGGAGCGCAAGTGGGAGGCGCTGGCCGAGGCCTACCGCAAGCATATCGTGGTCACAAAGGACCCCAACGAGCGCATCGAGATCTACAACAAGATGGGGCGGGTCTATGAGCAGGACCTGCGCGATCTGGATCGCGCCATCGAGGCCTACAGCGAGGTCCTGAACATCGAGAATGAGCACGCCGAGGCCCTGGCGGGCGTGGCGCGCCTGTACGAAGAGACTGACCAGTGGGACCGCGCCATCGAGGTCATGAAGCGCCTGCTGCGCGTGACCACCGACGCCAAGCAGAAGGTCGACCTCAACTATCGCCTGGGCAAGATTTACGACGAGCAGATCAAGGACCCGGAGCCGGCGCAGGAGTACCTGGTAGAGGGCCTGTCGCAAGATCCGTCGCACGTGCCGTCGATGCTGTCGCTGCTGGGCATCTACAAGCGGCGCGGCGACTGGCTGAAGGCGGCGCAGCTGATGGTCCGCGCCGAGGCCGCCACCTTGAACCCGCTGGAGAAGACGCGGCTCTTGCACGACGCCGGCAAGATCTTCCAGGACAAGCTCGGCGACGAGGCGCAGGCGGCGGCGCTGTTCGCGCGCGTCCTGCAGCTGGATCCCGAGCACGTCGAGGCGGCTGAACCCTTGGCGGAGCTCTACTTCAAGCGTCAGGAGTGGGCGCCGCTGGTCCCGATCCTGGAGATGCTGGCGCGCAAGGGCGACCGCAAGACCAACCGCGAGCTGACGTTGCTGTACCACCGCCTGGCCAAGGCGGCCGATCGACTGGGCGACAACGACAAGGCACTGAAATACTACAAACAGTCGTACGACCTGGATTCAACTTACCTGGCGACGTTGATCGACCGCGCGGCGCTGCTGTACCGGCTGGAGCAGTGGGACGACGCCTTCCGCATCTACCAGACCATCCTGGTTCATCACCGCGACGCGCAGAAGGACGACGACACCGTCGACATCTTCTATCGTCTTGGGCGCATCAAGCTCAAGCTCAACGAGCGCACCAAGGCCGTTAACATGTTCGAGAAGGCGCTGGAGATCCAGCCCGGGCACCGGGCCACGCTGGGCGCCTTAATTGATCTGTACTCGGACGCCGGCGACTGGGAGCAGGTCATCAAGCAGAAACGGGCGCTGCTGGCGTCGCCGTCTTCGGACAGAGACGAGAAGTTCAACCTCTCCGAGCAGATCGCCCAGATCTACAAGGAAAAGCTCAATAACCCGCAGAAGGCGATCGCCGCGCACATAGAGGCACTGAACCACAAGCCGACCGATCACACGCTGCTGCACAACCTCCTCGACCTCTTCAGCGAGACCAAGCAATGGAAGAAGGCGATGGAGATCTTGATGAAGCTGGCGGAGCTGAACACCGAAAAGGTCAAGGCGCGCTATCTGGTGGCGGCCGGCAACATCGCCAACTACGAGCTGCACTCCACCGATGAGGCGGTCGAGCTATATAACCAAGCGCTGGATCACGATCCGGACGACCTGAAGGCGTTCGAGCGGATCGACAAGATCATGACCGGCAAGAAGGACTGGCGGAACCAGGAGCGCAACTACCGCAAGATGATCAAGCGCATCGGGCAGGATCCGCCGCCCGAGAAGAAGCCGACGCAGGTGGCGCTGTGGCACGCGCTGGGCGAGATTTACCGGTCGCGCCTCAAGGACTTCAAGGCAGCGACCGCCGCATTCGAAGTTTGTGTACAGCTGGATCCCGACGCGGTGGCGCGCCACCAGATCCTGGCTGAGCTGTACCAGATGTCGGGGCCGGACAGCTATGACAAGGCGGTGAAGGAGTACCGCTATCTGGTGAAGGCGACCCAGGACTTCGGGCAGATGGCGGCGCACATGAAGACGCTGCGCCGGCTGTTTCTTGAGACGCGCCAGTACGACCGCGCGTGGTGCGTTAGCTCGGCGCTGGTGTTCCTGCGCAAGGCGGATCCCGAGGAGACGCAGTTCTACGAGCAATACCGTCCCAAGGGCTTCGTGCGCGCGCGCGCGCGCCTGACCGAGGAGCTGTGGCAGAAGAACGTCTACCACCCCGACGAGGATCGCTACCTGTCGCACGTGTTCGCCGCCGTCAGCCAGGCGGTCGCCGCCGTGCGCGCCAAGGAACACAAGGACTGGGGCCTCAAGCGCAAGGACCGGCGGGACATCGCCACCGACCAGCTGCTGTTCAGCAAGGTGTTCAACTACGTGAACCAGGTGCTGGGGGTCCCGCAGCCGGAGCTTTACCTGCGGCCCGAGTCACCCGGCGAGCTGGATCTGGCCAACGCGCGCGAGAAGGCGCACCTCATCCCCTCGTTCGTGGTGGGCGCGAGTCTCTTGCAGGGGCGGCCCGAAAAAGAGCTGGCGTACGTCATCGGCAAGAAGCTGGCGCTGATGCGCCCTGACCACTTCGTGCGCTGGCCGACCGTCGTCCCGACGGTGGCGGAACTCAAAGTTGTGTTCCTGGCGGCGCTGCGGCTGGTCAACCCAAAGCTGGAGGTGCGGCCCGACGTGGCGCAGCCGGTGGCGCAATACGTCGACCTGCTCAAGAAGCTGGTGCCGCCGCAGATGCTGGAGCAACTTGGCGTCGTGGTGCAGCGCTTCGTCGGGGCCAAGGGCGAGGCCGACCTGCACAAGTGGTCAAACGCCGTCGACATGACGGCGACCCGCGCCGGGTTCCTGGTGTGCAACGACTTCGACGTCTCGGCGCGCCTGGTCCAGACCGAACCGGTGTCGGTGGGCAGCGTCGACCCTAAGGAGAAGATCAAGGACCTCATCAACTGGTCCATCTCCGACGAATACTTCGGGTTGCGTGAGCACCTGGGGTTGGTCATCGGGCAAGCCTAGGTTGCTGGCTGCCGGTCCGCGGCGCGGGTAGAACTGGAAGAAGCACCATGACACTCTCTTTGGTCGCTTTCTTGGTCCTCGCTCTTGCGGTCGTATTCGCGGGCGCCGTCCTCGGCCGCATGGTGGCGCGGCAACGGGCCCAGGCGTGGGGGGCGGGGCTCGGGCAGGTGACGACGGCGATCGGCGAGGCGGCCAAGGTGGAGCGGGCCGAGATTGTCCGCACGGCCGAGGTTTTGGCCCGCGACGAGGCGCACGCCAAGGGCAGCGCCTTCGAGGCGTTCTGCCAGGTGCGCGAGGCCGAGCTGGCGACGTCACAGCAAAGGATCGCGCGTCGCGAAGAAGAGCTGGCCGCGCGGCGAGTGGAGCTGGGCGCCGAAAGACTCAAGCTGGACGCCGCGCGCAAGCTGGCGGAAGACAAACAGCGCCAGATACGCGCCTTGCGCGACGAAGCCGCGGCGCTCGGCCGGGCCGCACAGGCGGCGCTGGAACAGCGCGCGGGCGAAACGGCCCCTGTGCTGCGCGCCACGTTGATCGAAGCCGAGGTGGATGGCGCGCGCCTGGCCGCGGCGCAGACGCTGAGGTCCGCCGACCAGATACCCGACGACAACGCCCGCAGCGCCAAGCGGATCATGGGGATCGCCGTGGGCCGCTTTTCCGGCCACTACCTGACCGAGCGCCTGTTCGCAACCGTCCCGCTGCCGGTGGTGGGGCCGGCCGCCGAGACGCTGATCGGTCCCGACGAGGCCAACCTTCGTGCCATCGAAGCGATCGCCGGGGTCAAGCTGACGCTGGCCGAGAGCCGCGACTCGATCCGGCTGGAGGGGCTCGACGGGGTGGGGCGCGAGATCGCTCGACGCTGTCTCAGTCGCCTCGGCCGTGATCCGCGCGTGGCCGGCGATCCAGGCAAGGTCAACATTGCGGCGCGCGAGATTGCCGGCCAGTTGAACCGGGAGCTCGCCGACCTCGGAAAACGCGCGTTCGCGAACCTCGAGATCCCGGTCGCGCACCCTGAGATCGTCGGGCTGGTGGGCCGGCTGAACTATCGCACCAGCTTCACGCAAAACCAGTGGAAACATGCTGTCGAAGCCGCGTTTCTGTGCGGCATGATGGCCGACGAGCTGAACCTGGACATCAAGCTCGCGCGGCGCGCGGCGCTGATGCACGACATCGGCAAGGCCCTGACCCACGAGCTGGACGGATCACACGCCGTCATCGGCGCCGACTACGCGCGACGGCTGGGTGAATCGGAGGTGGTAGCGAACGCCATCGGCGCCCACCACACCGACGAGCCCTTCAACACGCCGTACGCCTACCTGGTGGCCGCGGCCGACGCCATGTCGGGGGCCAGGCCCGGCGCGCGCCGCCAGATGGAGGACAACTACGTCGGGCGCCTGGAGGATCTGCAGCGAATCACGCGCACCTTCCGCGGCATCGAGGAGGCCTTCGCCGTGCAGGGCGGTCGCGAGGTGCGCATCTATGTTCAGGAGGATCAGATCGACGATCTGGCGGCGGTCAACCTGTCGACCGAGGTGGCCAAGAAGATCTCGGCCGAGATGACCTTCCCGGGGCAGATCCGGGTGACGGTCATTCGCGAGTTCAAGGCCACCGAGACCGCGAGCTAGAGGCAACATGAACATCACCATCCCCCCGATCCTCTTTTACGCGCTGGGCGCGCTGCTGGTCGTGTTCGGGACGTTACGCGCCTGGACGCTGGGCCGCCGCCGCTCCGACCGCGAGCTGGAGCCAGACACCCCCGCGCGCGTCCAGGAACGAAAACGTCACCTGACCTTCGGAATCGTCTGGGTCGCCATGGGCCTGTTCTTGATCGTCTCCACCTTGGGCGTGATCAAGATGCGAGGTTTTTTTTAGTCGGGCCCGACTCCTCGCGGACCTCATCTGAATCCAGCGGCTGCGCGCGCCGCCACAGCAGGAACGCGGGCATGGCGATGATGGCCGCAGCCAGACAGGCGACCTCGCCCAGGATGGCCAGCGCGCCGAAGCCCTGAAGCGCCTGGTTGCGCGCCGCCAGCAGCGAGCCGTAGCCGAGGATCGTCGTCCACGAACACAGCGCGACCGCGCCGCCGGTCGAGGTCACGGCCTTGAGGATGTTGCGCTCTTCCCGGTAGCGCGTGACGACGTTCAGCGCGTATTCGGCGCCGATGCCGAACGTAATGGGTAAGGCGATGAAGTTCAGGAACGTCACCCGAACCCCGACCACGCCGGCGGCGCCCACCATCCACAGCACTCCCAGCGCCAGCGTGCCCAGCGCCAGCAGCGCCGCGCGCGCCGGGCGGATGGTGAAGGAGACGATGATCAGCACCGCGATCAGCGACGCGACGGTGGCGACCGGCCCGTCATGAAGAACCGAGCGGATCATCGCGCCGAACACCACCGCCGACCCCGACGTCTCCATCACTTTGCCGTTCGGGAGCACCAGCCGTTGCAGCACGCTGGCGATGCGCAGCAGGTCCTTGCCGCTCCAGACCGACAGCCCCTGTTCGGGTGGGTAGACCAGCACCACCCGTCCGACCGTGCCGTCAACCTCCGTGAACGGGCGTCGCGCGATCGGGGGCAGATCCGCCGCGCCCAGAACCCGTAGATCGGACGGCGGATCAACCTGCGCCAGCTGTTTGCGATCTTTGTCGTTCAGAATCTCCAGCGCCGGATCGTGCGTCATCTTCCGGATCTGGGCGATCAGCTCCAGCTTGAGCCGCTGGGCGTCCGGCGGTCCGGGCAGAAGATCGTAGATGGTTGCGATCTGACCGATGACGTCGTTGCCCGGCGCCTCCTTGTCCTGCTTGCGGATGGTGGCGCGGATGGTCTCGACCTCGTCGATCGAATCGGCCAGCACGATGGTCGGCGAGGGCCAGCGGCCGAAGATCTGATCGAAGCTGTGGTTGAACTCCTTCAGTTCGTCTGACTGCTTGATCTTGGCGTTCAGCTTGCGGAAGTCGTATTCGAACGGGTCGCGCAGGAAGTGGGTCAATCCGTACAGCGACGCGACCGTGACCAGGCCCATCACGACCAGCACCTGCACCCGGGCACCGCGCAAAATTTTCGCCAGGGTACGAATCTCGATGGGCGCGCGCGCCACATGCCCGTTTTTTCCCCTGCGATCCAGCACGATCAACATCGCCGGCAGGACCGTGAAGGTGGCCAGCCACGAGCACAACGAGCCCACCGCCCCCATGACACCGAACTGGTAGAAACCGCGGAAGCTGGTCACCATCAACGACGCGTAAGCGGCCGAGGCGGCGATGGATGCCACCAGCGTGGCCCGCCAGACACCCGCCAGCGCCGAACGGAGCGCGTCACCGGAGCTCTGCCCGCGGGCTCGGTGCTCCTCGTACCGCGACATCAGAACGATGGCGTAGTTGATCCCGTTGCCCAGGATGATCGACCCCAGGAACGCCGTGGACGAGTTCAGGTAACCGAAGGCGATGTCGGCGACGGCGAACGCCACGATGGTTCCCAGAATTGCCGGCACGCCGGTCAGCGGAATCGCGCGCAGCCGCTTGAAATAGAGGCCGATCGACAGGCCGACCAGGGTCAGGCAGGTGATGGTCACCCACAAGATGTCGCGCTCGACCGCCTGGCGCGCCGCGATGGCGGTTGTCACCGGCCCGGAGAACTCGGCGCGCATCTGCGGGTGGTAACGCGTCGGCGGATCGGCGGCGATCAGCGCCTGCGCCGCCTTGAGCAGTCCCTCGCCCGCGCGTTCCACGAACAGCCCGCCCGGGGGTAGAGCCGCGATCCAGACGTATTGACCGTTGTTGCTGCTGAACAGGCCGTCGGGAAACCGCTTGTCCAGACCGCTGCCGCTGCTGCCGCTGCCCACGCGCTTCTGCAACGTGTCCAGCGACTCTTCCTCGCCCAGCGACACGTACAGCGGATTCTTGCGGTGCTGGATCTCGCTGCGCAGCCTGTCTCTGATGGCTTCCAGATCCGGCTCCGAGACATAGAGCCACTTGTTGCGTTCGAAGAAGGCGCGAACATCGGTGATGTTGTAGGTCGCCAGCGCGACTACTTTGGGGGGCAACGCGTGCAGTTTTTCAGTCAGCGCCTTCGCGTAGCGGACGTTGGCGGCCGGGTCGGGCGAGCGAATGCCAATCAGCAACAGCGAAAGGTCGCCGATACGCTGCTGAGTTTTGGTGAGCGCGATCACGCCCGGATCGTCGCTGGGAAGAAGCTCCGATATTGCGGTCTTGAGCTGCAGCCGCTGGGCCAGGAACGCGCCACCGGCGCCCAGCACCCCTGCCAGGACCAGAACCAGAACTGGGTGGCGCGTGATCCATCCGTGGTAGCGGGCGATGCGGCTGTGGGCGGGCGCGGTCATGCCGGGCAAAGCTACCAGGGATTTTCGACGACGGGGAAGCGAACGAAGGAGGACGGCTTACGAATCGCCACGCAAACGGGTATGCTTAACAGGATGTATTTTAGCTTGGACTCATCAGGAAGCATCGCGCGAGTTCTGGCCGTCATTGTAAGTTTTTGTGCGCTTGGCTCGTCTCGCGCCTGGGCCGTCGGTGAGGTGATCACGGATGTCCGTGTCCTGAACAACCAGCGGACCCAGGAGGACACGGTGCGCACGCTGGCAGGGGTCCAGATCGGCGACGTTCTGGAGACCGACACCCTCGAGGTGGTGCGCGAGCGGATCAATAGCTCCGGTCTGTTCGCCGACACCAACGTCTGGTGGGAGCAACACGGGGCCGGGGTGCGGGTGAACATTGCGGTCAAGGACAAGTTTCCCTGGGCGCCGGTTCCGACCGCGACCTGGTCGGCCAACAACAAGGCGATCGGCCTGGTGTTCGTGCACGGGAACCTGTTCGGGCGCGGGAAACAGTTTCTGCTGGGCGCGCGGCTGGCGACGGTCGATTCGGGTGTCAGCCTGGTGTACCGCGATCCCGCGATGTGGGGCAGCTGGATCTACTGGCAGATCCAGGGCATGGCCAAGAAGCAGGTGATCCCCGAGTTCGACAACAACGAGGTTGCGCCGGCAAACCCATTCCGCGAGACGCAGCTGACGTCATACGGCTTCGAACCGGCGATCGGCATCGCCTGGTTCCGGCGAATCAAGACCCAGGTGGCGTGGCGCCTCGAGCGGGTGAACATCGGCGATTCGATCGATCCGGTGACCCAGATGCCGGTGCAGGCGGCCGCGACCGGCGCTCTGGTGGGGATCGGGCGCGCCGTCTTGACGTTCGACTTTCGCGCGCGGGAGTTTGCCGTCATGACCGGCAGCGCGCTCAGCGGGGCGCTGGACGTCGCCGGTTCGGCGTTCAAGAGCGATCTCAGCTTCTGGCGCGCGGGCGCCAGCTTTGAGCAGGGGATCCGGTTCTTCAAGAGCCACAACTTCATCTACCAGGCGGTCGCGACCGCGGGCAGCAACTTGCCCTTCTGGTATGAGAACACCGCCGGCGGCCCCGACCTGCGCGGGTATCTCTACCAGCAGTTTCGCGGTGACACGCAGCTTGCGGCCAAGGTCGAGTACCATTTTCCGCTGTTCTCGGTCGGGTCGGCGGATTTCCGGGCCCTGGGCTTCTTCGACGGCGCGGCGATCTGGTTCCGCAGTCTGCCGGATATGTTCACGACCGACCCGTTCAATCCCGGCATGCTGTACCGCATTCGCGACACGCCCGACCAGCGCACCTTCCCGGCGCAGGTCGAGGCGGGGTTCGACTCCAGACGCGACGTGCACACGGCGGTGGGGGGCGGGCTGCGCTTCTTCCTGCGCTCGGTAGCCATCCCGCTGATGGGCTTTGATGCCGGCTACGGCCTGGAATCCAAGACCTGGCGCTACTTCATCATCGTCGGGGCGTAGGCCCCAGACAGTCCGGAACGCCACCCACATTGGGGGTTGGTGTCGGAAAGTTACCGGCTGGGGTGGTGAAGATCTAACAGCTGACAGAACCGGCTGGTAAATAGATAAATAAATACGATTGGTTATGGCCACGGCGCGGGTGGCGTGGGGGTTGCTGTTGGCAATCAACCGAGATGTCTGGCCTACCTGCTGCCGTTACCCCGTCGCTGGCTCGCGAGGCGGTCGTCCGTCGTTCGACGGGCCTCTTGCCGCTGCCGCGCGTGTTGCTGTGCGATCTGGACGGGACGCTGGTCGACAGCATGCCGACCCTGGCCGACCTGGCGACTGACGTGATGGAGGAGGTGTTCGGCACGCCCCGGATCCTGGCGCGCGAGCTATACCTGGCCACTTGCGGCCTTCCGTTCGTGAAGCAGCTGGAGGAGATCTTCCCGGGCGACCCACGCAACCCGGCCGCCTCGGCGACCTTCGAGCGGCGCAAGCCCGCCCGTTGCAGCGCCATCCGAATGCCGGCCGAGACCCGCCGCGCGCTGGACCGGGTCAAGGCCCGGGGCGTGCGCATCGCGGTCTCGTCGAACAACGGCGTCGAGAATGTCGCCGATTTCGCCCGCAACTCGGACTTCGCCTTCGACCTGCTGCTGGGATTCGGCGGCGGGTTGGCCAAGGGCAAGCCGCACCTGGACATGCTGTCGCGCACCTTTGGCGTCGACCGACAGGAGATGTTGTTCGTGGGCGATTCGATCCACGACGGCGAGATCGCCGAGCGCGAGGGTGTTCCCTTCGTCGGACTGGCCGGCACCTTTTCGTCGGAGCGGTTCACGCTGCGGTTTCCGCACACGCCGGTGATCCGGCGTTTCTCGGCGCTTCCCGACCTGTTCATCTAGGGCCGCCATGCCGGTGGTGCTGCTGGCGGCGGGACTGGGCAGCCGGCTTGGCTCACTGACGGAGCGGCTGCCGAAGGCGTTGATCGCGGTGGCGGGCGAGCCGTTGCTGGCGTACGCGGTTCGGTTCGCGCAGGCTGTGCAGGGCGCCGGCCGCGGCGGCGGTGGGGGGAGCGGTGACGGGGACATCGGCGGTGACATCATCGTGGTGGCGGGTTTTGGATACGAGCTGGTGGCCGCCGAGGTGGCGACGCGCCGGCTGCCGGTCACGCTGGTTCGCAACCCCGACTTCAAGGACGGGAACCTGGTCTCGCTGTTTGCGTCGCGCGCCCATCTGGGCGGCGCCGGTTTCTTGTTGATGAACGTGGATCACATCTACCGCCCGGCCATCGCCGCCGTCGTCGCCCCCGCGGCGGACGACGTCACTGCCTTCGTCGATCAGGATCGGACATTGGGCGACGATGACATGAAGGTCGCGCTGGACGGGCAGGGGCGGGTGCGGCGGATCTCCAAGACGCTGACGTCCTTCGATCGTGGCTATGTCGGCATGACCAAGGTGCCGGCCGCGGCCGCCGCGCGCTACTGGGCCGCGGCGGACCGCGCCCTCGGCGAGGAGGGGCGCGCCATCCACGTCGAACGGGTGCTGGCGCGGCTGGCCGAATCAGGACGCCCGCCGCTGACCCGCGACATCAGCGGGCACGGGTGGCTGGAGGTCGACCTGCCGGAAGAGCGCGAGCGCGCGGAGCTGGCCTTGCGCGCGGGGACATGGTGAGACGGTGAGCTCGCCGTCGATGTTGCCCGCACGCCACAAGGTCCTGTTGTTCATTCCCAATCTGCAGCAAGGCGGGGCGGAGCGCCAGATTCTCGAGCTGATGACCAAGCTACCGGCGCGCTTCGAGACCGCGCTGTGTGTCTACGAGGACGTCGTTCATTACCGCGAGTACCTGCCGGCGGGCGAGCCGCGCCACGTCTTGGGCGTGCGGCGCATGGGGCCGCGCGGGCTCGCGCGTCTGGTCGCGGTGCTCGAGCAGGAACGGCCGCACATCATCCATTCCTATCGTGACAAGGCGAACTTCTGGGCACGGCTGGCGGCGCGGCGCGCCCGCGTGCCGATCATCTTGACCGCCGTGCGCAGTCGCGCCATCAGCCCGTTCCACCTGGCGACCGAATGGCACCTGTCGAAGACCAGCGATCGGGTGCTGGCGAACTCGGAGGGGGTGCGGCGGGAGCTCATCCACCGCGCGCGTGTCAAACCCGACAAGATCCAGATCCTGCACAACTTCATCGACCTGACCAAGTTCCACCCGCCGACCGAGGCGGCGCGCCAGGCGGCGCGGGCGCAATACGGCCTCGGCGACGACGACATCGTGCTGCTGATGCCGGGGCGGATGAGCCTGCAGAAGCACCAGATCGGCCTGGCGATGGCGATGCGGCGGCTGGCGCGGCGGGGACGGCTGTCGTCCAAGGTCAAGGTGCTGCTGGCCGGCCGCACGCGCGACCGCGTTTATGCCTCGGTCTTGCCGGCGGCGCTGGCGCTGGCCGGTGTCGCGCCCTATGTCACGTTTCTGGGGCCGGTGGCCAACAAGGACATGGTCACGCTCTATCACGCGGTCGACGCGCTGGTCCTGCCGTCGCTGTGGGAGGGGCTGTCCAACGCGGTGCTGGAGGCGCACGCCTGCGGCCTGCCGGCGGTGGTGTCGCACGCCGCGAACATCGACACGCTGGTGCTGGACGGCGTCAGCGGCTTCGAGGTGCCGACGTTCGACCACGCCGCCCTGGCCGAGGCGCTGGAGAAGATGTTGTCCATGACCGTCGCCGGACGCCGCGAGATGGGCGCGCGCGGGCGCAGGCACGTGGCCGACCGCTTTGGTCCCGAGCGAATCCTGAGCGAGACGGTGGGCCTTTACGACCGCCTCCTGGCGCAGAAGGGGCTGGCCTGATGTGCGGAATCGCCGGTGCCCTGGCCCGGCGGCCAGAGGATGCCCCGCGGCCCGGTCTGGCCGAGCGCATGGCGGCCGCGCTGGTTCACCGCGGGCCTGACGGCGCCGGCTTTTTTCGCGCCGGCCCGGTGGCGCTGGCGCACCGCCGCCTGGCGATCATCGATCTGTCAGAGGCCGGGCGGCAGCCGATGTTCAACGAGGATGGCCAGATCGCCGTGGTCGTCAACGGCGAGATCTACAATCACCAGGAGCTGCGCGCCGACCTGCAGGGCAAGGGGCACGTCTTTCGCAGCCACAGCGACTCCGAGGTGGTGGTGCACCTGTACGAGGAGGTGGGGGCGCGGGTCCCCGAGCTGCTGCGCGGAATGTTCGCCTTCGCCCTGTGGGACGCGCGCGCGGGCAAGCTGCTGCTGGCGCGCGATCGGTTCGGCGAGAAGCCCCTTTATTACAGCTATCGCCCCGATGGGCTGGTGTTCGCGTCGGAGATCGCCGCGCTGCTGGCCGACGAGGGCACACGGGCGACGGTCTCGGCGCAGGCGCTGGACAGCTACCTGGCGCTGCAATATGTCCCCAGCCCGCGCACGATCTTCGAGGAGATCCACAAGCTGCCGGCCGGGCACCTGCTGGAGGTTCGCTGCGGGCAGGAGCCGGCGCCGCGCCGTTATTACCGGGCGTCGTTCGCGCCGGTGCTGGCCGAACTCGACGAGGAGGAGGCGGCGCGCCGGGTGCGGGCGACGGTGGAGGAGGCGGTGCGGCTGCGGTTGATGTCAGACGTGCCGCTGGGGGCGTTTTTGTCCGGGGGGATCGATTCGTCGATCGTGGTGGCGTGCATGGCGCGCGCATCCAGCCAGCCGGTCAAGACGTTCTCTGTCGGGTTTACCGACGGCGAGAATCAGGATGGCGAACTGCCCTATGCGCGGCTCATCGCCGAACGCTACCGCACCGAACACCACGAGCTGGTCGTTGATCCGGACATGGTGAGCCTCTTGCCCAGTATCGTCCGCCACCACGGCGAGCCGTTCGCCGACACGTCGGCGGTGCCGACCCGCTACCTGTGCGAGATGACCCGCCAGCACGTGACGGTGGCGCTGTCGGGCGACGCGGGTGACGAGGCCTTCGGCGGCTACCGGCGCTACGTCTGGAGCCACGTCGCTGATCTGCTGCGCCGACTACCGCGCCCGCTGTTGCGGGCAGTGGCGGGCGCGCTGGGCGCGGTGCCCGGCGGGCGGGCGCGCTGGCTGCGCGAATACGGCGACCGCCTGCAAAGCGGTGAGGCCGAACGTTATCTGCGGTTCATCTGTCATTTCTCCGCCGACGAAAAGAGCGCGCTGTACACGCCGGCGCTGCGGGCGCGGTTCGCGGCCGACGCCACCGCGGCCGTCTTCGCGGCAGAGCTCGCGGCCAGCGCCGCGCAGGACACCGTCAGCCGCCTGTGCGATCTGGACGTGGAGACCTACCTCCCCGACGACATCCTGACCAAGGTCGACGTCGCCAGCATGACGCACGGCCTGGAGGCGCGCGCGCCATTTTGCGACCATCACGTCGTCGAGCTGGGTGCGGGTCTGCCGGGCGCCCTGAAGCTGCGGCGTGGAAAGGGGAAGTACATCCTCAAGCGCGCGTTCGCCGACCTGGTCCCGGACGAGATCCTCCACCGCAAGAAACGCGGTTTTGCGCTGCCGACCGACAAGTGGTTCCGCGGCCGCCTCTACGGTCAGACGCGCGAGTTGCTGCTGTCGCAGAAGGCGCAGCAGCGCGGGCTGTTCGAACCGGACGCGGTGGCGGCGTTGATCGAGCGGCACCGGCGCGGTGAAGACCACGGTGAACGGCTGTGGAACCTGCTGGTGCTGGAGATCTGGCACCGCGAGCTGGTTGACGGGCGCGCGGCCTTCATGCGCGAGGTGACCGAGAAGGCCGACCAGCTGAATCGCGCCGCCGGCGCCGATGTCAGCGGCGCGCCGATGCCGGTTCGCGCGACGCACCCGGGGGCAGGCCCGCCATGACCGCGCCGGTGTCGACCCCGACGCCGGGACCGATCTCGACCAAGCACGCCGACGCCGCTCACGCCGCACGAAGTGGCCTGTCGCAAGTCGCGGCCATGGTCGGGCAGGGGCTGATGCCCTTGCAGCGCATCCTCGTGTCGCGCGTGTTCGGGCAGACCGCCTACGGGCTTTACCGCGCGTCGGCCGACCTGTGTGAGGTGTTGATGCGCGCCGGGATGGTCGGCGCTGACAAGGGACTGCTGCGTTTCGTCGCCGCGCACCGCGCCGCCAACGAACCCCAGCAGGAAGAGCAGGCCATCGGCAGCGCGCTGCGCCTGGCCGGCGGCGTCCTGTCGTTCCTGGCGCTGGGACTGATGCTGGCTGCCCCCAGCATCGCGCGGATCTCGGGAAACGTCGCCTTCCTGTGGTTGCTGCCGGTGATGGCGCCGGCGCTGCTGGCCGGTGGGCTGGTCATCGTCCTGATGGCCGCGACCCTGGGCGCCAAGGTCACGCGCGTGAACCTGTTCATCCGCGGCGTCGCCGAACCGGTCTTGCTGCTGGCCACGACCGTGGTCGCGTGGCTGCTGGGACGAAGTTTGACCGGGCTGGCGGCAGCGCACCTGCTCACGTATCTGGCGCTGCTGGTGCTGGCCGTGGTGGGCGCGCGGACCGTGATCGGCCGCGGGCGGTTGTGGCGGTCCTTGCGCGAACGCCCGCACGGTGGGTTCTCCCGCTTCGTCCTTCCGATCGGCGGCTCGGAGCTGATGAACGCCATTCTTCAGCGCGCGAACGTCTTCATCCTGACCGCCTTCGCCGGCGCGCCGACCGTGGCCGTCTTTGCGGCCGCCGAGGAGCTGGGGCGCTCCGTGGCCGGCATCCGCTACGCGTTCGACAGCGTGGCCGGCCCGATGATGGCCGAATCGCTGCGCCTGCGCGACGTCGAGCGTCTTCGCTACAACCTGCAGCTCATGACCCGCTGGGTGACGTCGGCGGCTGCTCCCATCGCCGCCGTGCTGCTGGCGCTGCGCCCCGAGCTGTTGTGGCTGTACGGGCCGGCCTACCGCGTGGGGCAGAACGCCATGACCCTGCTGGTCATCGGGCATCTGGTCAATGGCGTGGTCGGCTTGAACGGGTATGTGCTGGTGATGAGCGGTCGCTCGGGGATGTTCTTCTGGAACAACTTTGGCGCCGCGGCGTTGAACTTCGGGCTGGCGCTGGCGCTGGTCCCCCGGTACGGCGTGACCGGCGCGGCCATCGCGTCGCTGGTCGGCGTGACCGCGCTGCAAGGAATATTGTGCTGGCAGGTCTGGCGGCTGGAACACGTGCATCCGTTCGGGCCCGCCCTGGCCAAGCCACTCTGCGCCGCCGCGCTGGCGTTCGGCGCGGCTGTGTTGATTCGCCAGATCCCGCTGCCGCCGTTGCCGCGGGTGGTGCTGGTCATCGCCGCCGCGGTCGTCGTCTACCCGGCGGCGCTGCTGGCGCTTCGTCCCGGCGAAGAAGAGCGACAATTCGTGCTGCGGCTTTTGCAGAAGCTCTTCCGTCGCAATCGCCAACCGCCGGGGTCACGCGATCGATGAGGGTGGTCTTTTTCGTCCAGGGTGAGGCCGTGCCGGCCGCGCGGGCGCGCGGTCTGGTGATCGCGGGCGCGCTGGAGGCGGCGGGTTTGACCTGCGCGGTTCGCATCCCGCGGCCCAGCGTCTACGGCGACACGCGGCTGCCGTCCCCGTGGAACCGGCTGCGTCCGCTGTACGCGCCCTTCGCAGCGTGGAGCCGGATGATCCAGATGCGCGATCTGCGCGCCGACGACGTGATCTTCTTCCAGCGTCCCATGCTGGAGCTGCCGATCGTGGCGCTGGAGAGATGGGCCGCCCGCGGTCGCCGCGTGATCTTCGACTTCGACGACGCCATCTTCGAACGGGTGGGCGCCCCGCGGAAGTTTCGCGCGCTGGTGTCGCTGGCGGATCGCGTGATCGCCGGCAGCCGCTACCTGGCCGACGCGGCGGCTGCGCCGGCAAAAACCACCATCATCCCCACCGTGGTCGACACCGATCGCTGGCGCGAGCTGCCACCGCGCGCCACACGAGGGCGCGACGTGGTCATCGGCTGGACGGGGCTGTCCACGAACTACGCCCAGCTCGGGTACGCGGCCGGCGGCATCGCGCGCGCGCTGGAGCGGACGGGGGCGCGATTGGTCGTGATCTCCGATCGTCCGCCGCCACCGTCGCTGGCGCCGCTGCGTCCTGAATTTGTCCGCTGGCGGCCCGAAACCGAGGTCGAGGATCTGTCGCGACTGGACATCGGTGTGATGCCGCTGCCCGACGGTCCCATCGAACGCGGCAAGTGCGCCTACAAGCTGATCCAGTACATGGCGCTGGGGCGCCCCGGGGTCGCGTCACCGGTGGGCGCCAACGGCGAGGTGGTGACGTCCGGGGTCGATGGGTTCTTGCCCACGGATGACCGGTCGTGGGAAGAGACGCTGGTCTCCCTGGTGCAAGATCCGGCCGCGCGGCAAGCGATCGGCCGGCGTGGGCGCCTGCGCGTCGAGGCGGCGTATTCCCTGCGCGCGGTCACGCCGCGCTACCTGGATGTGCTCACCAACTGGTGATATATCGTGCAACGTTGATCCGGTACGCCGAGGAGTTGGAGGTGGCGCGGCAGGCGGCCCGCGTGGCTGCGGACATCATTCTGCGCCACTACGCCGCCGGCGGAATCGCAGTCGACACCAAGGACGATCAGTCGCCCGTGACGCAGGCAGATCGCGACGCCAGCACCGCCATCGTCGATCTTCTGCGCGCCGCCTTCCCCGACGACGGCGTCCTCAGCGAGGAGCTACCCGACGATCTGATACGGCTGACAAAGAAACGCGTCTGGATCGTCGACCCGCTGGACGGCACGCGCGACTTCGTCGCGCGCACCGGTGATTTCTGTGTTCACGTCGGGCTGGCCGAGGGCGGTGAGGCAGTGCTGGGCGTGGTCGCGCAGCCCGTCACCGGGGCCCTGTACTTCGCCACCGCCGGCTCGGGCGCGTTTGTCGAAGACGAGATCGGCAGGCGGCGGCTCTCGGTCTCGACCGTGCAGGACCTGGCTGACGTTCGCATGGGGGTCAGTCGGTTGAACGCCAGCAATCGTCTGGGGCAATGTCTGCGCGCCGCAAACCTCGAGGCCCGCGCTGCTGTGATGGGCGCATCCGTCAAGCACATGGCGCTCGCGCGCGGCGTTCTCGACGGCGTCATCAACCTCAGCCCGGGCGAGCAGGAATGGGACACCTGTGCGCCCGAGGTGATCGTGCGCGAGGCGGGTGGCGCCTTCACCGACGGCTCCGGACGGCCGTTCCGTTACAACCAGAACGATCTGATCCATGACGGGGGCAGCATCGCCAGCAATGGCGCCTGTCACGACGCCCTGGTCGCCTTGATCGCCCCCGCTCTCGCCCCCATACGGAGTGGAGGGTGATGTCCGCTGCTCGAGAATTGATCGCACGCGAAGTCGTTGCAATCGACGGCATCGACGGCAGTGGCAAGTCGATGTTCGCCGCCGCGTTGACCGCGGTGCTGGCGGCGAATGCGGTGCCGCCGGTACTGCTGCGGGTCGACGACTTTCGCCGCCCGGTTAACTGGTCACGGGCCGACAAGAGCGAGGCCGACCTCTACTACGATGAATACTACGACCTGCCGCTGCTGGACCGCTGTCTGCGTGATTTTCTCGACGGCGGCAACGGCGTCGAGATTCCGTACTACGACACCGCCGGCGAGCGGCTGGCGGGCAGCCGGCAGATCTCCTATGGCGCCGCGACCGTCGCCGTGGTCGAGGGCGTCTTCGTCCTGCGCATCCCGACCGTCGCCGCCCGCGCCGCCGTGATCTACATCGAGACCAGCGCCGAAGAGGCCAGCCGGCGCATCCTGTCGCGCGATGTCGCGCGCGGCCGGTCGCCGCAAGAGGTGCAGCGGCGTATCGAGGCCCGCTATGTCCCCGGTCAGACCCGCTATCAGGCCGCCGTCGATCCGGTCGCGCGCGCGGCCGCGGTCATCGACAACGGCAATCCCAAGACTCCTCGGTCGCTCCGGCTCGACGGCGCCCGCTTTCCGGCGCCGGTGGCGCAAGCGCTGGGCCAGCTTCTGGCGGGGGACAACCATGCGTATTCGTGAGCCGTGGCCGGTCGCCCGCAGCAAGCAACGCCGGCGCGAGTTCGATGCCGTGTTCGCCGGGGTCCCGCCGCGCGGCCTCGGGGCGGCGCTGGAGATCGGCGCCGGTGATGGATTTCTCGCGTCGCTGCTCCAGGACCGCTGTCGGTCGCTGGTGACCACCGACCTTTATCGTCCACGCCTGGCCGAGGGCCAAACGCTAAGCCGCCGGCTCCTTTGCGACGCGACCCGCTTGCCGTTTCGCGATCACGCGTTCGACTTCATCTTCTCGTCCAGCCTGCTGGAACACATCCGCAATCGCCACGACGCCCTGGCCGAGATGCGGCGCTGTTTGCGACCTTCGGGGGTGATGGTGCACATCATGCCGTCCCGGGTCTGGAAGCTGCTGCAGCTGCTGTTCTACTATCCCCACCTCCTGATCGGCGGCGTCGACTTGGCCCTGGACGCCGTCATGGGCCGCCGCCGCCGTCGCCGTTTGGCGGGCAGCACCCCGGCGGGCCCGACCCTGCAGAAGACGTCCGCCGATCGCTGGAGCGACGCGCGCTGGCGTCCGTCGCTGCGCGTTGTGCTGCGCGGGATCCTCCCCACCGTGCACGGTGAATATTCGGGCCACGTCGCCGAGCTGATCGGGTTTGGCGCGGCGCGCTGGGTGGCGGAGTTCCGTGCCGCCGGATTCACCGTGCAGGGGGTGGTCCCCTTGCCGCTCTATTCGGGCTACGGATTTGGCCTGGAACGTTTGCGGCGCGTCGGCGAACGCGCGGGCTTGTCGGCGCACAACGCGCTGGTGGTGACGCCTGCACCCGACAAGGGCCCGGCGGTCGATTGGTTTGTAAGGTCGCCGCAACCCGCCTTTGCCAGCATCGCTCCCGTCGAGTAGCCTGCGCGTTCGTGTCGCAATCGAACCCAGATCAAGAACGTTTCCTCTTGAAGGTGACGCGAGACGAGGCCCAGGGCGCCAGGATGGACGTCGGTGGCATCACGGTCCTGCAGCGGTCGATCAAACAGCTGGGACGCATGTCGGGCGTCAAGGTGATCGTCGCCTCCGACGGTACCGTTGACCTTCCCGACCCCATGCCTGCGAATGCCACCGTGCGGCAGCTTGCCGGCGATGTCCCCGCGGCGATAGCGTCGCTGCAGGACGAGCTGGGCAACCCCGACGTCTTGCGTGGTGACGTCGTGCGCGTGCATTTTCGCCGCATGGACGGTGGCTATCGCGTCGTCGACGAGGCCACGCGCCGTCGCGCCGAGGACGCGGTGTTCGCCGATTTGCTACGCGGCGATCTGGGGTTCGTCGCCCGCCACATCAACAAGAAGATCTCCTTCCGTATCACCCGATACCTCCTGTGCAAACTTCCGGTCACCCCCAATCAGGTCACCATGGCGGGCGGGCTCATCGCGCTTGCCGGCTGTCTGCTGATCGCGACCGGTGAAAAGACGGCCGTGCTGGTCGGGTTCTTGCTGGCCCAGCTACAGTCGATCCTCGACGGCTGTGACGGCGAGCTGGCGCGCGTGCGCTTGCAGCAGACGGCGAGGGGTGAATGGCTGGACACCGTGGTCGACGATCTGCTGAACATCGCGCTCATCGGCGCCACCGCCGTCGGCCTGTGGCGCTCCGGGGGCTCGACCGACAGCACCTGGTTGGCGCTGGGGGCAGCGGGCTGCGCGATGCTGCTCGTCTACATGGTCATCGCCTACCGCGAGCTGGTCAAGCAGGGGGAGGGGGGCGATGTCCTCAAGATCCGGTGGTGGTGGGCGCGCGGGCGCGACTTCAAGTCCCTGCTCGCCGGCCGGGACGACCGCAGCGGCTTCAACTTGCTGGTCGCCCTGGGCAAGCGCGACTTCTTCGTCCTGGCCTGGCTGGTCCTGGTTATCCTGAATCAACTCCCGGCTGTGCTGGTCTACGGGGTCGTCATCGCCGCCATCTACTTCGTCGTCGCGGTCGTGCAGCTGGTCGCCCGGCCGCGGCCGCGCCACAATACCCGCTCCACGTGACCACCGTCGCGGGGCGGTCTCGTCTTCCGTGGGGTGCCCCTTGCACGGGGTCGGTCGGCGCAATAAGGTCAATTTCCTGAGCCAAGTCGAGACATTTCCATGATCAGCTATGTCGCCAAGAAGATATTCGGCACTAAAAACGCGCGTGTTATCAAGGCCATGCGCCCGGTGGTCGCGCTCATTGGCGAGATGGAGGCGGGCCTGACCGCCAAGTCCGACGCCGAGCTGCAGGCCATGACCGGCGACTTTCGCCGTCGCGTCGAAAAAGGGGAGCCGCTGGAGAGCGTCCTGCCCGAGGCCTTCGCCGTCTGCCGGGAGGCGGGTCGCCGGACGCTGGGGATGCGGCATTTCGACGTTCAGCTCATGGGCGGCATGGTCCTGCACCGTGGTGGCATCGCCGAGATGAAGACCGGCGAGGGCAAGACGCTGGTGGCGACCTTGCCGGTCTACCTCAACGCTCTCGAGGGCAAGGGCGTCCACCTCATCACGGTCAACGACTACCTGGCGCGCCGCGACTCCGAATGGATGGGCCGCATCTACAAGTTCCTCGGGCTATCGGTCGGCATCGTGGTCCACGGCCTGACCGACGCCGAACGGCAGCGCAGCTACCGGACCGACATCGCGTACGGAACCAACTCCGAGTTCGGGTTCGACTACCTGCGCGACAACATGAAGGACTCGATCGAACGTTACGTGCAGCGCGACCTCAACTTCGCGATCGTCGACGAGGTCGACTCGATCCTGATCGACGAGGCGCGCACGCCGCTCATCATCTCGGGCCCGGCCGAGCAGTCAGCCGACCTCTATCAGAAGGTCAACGGCATCATCCCCGGGCTGCGCAAGGACATCGACTACAACGTCGACGAGAAGGCGCACTCGGCGATGCTGACCGACAGCGGCATCGAACGCGTTGAACAGCGGCTGGGCGTCGGCAATCTCTACAATCCCCAGAACATCGAGTGGTTGCACCACATCACGCAGGCGCTGCGGGCGCACACCCTTTACAAGCGCGACGTGAACTACCTGGTCGAAGAGGGAAAGATCCTGATCGTCGACGAGTTCACCGGCCGCAAGATGCCCGGGCGCCGCTGGTCGGACGGCCTTCACCAGGCCATCGAGGCCAAGGAAGGCGTCGAGGTTCAGGAAGAGAACCAGACCCTGGCCACCATCAGCTACCAGAACTACTTCCGCCTCTACAAGAAGCTGGCCGGCATGACCGGCACCGCCGACACCGAGGCCGAGGAGTTCCACAAGATCTACAAGCTGGACGTCACCGTCGTGCCGCCCAACCGGCCGATGGCCCGCAAGGACCACCACGATGTCGTCTACAAGAACGAACGCGGCAAATTCCGCGCCGTCATGGCTGAGCTCGAGGACTGCCACAAGCGCGGGCAGCCGGTGCTGGTCGGCACCGTCAGCGTCGAGAAGTCCGAGGTGGTCGCGTCGCTGCTGCGCAAGAAGAACATCCCGCACAGCGTCCTCAACGCCAAGCAACACGAACGCGAGGCGCACATCGTGGCCCAGGCCGGTCGCAAGGGGGCGATCACCATCTCGACCAACATGGCGGGCCGCGGGACCGACATCATCCTGGGCGGCAACGCCGAGTTCATGGCGCGCGCCGAGGTCGACCCCGAGGCCGCCGGTCAACCGGGCGCCGAGATCGACGCCGAGAAGTTCCAGCAGGCGTTCGCCAGGTTCAAGCCCCAGTGCGACGCCGAGAAGCAGGAGGTGCTGGCCGCGGGCGGTCTGCACATCCTCGGCACCGAACGTCACGAATCGCGCCGCATCGACAACCAGCTGCGTGGCCGCGCCGGCCGGCAGGGGGATCCCGGGTCCAGCCGGTTCTTCCTCTCATTGGAAGACGACCTCATGCGCATCTTCGGCGCCGAGCGCATCACCGGCTTGATGGAACGGCTGGGGATGGAAGAGGACGTTCCCATCGAACACCCGCTCATCAATCGTGCCATCGAAAACGCGCAGAAGAAGGTCGAGGGGCACAACTTCGACATCCGCAAGAACCTGCTCGAATACGACGACGTGATGAACCAGCAGCGCAAGACGATCTATGCGCTGCGAAGGCAGATCCTCGAGGGGCGGTACGCACCCGAGCCCAGCGACGCCGACAAGAAGCTGGGCAAGACCACCGCCGACGGGCCGGTACCGACCGAGTCGGGACCCCACACGGTGGACTCGCTGGCCGGAGTCGTGCGGCCGACGCTGGCGCGCATGGTTGACTCGCTCACGCAGGCGTCCCCGGCGGTCGTCGCCGATGGAGCTACCTCTGCTCCTGCTCCCGCCGCCCCGTCGCCGCCCGATCCGGTGGCGCTGCGGTCGCTCATCTACCGGCAATACGGCGCCTATCTGGACGCGACCGATGTCCTCAGCGACCGCACCGCGGCGCTGGATCGGCTGGCGCGCGAGGTCGCGTCGTCGCTGATCCAGCAACGCGAACGCCTGCTCGACCTGTCCGAAGAGATGATCCAGGTGGTGCTGGCGGAGTTCGCTCCCGAGAGCGAGCACGCCGAGGACTGGGACCTCGGTGCTTTGTCCACCGCCGTCAAGGAGCGCTTTGGCTTCGAGCCCAGCCTCAACAAGAAGGTCCTGGAACGCGACGCGCTCACCGAATCGCTGTGGAGCGAGGTCGAGAAGGTGATCGAGGCCAGGGAGGCCGAGTTCTCCCTGCCGGTGTTCCTGTACTTCTCACGCTACTTCTACCAGGAGGAGATCGACCAGCGCTGGATCGATCACCTCAAGGCGATGGAGGCCCTGCGCGAGGGGATCAGCCTGCGCGGCTACGGCCAGAAGGATCCCAAGCAGGAATACAAGAAGGAAGGCTTCGTCATCTTCGGCGAGATGATGGGAATCATCGGACGCAACGTCTGCGAAAAGCTGTTTCACATGCAGCTACGTCGCGAGGCAGAAACGCCGGAAATTCCGCAGCAGAGCCGACGTGCCCGTCGCACCATCGAATCGGGCGGCGGCAGCGCCGCCGCGTCCGCCGGTGACGGCGGCGCGCTGGCAGAGGGGCGCCCCGTGCGCCGGAACGAACCCAAGGTCGGCCGCAACGATCCGTGTCCCTGCGGCAGCGGTAAAAAATACAAGAAGTGTCACGGCGCCGTGGCCGCGTGATTGCGCGCGCGCTCCGACCATTGCTGGCCATGGTCGCCGCGTCGTCGTCGGCGTGCCAGAGCGAAACTCCCTCGGTTGACTGCCAGCTGGAGGAGAACAGCGCCATCGCCGCCAGCCCGCTGATGTTGTCGCCCACGGCCCGGGTCGATCGGGTCGCGCAGTGGTTCGTGTTACTGGGCGCCGACGGTACCAGCGCCACCATGATCCGCTGGGCGACGATCGAGCTCAACGGTCAGGCCGGGCCCGAACACGCCGTGCCCGTCCCCGCCTTCACCGCCGGTCCCTGGTTCGCGGTCGCCGGCGACAAGACCGCGGGTGACAGCGTGCTGGTCGCCTTTGGCAAGCCGGCGGCCACCGCCGCCGACCTGGACATCTTCGTGATCGCCGTGCCCAGCGACGGGTCCGCTGCTGCCAGTGCGCCGTCGCTGCTGACCACCATTGCCGGCGCGGCGAAGGCCGGCGCCGCGGTCAACGTCGTCATGGCATCGTCGGTGACCGGCATGCGCGCGGCGCTGGCCTGGATCGCGCCCACCACGCTACCGGCCGGGACGCCGCCGCCCCGGGGGCCCGCTGCCGGCGCGGGCGTCATCAAGACCCTGGTCCTGGCCGGCAGCGGCATGCCGGTGGCGGCGCCCCTGCCGATCGAAACCGTCACCGGTTCCACTTGTCTGGGATTTGCGCCAGGGCGCGCCGATCTCACCATTGGTTACCTGCGCTACGAGACGCCCACCACGCCGCCCGATTGGTCGATGACCGAGCTGGGCGACAACGGGGCGTCGGAGTTCTCCCTCGCGATTCCGCTGGCCACCGAGGCACCTTCCTGCCCACACCTGGCGCCCACAATGGCCGGCGGTTACGTGCTGGCGTGGCAGGACATCAGTGGCAGTCGGATTGGCGTCTACGACATCGTGACCAACCATTTCTATCCGCGTCTGTTCGTCACCGCGGTTGAATTTGGCGGCGCCGACGTCCAGCCACCCGTGATGGGTCTGGGCGAGGTCAGTCGCGACTTTGCCGTCCTGTTTGCGCGCGCTCGCTCGACCGAGGTCTGGCGCATCGGTGCCCTGGGAACCCGCAGGCCCGGGGCCCTGTCTTTGCCGTCGGTGCTGGGAGATATCGGTCAGGTCTCGGCGATCCCCCTGGGTGGCGCCGTGTATGCGACCTACGCCGACTATTCGGGCACCAGCACGGGCCCTGAGGCGGGCGCCGCTGCCGACGTGGACGCCGCTTCCAACGCTGACGCCGCCGCCCCCGACGCGGGTACGACCGCCGACGGGGGTGCCCCCTCCGATGCCGCGCCCGCCGACCGCAACGCCGGGCCCGAAGCGCCCCCCGCTCGAGCTGGCCAGCGTCTGTTCGTCAAAATCAGCTGTTTCTGAGGCGTTCGGGGCAGAGACGGGGTTCCGGGTGGAATAAGATCGGGGTTGGCTGGGTTCTACAGTCACAAAGCGGTTATGGCCCTCGTGAAAAAACGTCCCTCCCAGTCCGATTTCGAGCGTGAAGCCCTGCCCCACATGCCGGCGCTCTACGCTGCCGCGACGCGTTTGACGCGGCATGAAAGGGACGCCGAGGACCTGGTCCAGGACACGATGCTGCGGGCCTACCGTTTCTTTGACACCTTCGAGGCCGGGACCAACTGCAAGGCCTGGCTGTTCCGGATCCTGACCAACGTTTTTTGCAACCGCTATCGCGAGCGCGAACGAGAGCATGAAATCCTCACCGAGGCCGAATCCTCCGCCGCCAACGTCGAACAGTTCCTGGGCGGCGCAGCCCAGGGCACCCGCGACAGCGAGAGCGCGCTGCTGGGCCGCATGGTGTCCGCCGATGTCGAGCGCGCGCTGGCCGCGGTCCCACAGGACTTCCGGATGACGGTGATCCTCGCCGATCTGGAAGACTTCTCCTACAAGGAGATCGCGGAGATCATGGACGTGCCCGCGGGGACGGTCATGAGCCGCCTTTACCGCGGCCGCAAGATCCTTCAGGGCCTTCTGCACAAATACGCCGTCGAGCAGGGAATTATCCGCGCCGGCATCAACAGCGACGGCGACAGCGGAAAAGGGGCGAAGCCTGTGGATATTGCTGAATTTCGACGGCACCGTGATGGAGAGAAAGGATGAACTGTCTCGAGGCCGACTCTCTGGTGCAGGCATACGTTGATGGTGAATTGACCGGTCCCGACGGCGTGGCGTTTGACCGGCACGTCGCGGGCTGCGAGGCCTGCGGGCGCACCTGTCATCTCCAGTCGCGTTTCAAGGCCGCCATCCGGGCGCATCTTCCCCGTCCCCCGGTTCCTCCCGAGCTTCGTACCCGCATAAAAGACGCGCTGGGCGCGCAACCGATCGCGCCCCGGCGCTGGTTGACCCCGTCGCGCATGGTCCCGGCCGCCGCCGCGGCGATGTTGCTGGTCGGTATCACGGCCTCCGTGAAACGATCGCACTCCATCGTCATGCAGCAGGCGGAACGCAGCTACCAGACCGAGCTGCCGATGGACGTGGTCGGCTCCGACTGTGGGTCGGTCGCCTCCTGGTTCCGCGGTCGCGTCGATTTCCCCGTCCATGCCCCGGCGCTGGGCACGAACGCGATCTGTCAGGGCGGGCGCCTGGTCAACGTCGGCGACCGCCACGCCGCTTACCTGGTCTACAAGGCCGACAACGGTCATCGCGTCGCCTTCCTGGTGTTTGATCCCCGCGACGAGTCGCTGGAGGCGCCCCACCGCCGGGTGGTCAATGGACGCGAGATCTACTTGAACGGCGGGCCCGGCATCTCGACCGCGGCCTATCGCGACCGGGGCCTCGGCTACGTGGTGACCTCCGATCTCGACGAGGAATCTCTGACCCGCCTCGTGACCGCCTCGTTTCACCCGAACTAACGCGGCCTCGCCGCTCGCGGGCGACCGGCCAGACGCTGTGCGGCAATGTGCGCTGCAGATCAGCCCGGTAAAGGGGTTGGTGTCTGCTAGGATGCCGCGTTCAGGAGGCGAGATGGTCGAGCGGATTCTCCTTTGTATAGAGCCCGATAGCGTGACGGTGGCGGCGGTTCGCAACGCTCTTTCGCCCTACGGATTTCGCGTCGAGAACATCCCCAACGGGGAGGAAGCGCTGGAGTGGGGCAAGAGCCACACGCCGGAGCTGATCATCCTGTCGGTGGAGCCGCGCAAGGTCGGCTACGCGATCTGCAACAAGCTCAAGAAGAGCGCGTCGCTGCGTAGTGTGCCACTGATTCTGATATCGGCCGAAGAGACGCTGGCCACGTTCGAGCAGCACAAGAAGCTCAAGTCCAAGGCGGATGAGTACCTGCTCAAGCCCCTGGATATGGGGCAGTTCTTCTCCAAGCTGGACAAGCTCATCGACCTGGGGTCGGCGCTGGAGGAGATCGAGGAGGCCGATTCGGGCGACATCATGCTGGCCGACGACGACGACGTGGCCGAGGAAACTGCCGGCGGCGGCCAGGCGCTGGCGCCCGAGCACGCGCAACACGGCGACACTTCGGAGCAGCGCGTGGTCGAGGGCAGCGGGCCGTCGTCCCCGTTCACGGGCGAGCGGTTCGATCCCGAGACCCAGGCGGCGTTCGCCGCGCTCGAGGCCGGTCACCCGCCCGAGACGATGCCCGCTTCGGGCGGTGGCGACATGGTGGACCTGCGCTCGCTCTGGTCGGAGGAGGATCTACCGGCGACGCTGGGGTGGGAGCAGCCGCTGAAGTTCGAACGCCCGGGCAACGATCACGGCAACGACGCCGCGACCTTCACCGGCGGCGACCCGACCGGCACCGATCGCCTGCGCGACCCGTATTTTGGCCACGAGGCGCACGGACATGGCTTGCCGTCCGAGGACGTGCTGGACATGTCGGCGGCCCAGGACGACGCCCGCGTGCAGGAGCTGGAGAGTCACGCGGCCGAGCTGCAGGCGCGCATCGTGTCGCTGGAGCACGAGCGCCAGACCATGCGCAAGGAGATGGACGAGGCGCGCGAGCGTTACAACCAGACCGCGTCGTTCTCGAAGGAACGGGAGTTCCTGGGGCTGCGCGAGATCATCAACAAGAAAGAGAAGGACATCCTCGACCTGCGCGACGACGTCGACGCCAAAGAGCGTCAGATGCTGGATCACAAGGACAAGATCCGCGAGCTCGAGCGCGCGCGCCGCGACCTGGAAGAAAAGACGCTCGGCTTTGAAAAGAGCCTGGTGGCGGCCAACGAGAAGGTGGCCGAGCTGCTGATGGACAAGGACAAGTCCGTCGAGCGCGAGAAGGGATTGAAGGCGCGGCTTGACGACGCGCACGAGGAGATCCGCAAGTCACACGACGAGGTCGAGGGGCTGCGCAAGCGCGTCTCGCAGGACGAGATGCGCAGCCGGGGTGAGCTTGAGCGCGTGCGCGGCGAGCTCGAGACCCGGCTGGTCGAGATGGACGACGTCCATCGGCGCGAGCTGGCCAAGGTCGCGGACGAACGGGCCGCCCTCGACGCCGAGGCAGAGGTTGCGCGCCAGGCGGAGGCGGTGCGCGTCGACGTGGCCCACCGCGCCGAGGTCGAAGGGTTGCAGCGGCGGCTGGCCGAGGAGCAGGCGTCGTCGACCGAGCGGCTGGGGATCGAGGTGCAGCGCCTGCGCCGCGATCAGGAGAAGACGGTGGCGTCGCTGCGCGACGAACAGGCGGCGCAGCTGGCGTCGGAGCGGCAGGCCTACGAAGCGCTGACCGAGGCCAAGGAGCGTGACCACCGCAACGAGATTCTGGCCATGCGGCGGCACCAGGAAGAAGAGCTGGCCGGCGCCGAGGACCGCCGCCAGCGTGACATCACGGAGCAGGAGCAGCGGCGTATCTCGGAGCTGGAGATGGCGGAGGCGCGCCGGCGCGCCGAGCTGCAGTCGCGCGACGAGGAACAGCACGCCCGCATCACCGAGATCGAACGGCGTCACCTGACCGAGAAGTCGGAGCTGTCCGAGCGCCACCGCGCCGAGTACGACCAGGCGCTGGGGCGGGCGGCCCGGGCCGAAGGGGAGCTGGCGGCGCGCATCCAGGAGATCGAACAGGCGTACCGGCGGCTGGCCGGGCTGGAGGCGGATCTCGACGCCGCGCGGGCCGAGCTGGGCGATCGCGAGGTGCGGCTGTCGCAGAGCCGCGACCGCATCGCGGAGCTGGAATCCAAGGTCTCGGACTACGAGGATCAGATCGTGCGGGCGTTCCAGCGCATCCGCTCCGACGAGAAGACCACTGAGAAGACGCGCCGGGCGCTGTCGGTGGCGCTGGCGCTTATGGACGAGCGCAGCACCGCGACCGGCTCGGCCACCACCGCCACCATGAGGGCCGTGGAAGACGTGGACCTCAAGACCTGAGTTGAACACCGTCAGCGGCAACGTCACCGGCCTCAAGCCGAGCCAGAAGCATGCGCTTGAGCGTGTCTACCGGCGCCGGCTGCGGCCTGAAGAGATCGCGTCCGCCGAGCTTGCGGGATACCTGTGCGAGGTGTCGCGCGAGATCGAGCGCCAGGTCGGCATCCTGGCCAACCGCCGCGGTGACATCGAGCACGTCTTCGTGGGCGACGCCTCGCGCATCACCTTGCCGGAGCTGGGGCGTATACGCGCCGGGCGCGGTCGCTTCCGCGGGTTGCGGCTGGTTCACACCCACCTGCGCAACGAGCCGCTGACGCGCGACGACCTGGTCGACCTGGCGCTGCTGCGCCTGGATCTGGTGGCGGCGATCGGCGTCACCACCGATGGCCGTCCCGCCGATCTGCACGTGGCGCACCTGCTGCCGCCAGCCCTTGGCGGGCCTCCGTGGCGGTTGCTGCCGAGCGAGCCGTTTCACCGGTCGAACATGGACAGCGCCGCCATGATCGAGGCGCTGGAGGAGGAATTCGAGCGCATCGCCCCGTCGGCGGTCGCCACCGACGGGCGCGACCGCGCGCTGCTGGTGGTGGTCGACGTCAGGCGGCGCGGCAACGGCCAGCTGGCCTCGCTGGAGGGGCGGGTGGAGGAATTGAAGGAGCTGTGTCACACCGCTGGCGTGCGCGCGATGGGGGTGATGGAGCAGCGGCGGCCGGACGCCGACCCGAAGTACCTGGTCGGGCGCGGCAAGCTGGAGGAGGTCCTCATCAGGGCGATGCAGGTGGACGCGAACGTGCTGATCTTCGATCCGGATCTGACGCCCGGGCAGGCGCACGCCATCGCGGACTTCACCGATCTGAAGGTCATCGACCGGACCATGCTGATCCTGGACATCTTCGCCCAGCGCGCGAACAGCCGGGACGGCAAGCTGCAGGTCGAGCTGGCGCAGCTGCGCTACCGCCTGCCGCGGCTGCACGAAAAGAACACGATGATGAGCCGGCTGACCGGCGGCATCGGCGGCCGCGGCCCCGGCGAGACCAAGCTGGAAGAGAACCGCCGCCGCGCGCGCGAACGGATCACGCGGCTGGAACGCGAGATCGAGCAGTTCAGCCGGCAGCGGGCCGGGCGGCGCGCCGAGCGCGGGCGGCGCGGCCTGCCGGTGGTCGCCATCGTCGGTTATACCAACGCCGGCAAATCCACGCTGCTGAACACGTTGACCAACAGCGACGTGCTGGCCGAGGACAAGTTGTTCGCCACGCTGGATCCCACCACGCGGCGGCTGCGCTTCCCGCGCGAGCGCGAGATCATCATCGCCGACACCGTCGGGTTCATCCGCGATCTGCCGCGCGACCTGGCGCAGGCGTTTCGCGCCACGCTGGAAGAGCTGGACCAGGCCGATCTGCTCTTGCACGTGGTCGACGCGGCCGACCCCGACAACGAACAGCAGATCGCCGCGGTCGAACGGATCCTGACCGACCTGGGGCTGGCCGAGACGCCACGCCTGCTGGTGATGAACAAGGTCGATCTGCTGGACCGCTCCGGGGCGCCCGTCGCGCTGCCCGGGATTCCGGTCGCCGCGGTCGACCGCGCCACCTTGCCGCCTCTGCTGGCGGCCATCGAGCTGGCGCTGTGGAGAGAGGGGCGCCTGGAGGCCCAACCGACCGCCACCGCCTAGATCATTTGATCGGTTTGGCCCGCAGCACCACCCGGCCGTCCTTGACGGCGACATCGAAGGTGACGCGGGTGGCCTGGTGTTCCTGCAGGATCTTGGGAATTCGCTGGGCGAGCATGTCCTGGAGCTTGTCCAGGGCGACGCCGGTTCCTGACGGATTCAATCGCCGAGTGGCGCCGTCGTAGCGGCGGTGCAACTCCGCCAGCTCGGCGCTGGTCATTCCCGGCAAGGCCGGCGCAAGTCTCGGCGGTGCCACCGGCGGTTCGGCAGGTCTGGCGACGGCGGCGGGTTTGTCTTGCGGCGGCGGCTCGTTCTTGTCCGACGCCTTCCCCTCGAGACCCAGGTTGCGGTTTTGCCGCTCGATAAAGGCCTTGGCCCGCGTGGCGGGGACGCCCAGGGACACCGCCTCGGCTTCGGTCAGCGGGTCGCCGCGGCGGGCGAGGCGCCGTTGCGTCTTGGCCAGATCCTTGCGGTAGGTGCCGGCCTCGATCTCGCGCAGGGTTCTGTTCCAGTAGGTCGTGAACAGCGTCCACTTCTGCATCATCGACTGAAATCGAAAGCGCAGGCCGGCGTTCCGGATCTTGATCTGCTGCGTTTCTAAGACCAGGCGGTTCATCTCTTGCCGCGGGGTATTGGGCGGCCGGCGATCGGCGCCGGTGAAGTAGACCTCGTACATCGACCGCAGCCGTTCCATCTTGCGCTCCAGCTCCTCCAGCCTGGCGGCGATGACCTCCGGGTGGTCGGCTGGCAGTCCGGGCGCAAGCTTCTTCACGGCGCCATTGTAACCCAGCGAAGTGTTAGTCTTCGACGATGAGCATGTTGCTCTGGGCAGCCGCCGTGCTGGCGCTGCTGGGCGTCCTGATCCTGGTTCACGAGCTGGGCCACTTCATCTTCGCCAAGCTGTTCGACGTCAAGGTGCTGCGCTTTTCCCTGGGGTTTGGCCCGCGTCTGTTCGGCCTGACCTGGGGCGACACGGAGTACCGGCTGTCGCTGTTTCCGCTGGGCGGCTACATTCGCCTTCTCGGGGAAGATCCCAGCGACGCCATCCCGGCCATCGACCGCCAGCGGGCCCTGGGGGCCAAGCCCCTGTGGCAGCGGTACACCATTGTCATCGCGGGGCCGGTGTTCAACCTGCTCTTGCCGCTGCTGATCTACTTCATCCACTACGCCGGGCAACGAACCCTGCTGCCGCCGACCATCGGCACGGTGCTGCCCAATCTGCCGGCGGCGCAGGCGGGCCTGCTGCCGGGGGACAAGGTGGAGACGGTCGACGGAAAGCGGGTTTACTACTGGGAGGAGGTCGACCGCGCGATCGCCGATTCTCTGGGAAGGTTGGTCCGGTTCGGCATCCGACGAGGCTCGGAGGCGGAGGAGCGCGACGTGACTCCGATTCGCGTCGAACGGATCGGCAGCTTGCGAAAAGAGACGGTGGGGTGGATCGGCGTGTCGCCGCGCTTTCACCTGCCCGAGATCGGCGTGCTTGATCCCACCTCGCCGGCAGGGCAGGCCGGTTTGAAGAGCTTTGACATCGTCATGTCGGTCAACGGTATCGCGGTGGCGACATGGGCGGATCTCAGCACGGCGATCGAACGTGCCGGGGCTTCGCCGCTGCGCCTCAACTACCTGCGCGGAGGATATTCCGCGGTCCCCTTCGCGCACATCGAGATTCAGCAGCCCAGCGCCGCCGTCGTGATCCCGGTCGCCGTCTTCGACGGCCGCGGACGACGACGGTACGAAACCGGAATTCTGCCGTCCGACCTGTTCGTGTTCACGGTCGATACCGGCACTCCGGCGGATCAGATTGGCATCCGCAGCGGGGATCAGATCCTGGAGCTGGATGGACAGCCACTGGCACACTGGGAAATGCTGCTCCAGCGGCTGAAGGCGAACCCCGATCATTCCTTCTCGGTGACGTGGCTGTCGCAGGGTGGCGAGCGTCGCCAGGGGACGTTCCGGCAAGAGGTCCGTTCGGTGCTGGACGCCTACCGCCAGGAAGACAAACACCTGGTCTTTGGCGCCGTTCACCGCCTCGCCGAGAAGACG
>DASRQT010000225.1:0-2660 GCA_035696485.1 Polyangia bacterium | reverse complement strand
TGCGCCTCGGCGACCTGGTGGGGAGGGTCGCGGTGGAGAAGGGGACCGCCAAGCTCCAGGGCGTGGAGGCGCATTCGCCCGACGGTGAGTTGACCATCGAAGGCGACGTGCAGCTCCATGATCCGCTGCCCACCTCCAACGTGACCTTGTTTGTTCATTTCAAGCTCAGCGACGCCTTTCTCAAGGGCGCCGAAAAGCTGGCCACCATCCTCCAGATGGCCGGCAGCTCCGGCCGCCGCCCCGACGGTTCATACGGCATCCGTGTCAGCGGGCGCCTGGGAGCGCTGAACCCGCCGCTGTTCGCCATGTCGCCTCAGTTCGGCTCTCCGAGTCTGTTGCCGAGCTCACGCCCCGGCGCGCGCGCCGGCGCTGCGTCGTCCGCCAATTCGGGGGCAGGCGCGCCATCGGCTGCTGCGCCCGGCGCACCGGCTCCGATGCAGGGCAACGGGGTGCCACCCGCAGCGCTGAACGTCATGGCCGACAACCCGGTGCCGCCGCAGCCAGCGCCACCGCCGCCCGTCCCACCGCCGGAGGCCGCCGCGGCACTGGCCCCGCACGAACCGCCGCCGATCCAGCCGCCGCTCGAGGGCGGCGGCATGCGCGGCGCACCCCCGCCGCCGCCCGAGCAGCCCGCCCCGGCCCCGCCCGCGTCCCCGCCGCCCACCGAGGAGGAAGAACCCCGGTAGATCGTCGGTCAGGAACCGGCAGGCTCCGCGAGCTTGTACTTCTTGACCTTGTCGCAGAAGGTCGACCGCGCGATCGACAGCGCCTTGGCCGCGCGCCGCCGGCTGCCGCCGTTGCGCCGCAGGGCCCAGGTCAGGACGATCCGCTCAATTTCGGCGAAGCTGCGGTTCGGCAGCGAGAGCTGGTTCTCGTCATCGCGCATCGTCGTCCCCTGCGCGGGCCCCGGCGCCGGGGCCGCCTGCGGATCGACGTCGGTCAGGCGCACGCGCATCGGCTCGTCGGCGATGCGAAACGGGGGCGGCGGCGGCAGCTCCAGTGCAGCGGTGTCGATGCGCGCGCCGGTCAGAATGGCCGCGCGGCGCACGACGTTGCGCAGCTGGCGAATGTTGCCCGGCCATTCAGCCGCCTCCAGGGCGGCGATCGCCGCCGGTTCAAGTTGCCGCGGGCCGACCTCCGCCGCGATCTCGTCGACGAAGTGTTGCGCCAAGAGCGCAATGTCGCCCCGTCGCGCGCGCAAGGGCGGCAGCGACAGCTCGAAGCCGGCCAGCCGGTAATAAAGATCGGTGCGAAAATCGCCTCGCTGCGCGTCTCCGGCCAGATTGCGCAGGGTCATCGCCACCACCCGCACCGGAACCGCCGTCTCACCCGCGCCACCGACGCGTCGGATGCGCCCCGTCTCCAGCACACGCAGCAGCTTGGGCTGAAGCTCCAGCGGCAGCTCGCCGATCTCGTCCAGCACCAGAGTCCCACCCGCCGCCTCCTCGAACCAGCCGAGCCTGCGGACCGCGGCGCCCGTGAAGGCGCCGCGCTCGTGACCGAACAGCTCGCTCTCGGCAAGCTCGCGCGGCAGCGCGCTGCAGTTGACCGCGACATAGGGACCAGTGGGGTTCGGTCCCAGATCGTGCAGCGCGCGCGCCAGAAGTTCCTTGCCGGTGCCGCTTTCGCCGGTGACCAGGACGGGGACACTGGTCGGGGCGACCAGGGCGGCCCGCGCGAGGACCGCCTGCAGATCCTCATCACGTCCGACAATGGCCTTCAGGGCGGCGCTTTTTCTGGTGAGCATGCGCGAGTTTTCGGGCCCGCGCGGTGGTGGTTGCTCAGGGGCCGAGACCAATCCACTCTTCGCCGTTCTCGCTGACCTCTTTTTTCCAGATCGGGGCCCGGCGCTTCAGGCGATCGATGGCGGCCTGGCAGGCCTGGAACGCCTCCTGCCGATGCGCGCTGGCCGCCGCGATCACGACGGCAGTCTCTCCCACCACCAGTGTCCCGATGCGGTGGTGAATGGCCACGTGGCTCCCGGTCCATTCGCGTTCAATCTCGTCGGCGATCTCGGTCAAGACCTGTGCCGCCATGTCGACGTACGCCTCGTATTCCAGACGCACCACGTTCGCGCGCTGGCCGTGGCGCCGCACCATCCCGGTGAAGGTGACGATGCCGCCGCGTTCGGGCCCCTCGACGGCCGCGACCACCTCCGCCAGCGACAGCGCCTCGTTCACGATCGCGATCCGGCGCGGCGTCGAGCCCCCTGCCACCGGCGGGATCAGCGCCAGCTCGTCGTTGTCGTGCAGCGGCTGGTTCGCGGCCACGACCGCGCGATTGACGGCGGTTTGCACGCGCGGCAAAAGTGGCGCGATGATCGGGTGGCGCGCGGCGATTGCCGCCAGCGCCGCAGCGACGGTCCCCTCCGCGGCCACCTCGACTACCTCCTCCGCCAGTCCCAGGCGCTCACGCAGGACCGCGAAGTACAAGATCCGGATCTGCACCGGCCCGGAGCTTAAGCAGCGACGGGCGCAATATCAACGCGCGCCCGGTCGCTGCGCGTCCCATGGCGCGGTTTGGCAGAAAATTTGTCCACAGGAAATGTCAAGTAACTGCCGAACGGTATGGAATTTTGCATGGCGCGTCTGCGCTTGATAGGCTTTCGGCGCTTCAACCGAGGGGAGCATGCTCAAAGAGAGGCCAACTTGAAGAGTCAC
>DASRQT010000224.1:0-11735 GCA_035696485.1 Polyangia bacterium | reverse complement strand
CGCCTACATGGTCTTTCGCGCGGATGCGTCAGGGTGGGGGGGCGACGCTCACCGGCGGGCGCCAGCGCAGCAGGCGCACGGCGTTGTCGAAATAGACCTTGCGCAGAATCGGGGCCGCCAGGCCGACGCCATCGATTTTCCAGCGGCCCTGGATCGGGGTGGGGCTTTCGAACTGCTTGTCCAGCGTCTCGAAGTACCGCCAGGTGGAGGTGAAGAAACGCACCTCGTCGTCGCGCGTGGGCGGCAGCTCCCCGTTTGAACCGAACATCATTTCGTCCGCCGAGGTGCCAATACCGGTGTCGGTGCCGAACAGGATGCGGTCCTGATATTTGTCGAAGAAGCGGCGCATCTTCTCCACCGGGTGGCGCCCGATCTCCGGGATGCGCGCGGCGGTGTCGATGAAGAAGTTCGGGTACCGGTCCAGCATCTGCGCGACGCGGTCGGGATCTTCGGGATCGTTGCCGAAGTGCACGGCGATGAAGGTTGTGCGCGGGTGGCGCGCGACGCGGCGCTCGAAGGCAGCGTAGAGCTCCGCCCACGACGGGACCGGCTCGTTGTGAAACGACCACTCGGGGTGGGCGCGCAGCTCGTCCCAGCGCTCGTTGGCGGGGGTGGCCGGTTTCCAGAACGCCTTGGGATCGCCGATGTGGATTGCGACCGGCATCCCCAGGGCGCCGGCCTTCTCGAACAGCGGATCCAATCCCTTGTCGTCGATGGCCAGCAGGTGCCGGCCGTCGTTGCCGGGATAACCAAGGCCGAGGCCCTTGGGAATCTTCAAGCCGACCGCGCCCATGCGGCGTGATTCGCCGAGCAGATCGGCCATCGCCTGGCCGTAGTCCTTGCGGGCGCGCACCAGGCGAAAATTCGCGTTGGCGAAGACCACGACGCGGCCACCGGATTTTTTTGCCTCCGATAGCTGCAGCTCCAGCGCGTTGTAGGGCGGGCCCGGGTACATGCCCGACAGGTTCACGGCGCCGTCGATGCCCCACTCGTCCATCAACTTGACGGCTCGGGGCATGGCGTCGGGGCTGATGTGCGTGTGCACGTCGATTCGCGGCAAGCGCGCTCGCGCTCGTCGGGTGTCGGGCGCGCCGGCCGTGGTCGCCATCGTCATGTTCGCAGCGTCGGTTTTCACGGCCGCCGAAGCCTCCACGGCTACGGCGCGCGTGGCCGTGCCGCCCCGGCAACCTGCGGCCAGCAACAGGGCCGCGACCGCGAATCCGCGCCCCACCGCCGCCGGCATCGGCGTCATGCTACGGCGTCTGGCCGGGCGGCGATTCGATCTTCCGGGGCTCGCTGGACTCGGGCTTGATCGGCTCGGGCGTCAGGATCTCCACTGCGGGCGGTCCGATCTCCGCCTTACCCGGCTCGGTCTTGCTGCCTTCGCTCTTGGCCGCCGTCGCGCCGCCCGCCTTGTGCAGCTTTACCGTCACCTTGGCGGTCTGCAGGTTCTTCGCCTTGGTCCAATCCGACGCGCCAACCATGTGCTCGTACGGCTCGTAACCGTCAAGCTTCAGGGTCACCGCGTGCGGCTGCGAGAAATCGATCTGTTTGCCCTGATAGGGCGTCTTGCCCACGGACTTGCCGTCGATGAGGACCTCGGCGCCCGAGGGCGACGACGAGATTTTGAGCAGGCTCTGAGGAATCTGCGCTTCAGGCGTGGGCTGGGCGGCCGAGTCATCGCCCGTCTTGGCCGCGAGCGGCGTCGCGGTGGTGGCTTCGGCAGGCGGGGCCGCCGCGGGCTTCTTGGCGGTTGCGGTCGCCGTCTTGCGCGGCGTCGAGGTCTTCGCTGGTTTCGCCGCGCTGGGCTCGTCTTTGGTCTTGGTGCTGGTGGTGTTGGTCTCCCCGCTGCCGGCGCTTGCTGCGGCCGGCTCGGGCGCGGCCGCGGGTGATGGCGCCGGCGCGGCTGCCGGCGCGGGCACGGGCTCGGCCGCGGCGACCGGGGCGGGCGCTGGCGTCGGCGGAGACGGCACTGGCTCCGGCGCCGGCGGGGGAGCGGGGGCCGCCGCCGGCTGCGCTGCCACGTGCTCGCGCAACCCTTCCTGTTCGCGATCGGACGACGTCAGCTTGGTCGCCGCCACGACGACGACCACGGCCGCCACCAGCACGCCACCGATGATCAGCGCCGTCGGACGCTTGCTGGCCGCTGGCGCCTTGCGCGCTGCCGCCGGCTTTGATTCGCCCTTGGCCGTCGCCGGGACGGCATCCAGCGCGGCGACCTTGTCGTTGCTGGCGGCGGTTTTGTCCTTGCCGTCGTCGAGGTGCTTGGCGTCCTGGCCGTCGTCGAGGTGCCTGACGTCCTTGCCGTCCTTGCCGTCTTTGCCGTCTTTGGCATCCTTGGCCGCCGCAGCGGGCGGCGCCGGTGTATCCGCCACCGCCGCGCCCAGCGCCGACAGGCGAGCGTCCAGCGAGGGCTTGGGCTCGGCGCTGCGATCGATGCCGCCGATGCGCGTCGGCGCGGTATGAAAGTCGGGCAGCCGATCGGCGATCTGTGTCGGTTCGCTCATCGGGTCGACGATGCCGCTGGGAGCCGCGGAATCAGCGTCCGCCGCGGCCTTCGCCGGGCCAGCGCCGGACGCGGACACACCCGCCGTCACATCGCCACCGGGCACCAGACCATCCAGCGCCTTGTCGATGTCCGCCGACGAAGGCGGCTCGTATTTGTGCGCATTTGTGGGTGTCAGGCGAGACACCAGCCCCGCGCCGGCGGTCGCGCCCGCGCGCCCGGCCTGCGACTCCAGGGTCGCCAGTCCGGAGGGTGTCATCGCCTTGGCGGGCGAGGACGGCAGCGTCATCTGCGGCGGCGCTCCGGGGACGGAAGGCGCCTGATACCCGAGGTTCGTCTTCTCGAGGATCGCGGCGGCGCGCGCCGCCGGGAGCCCGGTGCTGGCCGACACGGGCCCCGACCCCGTGACCGCCGGATCCAGCGCGGTGAAGGTGCTGGACGGGCGGCGCACCGCCATTCCGGCCCCGACCTTCGACGTCGTGCCGGGTGAAACGGCGCTCTGATCGCGCCGGCCTTTTTCCTGGAGGATCCTGTCCAGCACCGGCTGGCTGGTCGGCGTCAACTTGTCGAAGCGGACGCCCATGCCGGGGGTCACGCCGGCGCGGTTGGGATCGTACTCGCGAATCCAGACCACGGTGCCTTCGCCGGCCATCAAGGGCGCCGCGTCCTGCAGCTGGAAGTCGAACTTCAGCTGGGTACCGACGGCCAGCGGTTCCCGGGTACGAATGAAGATGCCACCCCGGCTGACGTCAATCGAATAGCGCTCGATGAATTGATCGATGCTTTCGCTGCGAAACTTGATCCGCAGGTTGATGGGTGCGCGGGCTTCTTTGTTGGATGTGGGCTGTTCCATAGCTACGCGATCCTCATGGCGGCTGGTCACTATAACGCATTTCATATTCCGCTTTGCAAAGGCGGAAGCACCCCTGATATATGCCAGGGTGAGGGTCCATGATGCTGCAAAAGTACCCCGCCCGCACCAGTCGGAAAATCGGCCCCGTCGTCAGGATGGTGGTGACGATGGTGGTCGTGGTTGCGGCCTGGGCCTCGCTTGTGGGCGTACCGGCGCCTCGCGCGGCGACGCCGCCTCCCTTGCGGGGGGCGCGCGCGGCGGTGGCGTCCGATCATCCGGCGGCGTCGGCGGTCGGTGTGGCTGTGCTCAAGGGTGGGGGAAATGCCGTCGACGCGGCGTGCGCGACCGCGCTGGCGCTGGGCGTGGTTCACCCCTACGCCTCGGGGATAGGTGGGGGCGGATTCGCGGTGATTTATCTGGCCAAGAGCAAGCAGGTCTTTGCCATCGATTTTCGCGAACGCGCGCCGGCCGCGACCAGCGCTGACCTCTACCTCAAGGACGGCAAGCTGGACCCGGCGCTGTCGACACGAGGCGGGACTGCCGTCGGCGTTCCCGGCGAGGTGCGGGGCCTGGGCGAGATGGTCAAGCGGTGGGGGGCGCTGCCGTTCCGGAAGTGCGTCGAGCCGGCTGAAAAACTGGCGGCCGGCTTTCCCGTCTCCTGGCGCCTGGCCGAAGCCGTGTCGGCGGAGCTGCGCAAGGAGCCGGTGCCCGAATCGATGCGCCTGTTCGGGGAGATCTTCGCCAAAAAACGCCTGGCCGCGGGCGACACGTGGAAGCGGCCTGATCTCGCCTGGGCGCTGGGCAAGCTGCGCGCGGGCGGGCCCGATGCGTTCTACACGGGAGAGATCGCGGCGGAGATCGTCAAAGCCGTGAAGTCGAGCGGCGGCGTCATGACGGCGGAGGATCTGAAGACGTACACGGCGACGGATCGTGTGCCCCTCGAGACCAGCTATCGCGGACTGCGCGTGCTGTCGATGCCGCCGCCGTCATCGGGCGGCACGGTGCTGATCGAGACCCTGGGAATCCTGTCGGCGCGTTACCCCGAGGCGGCGGCGATGACCAAGCTGGGCCGTAATTCGTCGGCGTATCTGCATGTGCTGGCGGAGGCGTTCAAGCACGGCTTCGCCGATCGCGCCCGGTTTCTGGGCGATCCCGACTTCGTGAAGGTCGACGTCGCGCACCTGACCAGCCCCGACTATCACCGCGTGCTGGCGTCGCGCATCAAGGAGGGCAGCGTGCTACCGCGCGACGCGTACGGGACGCCGGAAGCGCCGCCGCCCGCGTTGCACAAGGACGGCGGCACCACGCACCTGACCATCATCGACGCCGACGGCAACGCGGTCGCGCTGACGACGACCATCAACCTGGGGTTTGGCGCGCGCGTCGTGGCGGGCAAGACCGGCATCCTGCTGAACAACCAGATGGACGACTTTTCGATGCAGCCCGGCGTCCCCAACGCGTTTGGTCTCATCGGCAGCGCGCAGAACGCGGTGGCGCCGGGCAAGCGCCCGCTGTCATCGATGATGCCGACGGTTGTGCTGGACGGAGACCGGGTCAAGATGGCGGTGGGCGCGGCGGGGGGGCCGACCATCATCACTGCCGCCACCCAGGTCTTGCTGAACGTGATCGACTGGAAGCTGGACGTCCAGGCCGCGCTGTCGGCGCCGCGCATCCATCACCAGTGGTTCCCGGACCCGTTGATGTTCGAATCGGATCTACCGAAGGACGTCGTCCACAACCTGGAGAAGCGCGGCCAGAAACCGAAAGAGCTAGCCAAGATCGGCGTCGCCAATGCCGTCGTCCGCACCGAATCGGGCCTGGAGGCGGGCGCCGAACCGCGCAGCCCCAGCGGCCCGGCCGGATATTGACGCTGGCCCGTCGGTGAACCCCGAAGGGCAGACGCGCGGCGACGACCCCATGCCCTATAATGAGCGGCACCCATGCCGGCGCGCCGCATTCACAAGGTGTTGATAGCCAACCGGGGCGAAATCGCCTGCCGCGTGATTCGAGCCTGTCGCGAGGCGCAGCTGGCGACCGTGGCGGTGTATTCGGACGCTGACCGGGGAGCCCTGCACGTACGAATGGCGGATGAGGCAGTGGCCATCGGCCCGCCACCGGCGCGCGACAGTTACCTGGTCAAGGAGAAGATCGTCGACGCCATTGCGCGCACCGGCGCCGACGCGGTTCACCCGGGCTATGGGTTTCTGTCGGAGAACGCGGAATTTGCCGAGGCGTGCGCCGCGGCCGGAGCGACCTTCATCGGGCCACCCCCGGCCGCCATTCGCGCCATGGGCGGCAAGACGTCGGCGCGCGCGTTGATGCAGGCCGCGGGTGTGCCGGTCGTCCCCGGCGACAACGGCGCCGATGGTCGCGGCTTCGCTTCGGCGGCCGAGGCCAAGGCGGCCGCCGCCCGCGTCGGATATCCCATCATGCTCAAGGCGGCTGCCGGCGGCGGGGGCCGCGGCATGCGCCTGGTCGACGCCGAGGACAAGCTGGAAGCGGCGCTGGCCGGGGCGCGACGCGAGGCGAAGGCGGCGTTCGGCGACGACACCGTCTACCTGGAGAAGGCGATCGTGCGGCCGCGGCACATCGAGATCCAGGTGTTCGGCGACGAGCACGGCGGCGCGGTCCACCTCTACGAACGTGACTGTTCCATCCAGCGGCGCAACCAGAAGGTCATCGAGGAATCGCCGTCGCCGGCGCTGGACGACGACCTGCGCGCCAGGATGGGTGAGGTCGCGACGCGCGCCGCCCGGTCGGTTGGCTACGTCGGCGCCGGGACCATCGAGATGCTGTTCGACAGCGCCGCGCGCAGCTTCTACTTCCTGGAGATGAACACGCGCCTGCAGGTCGAACACCCGGTGACCGAGCTGGTGACCGGCGTCGACCTGGTCCGCTGGCAGCTTGCGGTCGCGCAGGGGGAGAAAATTCCGCTGGCACAGGCGCAGATCCCGCGTCGTGGCGCCGCCATCGAATGCCGGGTCTACGCCGAGGATTCGGTGAAGTTTTTACCGTCGCCCGGCACCATCACGTCGCTGCGTGTCCCGGCGGGGCCGGGGATACGGGACGATTCCGGCGTGGTCGCGGGCAGCGTGATCTCGGTGCACTACGATCCGATGATCTCGAAGCTGTGCACCTGGGCCGACTCGCGGGCGGCGGCCATCGATCGCATGCGGCGGGCGCTGGGCGAGTACCATGTCGGCGGCATCCGGACGAACCTGGCCTTTCACCGGCGGGTCGTACGCCACGCCGCCTTCGCCGCCGGCGAATACGACACCGGTTTCATCGAACGCTACAGGGCCGAGCTGACGCCCGCGGAGCCCGACGAGGAGACGGCCCAGATGGCGGCGGTTGCGGCCGCGATTGCCGCCCGGCAGGCCGGCGGCTCCGGCGCCGTCGAGCTGGACCTGTCGGCAACGCAGCCATCGCCCTGGCGCACCGGGCGATAGCGACCGTGCTCGCGACCAGCACGGCGACGGGTGCCCCGCTCGCTTTCAGGATGTTCACGGATTTCAGAACAAACTGATCTGGGGATCCGGCTTCTTGTCGGGAACCACCTGAGACCTCGGCGGGCCCGCGGGACGGGGGGCTCCGATCAACGCGCGCAGGCGTTCCAGGTTGCGTTTGAACGACGGCAGCTTGTCGGGGCCGGACGGCGTCTCCAGCACCGCGGGAAGCTCGGCGAATCGCGCGTCGTTCACCAACCGCCAGAAGGGCAGCAGCCCCAGATACCCGTCGCCGATCTCGGCGTGGCGGTCTACGTGGCTGCCGGTGGGGGTCTTGGAATCGTTGAGGTGGAACGCGCGCAGCCGTTCCAGCCCCAGCACCCGCTGGAATGCGCCCATGGTTCGGTCGTACCCCTCCTCGGTGCTGAGATCGTAGCCCGACGCGTGGGCGTGGCAGGTGTCAAAGCAGATCCCGACCTCGTTCCCCCCGCGCGTCTTGGCCAGCGTCGCCTCCATGTGCTCGAAGCGGCACCCGAGGCAGCTGCCTTGGCCGGCCGTGATCTCCAGCAGCAACTTGACGCGCAGGCCGCGGGTTCGCTGCAGCACCAACGACAGCGACGCTGCGATGGCGGTGATTCCTTCGTCTTCGCCGCAGCCGAGGTGCGATCCCGGGTGCAGGACGACGTAGTCCAGTCCCAGCTCTTCGGCGCGGATGAGCTCCTCCCCCAACGCGACGCGCGACTTGGACAGGATGACGTCGTCAGTGGCGCACAGGTTGATGAGGTAGGACGCGTGGGACATCACCGGCCACCCGACCTGTGCATGTTCGCTGCGGAACAGCGAGACCTCCTGCGGATCCAGCGGCCGGGCCCGCCACTGCGCCGACGGCCGCGCGAAGATCTGGATCGCCTGGCAGCCGTCCTCACGCCCGCGAGTGATGGCGTTGAACGCCCCGCCCGCGACCGATTCGTGGGCCCCTAGCAGCATGCTCGGACCACAGTTTGTGACATGTGTGACATCCAGCCAAAAATCATAGCGCGCGGATTCTCCGGTTCACGTTGACAAGCGTTTTCCGCCGAGGTTAGGTTGACCTTCGGTTTTTCTCGCAGGGGCCGCAAGGCCAGGGAGGCAGGGAACATGGCCCTCATGACGGCTTCAAGCTCGAACAACGGCGAACACGGTGCTGCCGAGGTGACGACACTGCTCGGACGTGGCAGCGAGTTCGAAGGCAAGCTGTCCTTCGAAGGGACGGTGCGCATCGACGGCAAGCTGTCCGGTGAGATCTTCACCGACGACGTCCTCATCATCGGTGAGGGCGCCGAGGTCAACGCCGAGATCAACGTCGGCGCGATCGTGATCGAAGGGACCGTCCACGGCAACGTGAACGCGAAGCGGTCAGTCGAGATCCACACCCCCGGCCGCGTGCGCGGGAACATCTCGACCCCCTCGCTGTTCATCGAGAAGGGGGTCATCTTTGAGGGCAATTGCCAGATGGAGCAGCAGGTCGCGCCCGCCGGCAAGACGCGCTCGCCGTCGTCCATCGTCTCTGAAGTCAGCGCCGACTAACGTCGGCGCGCTGGTTCTGGTTCTGCTGGTTGCGCTGCAAGGCGCGGCCTGTTCGGGCGGATCCAGCCGCGCCCCGTCGGGCACCGGCGGGACCTCGGGCAGTGGCGGCAGCGCGAGTGGCAGCGGCGGCAGCGGCGGTAGCGTCACCGGCAGCGGCGGCAGCGTCACCGGTAGCGGCGGCGTAACCGGGACCGGTGGCACCTCGGGCAGCGGGGGTGCCGGCGGCGGGACGGGCGGTGCCGGCGTTCCCGACGGCGGCAGCGACGTCGTCACCCCCACCGACGCCCCTGGCGACGGCATCGCCGGTGACGCCGCCAGCGGCCCGGTCACGCCGGTGATGCGCAACGGGCGCTGGGCGTTCGAGATGGGCGACCTCCTATTCGAGGTCGACCCGCAGGTCGGCGGCCGTATCACCACGTTCGCTCTCGGGGGCCAGAACATCCTCACCGCCTCCACGGTGCACCCCATCTACTGGGGCTCGACATTCTGGACCAGCCCCGAGAGCCAGTGGATGCAGCCGCCCCCGGTCCAGATCGACAGCGCCCCCTTCACCGCCGCGCTCACCGGCAACACGCTGACATTGACTGGACCGCCCAGCCCCCTGCTGGGCGTCAGCATCACCAAGACGTTCTCTGCCGATCGCGGGCGCGGCGCCGTCCAGATTGAATACAAGATCACCAATACCAAGCAGACCGCCGTCAACATGGCGCCCTGGGAGGTGACACGCGTGTTCCCGCGCGGGCTGACCTTCTTCCCCACCGGCCCGCGCACGATGCCGTCGAACGGCGGCACGATCCCCATCACCACGGCCGCGGGCATCACCTGGTTCGCCTACGACGCCACCCGTATCACCAGCGACAGCAAGATATTCGCCGACGCCGCGGAAGGATGGCTAGCCCATGCCGACCAAGGGGCGGTGTTCATCAAGAAGTTCGCGGATCTGCCGTCCGCCCAGATCGCCCCCAACGAAGGCGACGTCGAGCTCTACACCAACCGGGTCCACACCTACATCGAGATGGAGAACCAGGGGCCGTACGTGAGCATCGCTCCAACGTCTTCAACGGCGTGGACGGTGACCTGGTTCTTGAAGCGCCTGCCGGCAGGCGCCAACATCGTCGCGGGCGACCCGGCACTGGCCGAGTTCGTCCGCAGCACGATTCGCTGACGACGCGCCTAGGCGCGCGTCCGACGACGCCCGACCACTAGCAACGCCAGGGCAGCAAACAACAAGACCGCCGGCGCTGAACCAGAGTCCGACGCCCCCCCGATACGGCAGCCGCCGCTCGATCCGGTCGCCCCCGGCGCACTACCCGCGGCGCCTCCGGTGCCGGTCGAAGGCGGTGTTGCGCCACCCGAGCCGCCGCCCGTCGTACCGCCGGTGCTGGCCGGCGGTGGCGAGCCACCGCTGCCCCCAGTCCCGGTGCTGGCCGGAGGAGTTTCGGCGACGGCCACGTCGGTCGCGGACGGGCCGGTATCTGCGGCCGCGTCGGCGCCGCTTGCGCCTCCCGACCCGCCACCCGCGCCGCCATCAGCGCCGGCCCCGTTCAGCGTCATCATGACGGTGTCGGCGAACAGCTTGCCGATCTGCAGCGTGCCCATGTCGTTGGGGTGCATGCCGTCGGGGAACCACTCCCGGTGCGTCTCGACCAGCTTGCGGTAGTCGATCACGGTCGAGTTGGTCTCCATCCCGATCTCGGCAATGATCGGCAGGATCTCCTTGTCGAGGACGTTCTGCTGCACAGGCCCGCCGGGAAAGACCCACAACCGGACCAGGAACGTCTTGGGCTTGGTGGGCAGGTCCTGGAAGGCCTTCACCATCGCGGTGTAGTCGGCCTTGAACTCGGCCTTGTGCGCATTCCAGGTTCCCGCGAACGAATCGTTACCCCCGAACCAGAACAGGACGATGTCGGGGTTCGACGCCAGGGCGGTCCGATACTGCGAGGTGGCCGCGTACGACGACCCGACCGATTTGATGGCGGTCGTCCCCTGAACGCCATAGTTCGTGACGGTGAAATTCGCGCCCAGGACCTTCCCCATCTCGTCCGGGACATGGTGGCCAGCCGTGGACCCCAGTCCCATCATGGCGCTGGTCCCCGTACAGGCCACCTTCATGGCGGCCTGCGCGGGCGCCGCGCTGAACGCAATCGAGGCCACGGCAAACGCTGACAGGCTGAACAAGAGAGAGCGATGCGTCGACTTCATTTGCGGTACTCCTCAAGGTGGCGGTAGGTGTATGGACGCCATCCAGCCCCCCGGCAGGCACAAAAGACCGCCGGCAGCCCTGTCAATGCGGCCACTTAGACTTGTCACTCGCCGACCATTTGCCGCGCGGTTCGTCGAATCGTGAGACCCGTCTGCGCCCGATCCGCTGCGTTGCATTTGGCGCAACAAAACTGTTGACTGCCAGGAGTCAGGCCTACATCGCGGTCGCTGTAGGACAGTTAATCAAACCATTGAAATATTTGGATAAGAAGAACATACAGTGGTACTTATGACGTAGCATACGTATTGCAGATTACGGATTTCATCTTCATCCTCGACCTTCGTCCGCCCCGGGAGAAAAAAAGATGATCCGTAGTTCCTCGCTGCTTTGCAGCCTTCGGCGCCTGGCCATTTTGCTGGCTATTCCGCTTAACGGTTGCGCCACCGACGTGGCGGTAAGTTCCGAAGCCTCAGAGGTTGACCCCCTGTTGGCGTCCGAGAATGGCCTCAGCGCGGCGAACGGGCTGTCGACCCATAACGGCCTCAACAGCCACAACGGGCTGTCGACCAGCAACGGCCTCAACAGCCACAACGGGCTGTCGACCAGCAACGGGCTGTCGACCAGCAACGGCCTCAGCAGCTACAACGGCCTGATGACCTTTGCCGACGGCAGGAACATGGTCAGGTACCTGGCCAAGTGCTCCCTGCCGGCCGGCCAGACCCTGGTCAAGCAGGATCAGAACGGTGTCTCGTACGCTTTCCCGGGCGGCGTGGGCGTGGCTCCTGCCTGGTATGCCGGCGCGTGTGATGCCGCCTGCCAGGAACGGGTCACCGCCTGCCTGATGTCCTTGACCAACTTTGGTGGGCGCCATGTCGCGGTCGAGCTAGTCTCGGCAGCGACTGGCCTGACGATGATCGGTCCCAGCGGCGACGACGTGGAGTACCCGAACCAGGAAGGCGCCGTGTTCGGTAACCTGATGGTGTCGCCGCCCCAGATGTTCACCTGCCTCGGCACCGAGTCTTTCAAGGCTGCGCAGGTCAAACGCTTTTGCATAGACAGCTTCAACTGCCCGCTGTTCACCGGGGTGGGCACGTGCGCCACCCAATGCACCCAGACCTGCACCCCGGGTCCCGGCGGCAAGAACATCTGCGCGGCCAAGAG
>DASRQT010000223.1:0-6532 GCA_035696485.1 Polyangia bacterium | reverse complement strand
CGGGCCGGCTGACCGTCGCCGCGGCGAAACCGGCAGCCCGGATGGGGAGGTAGCTCTGCACGGCCTGCCATGCTTTTGACCCGACGGGGACCACCCTGTCCTTGCGCCCTTTGCCCTGCCGGACCTTCACGCGCGCGCCCTGCCCGTCACTCTCGACATCGCCGACGTCCAGGTTGCACACCTCCGAGATGCGCAGACCGCCGCCGTACATCACCTCGAACAACGCGTGCGTCAGGTGATTGTCGGCCGACGATGCCGACGATGCCCCTTTGGCGCCGGGGTCAAGCAGGCGTCCCACGTCTTCCTTGCCCAGAAAAGACGGCAGCCGCCGCGCCCGCTTGGGCGCGCGCAGGCTGGCGACCGGACTGGACCTAACCAGACGCCGCCGGACGGCCAGGCGGAAGAACGCGCGCAGCGACGACAATTTGCGTCCGATGGTCACGGCGTCATTCCGTTCATGAAGCGAGGCAAGGTAGGAACGGCAGGCGACGACGTCAAGCTTGTCCAGCGCCACCGCCTTGTCGCTCTTGCCGTCTTTCCGGTTTTGACCGCGCATGAACGCGGCCAGCTCTTCAACGTCGTGCAGGTAAGCGCGGATGGTGTGCGCCGATGCGCGTTTCTCTGACGTCAGGTACTGGCGAAAGATCTCGATCGCTTCCAACACGATGCGGATCGTAGCTCAGCCTTGCTCCCGGCGCGAGCAACCGGGTTTTGCGCCGCCCGACCGATGCGGCAAGACCAGGCCCAGACCCAGGGCTAAACCCAGGCGGAAAAAGCGGCCCTGGCGCGCTCGACGTAGAGGCGGCGACGTTCGCGCTTGGGGGCGCGATCGGCCAGCGGTGGCAGAAGACCAAAGTTGACGTTCATCGGTTCGAACTGCTCGTCGCGCTGGCGCGGCCGGGTGACGTGCTGGTAAAGCGCGCCCATCGCGGTCTCCGGCGGTGGTGGCGGCACCGGCCGGCCGGCGCGAGACCCGGCGGTGAAGCGGGCTGCGACCAAGCCCATGGCGGTCGATTCGATGTAACCCTCGACGCCCGTGATCTGTCCGGCCAGGCGCACCGACGGGCGGCTGCGCAGCTGCAGCTCCGGGCCCAGCAGGCGCGGGGAATCGACGTACGAGTTGCGGTGGATTGATCCCATGCGCAGGAACTCGGCCTGACCGAGGCCGGGGATCATCCGGAAGATGCGCTGCTGATCCGGGTAGGCCAGCCGGGTCTGGAAACCGACCAAGTTGTAGGCGGTGCGGTGGCGATTCTCGGGGCGCAGCTGCACCACGGCATGCGGGCGCCGGCCGTCGCGCGGATCGCTGAGGCCCACCGGACGCATGGGGCCGAAGGCCAGCACATCCAGCCCGCGGTCGGCCATCACCTCGATCGGCAGGCAGCCCTCGAAGTACTTCGCCTCCTCGAAGCTGTGCGGCGCGATCTTGCGGCCGGCGCGGACGGCCTCGACGAACGCGCGGTATTCGTCGCGTCCGAGCGGGCAGTTCAGGTAGTCGCCGATCTCGCCGTCGCCACCGCCAGCCTCCTGGGCGCCGTCATTCCCCCAGCGCGACGCGCGAAACGCGATCGAGAGATCGATGGTGTCCCCGTCGACGATGGGCGCGATGGCGTCGTAAAAATAAAGCGGCCGCCCGCACAGCGCGCCCAGCTCCTTGGCCAGCCGGCCGCCGGTCAGGGGACCGGTCGCGACGATGGCCTCACCCTCGGGTAGCGCGTCGACCACCCGCCGTTCGATGCGGATGCGCGGATGGTTGGCGATACGCGACGTCACCAGGCGCGCGAACGCGAAACGATCGACGGCCAGCGCTTCACCCGCCGGGACGCGGGTCGCGTCGGCGCAGGCCAGGATGATCGATCCCGCCCGCCGCAGCTCGGCCTTCAAGAGACCGGCCGGCGTCTCGATGGAATCCGACCGCAACGAATTCGAACAGACGATCTCGGCCAAGAGCGGCGTCGAGTGGGCGGCCGACATCACCTCGGGCTTGGATTCGCGCAGGACGACTTCGATGCCCGCCTGCGCCAGCTGCCAGGCCGCCTCGCAGCCGGCCAGACCACCGCCGACCACGGTGACCGGCGGCGTTGTGCCCGACGCGGCCATGGCGGGTCAGCCTGACGCGGAGCCGGCGGGTTTGACTTCGGGGAGCGGCGCCTCGGCGTCGGGCGATTCACCGTCGGCCGAATAACCACAGTCGGGCTTGATACAGCGCAGGCGCGTGCCGGCCTTCGACACCTTCTGGACCAGGAACGGGGCGGCGCAGTTGGGACACGGCTGTGGCATCGGGCGATCCCACGAAACAAAGTCGCACCCGGTCTTGGAATAGTTGGCGCAGCCGAAGAACACCTTGCCACGACGAGAGCGTTTCTCCGTGAGGTAGCCGCCGCACCCCTCCTTGGGGCAGTTGACCCCCAGCGACATCGGGCTGGTGGTCTTGCACTCAGGGTACTTCGAGCAGGCCAGAAACTCACCGAAGCGCCCGCGCCGGATCACCATCGGCGAGGCGCAGGTCGGGCAGATCTGATCCGACGGGCGCGTGGTCGGCATGACCTTCAGGCTGCCGTCGGCGTTGCGCGTGTATTCCTTGGTGTTGCGGCAGTCGGGGTAGCCGGAGCAGGCCAGGAAGTAGCCGTTGCGCCCCCACTTGATGACCATCGGCTTGCCGCACTTCTCGCAAACCTCGTCGGTCGCCTGTTCCTCGCGCTTGATGTCGCGCATCTCGATCTTGGCTTTTTCCAGATCGAGCTTGAACGGATCGTAGAACGCGTGCAGCAGCTTGACCCAGTCGGCCTGCCCCTCCTCGACCTGGTCCAGCTGCTCTTCCATCTGGGCGGTGAAGTCGGTGCTGACGATGGCCGGGAAACTCTTGACCAGCAGGCCATTGACCATCATCCCGAGCTCGGTCGGGTGCAGGCGCCCCTCGCGTTTCTCGACGTAGCCGCGGTCCTGCACCGTCGACAGGATCGCCGCGTAGGTCGACGGGCGGCCGATCCCCTTCTCCTCCAGCTCCTTGACCAGCGACGCCTCGGAGAATCGCGGCGGCGGCTGCGTGAAGTGCTGTTCGGGTTTGACCTCGATCAATCGCAGCGCCTCGCCCTCCTTGACGTCGGGCAACGCGCCGGTGCCGTCCTCGTCGACGGCCCCGTCCTCCACCGTCTCCGCGTACACCTCCAGGAAGCCGGGCACCTTCATGACCTGACCGGTGGCGCGCAGCTCCACGCGCCCGGCGTCGATGTCGATGCTGGTCTGATCAAACACCGCCGGCACCATCTGGCACGCGACGAAGCGGTTCCAGATCAACGTGTAAAGCTTCAGCAGGTCCTCGGTCTCGCGTTCGTCGCGCCCACCGCCCTTGATCGCCCACGCCTTGCGCACCACCTCGGGGTCGTATTTGAGGGTGGTGGGGCGGATGGCCTCGTGCGCGTCCTGCGCGCCCTTCTTGCTCTTGTAGACCACCGGCGCCCCCGGCAGCGCGTTTGTGCCGTAGCGCTCGGCGATGTACGCGCGCACCTCCGTCACCGCGTCGTCGGAGACGCGCGTCGAATCGGTGCGCATGTACGTGATGAGGCCGACGGGACCTTCCTCGTCGACCTCGACGCCTTCGTACAGGCGCTGGGCCAGCGACATGGTCCGCTTGGGCGAAAAGCGCAGCTTGCTGGCGCCCTCTTGCTGCAGCTTCGAGGTGATGAACGGCGGCGGCGGGTTCTTCTTGCGCTCCTTGCGCTCGACCGCCTGCACCCGCAGCGCGGCGCCCTTGATGATGTCGACGACCTCGCGCGCCTGTCCCTCGTGAACCAGCTCCGCCTTCTTGCCGTCGAGGCGGGAGATCTTCGCGACGAAGGGCGGCGGCGTGCTGCCCTCGACGCTGGTCTCGACGGTCCAGTACTCCTGCGGTCGGAACGCCGCGATCTCGCCTTCGCGTTCGACGATCAGGCGCACCGCCACCGACTGCACACGCCCGGCTGACAGACCGCGTTTGACCTTGGTCCACAAGACCGGGCTGATCTGGTAACCGACCAGGCGGTCCAGGATGCGCCGCGCCTGCTGCGACTCGAACTTCTTGAGGTCCAGCGCCATCGGTTTGCCGATGGCCTCGGTGATCGCCTTCTTGGTGATCTCGTTGAAGAGGACGCGGAAGATGTTGGGGTTGGACGGCCGGATCTCGTCGGCGATGTGCCAGGCGATGGCCTCACCCTCGCGGTCGGGGTCGGGCGCCAGGAAGATCTTTTCGGCCCCCTGCGCCGCTTTCATGATCTCGGCCAGAACCTTCTTCTTGCCCTCGATGACCACGTACTCGGGCGCAAAGTCGTGGTCGAGGTCGATCCCCATGGTCTTCTTGGGAAGATCCTTCACGTGGCCCACGGACGCCTTCACCGTGTAGCCGGCGCCCAGGTACTTCTTGATGGTCTTGGCCTTGGCCGGTGACTCGACGATGACCAGCGCACCACGCCGTGTCGCTTTTTTCGCGACCGGCGCTTCGGCGTCATCCCCCTCCGCATCCGTGTCGTCGAGGATTTTGACGTGGGCTTTTTTGCCCAGCTTGGCCAGCTTGGCAACCTTGGACTTGGTCGGTTTGGCGGGCGGTTTGATCGCTGGGATCGCAGGAGCCCTGGCCATCGGCGCCGCGCTGTTGCCCTTGGCCACCGCGGTCTTCGCAGGGGCTTTGGTATTGGTGTTGGCCGGCGGTTTGGCCGCCGGTTTCGCGGCAACGGCCTTGGGTTTGGCTGCCTTGACGGGCGCGGCCTTCTTGTCGGCCTCGTCCTTGCCGGCGCCCTTCTTAGTTGGCATGCGGCACCTCGAATCGACCGCCGGGGAGGCGGCGGACCCACCCGGACAACTCAGCCTCGAATAGCAAACCCAGCACCTCGGGCAGCGGTCGGCCCAGTTTCTGCGCTAGCCCCGGCGGCGTGTCGGCGCCGGCCGCCAGCGCGCGGCACAGCGGCCGAAGCCCCTCGGGAACGACCGCAACCTTGGCGGGGCCACCGGCCAGTCGCGCCAGAACATCATGGGCGTCGTCGACAGGATCAGCTGCGCCCGCGGCGATCAGCTGATCGGTGCCGGCACTGCCAGGAACTGCCAGCACCAGGCGCCCGAGCTTGCGCGCCAATTTCGCGGTGATGAGCGCGCCGGACATTCGGTCCGCCTCGACCACCAGCACCGCGTCGCCCAGCGCGGCGACCAGACGGTTGCGCACCGGGAATTGCCCCGGCCGCGGTGGCGTCGCCGGCGGAAGCTCCGAAAGAATGCCGCCGGCAGCGGCGATGCGTGCGAATAGACTGCGGTGGCGATCGGGATAGACGACGTCAACACCACACCCGAGCACAGCAAACGTGGCGGCGCCGACCTGCAGCGCGCCCTGGTGCGCGGCCGCGTCGATTCCCAGCGCTCCACCCGAGACCACGAACCACCCGGAACGACCCAGCACGGCGGCCATCTCCGTGGCGCGGGCGCACCCTTTCACTGTCGCTGCGCGCGAGCCGACCATGGCCACGCCGCGCTCATTGCCGGCGGGGGCGCGCCCGACGACCCACAGAGTTGCGGGCGGTTTGCCGAGCTCCCCCAACCGCCGCGGATAGCGCGGGTCGATCGGCAAAAGCGCTGCGATCGGGAGCTCTTGGGACGCCATGTCTGCACTTGTCGGCTGCGTGAAAAGCCGGTTTCGGGCAGACAAAGTGCCGTTGGGGGCTGACATAGCGAGCCGTTGCAGATAGCGCTCCCACCGGTCGCGGTCAAGCGAGCAGCCCGCATGCTGTTTAATATTCATCACTTACAGCTTGCGTCGTCCGGGTGAGGTCCGCGTCGGAGCTCAATAACCCTTCTTGAGGTCAGCTACATCCCCGATCCGGATGTCCCGATTGCCGCGGCTGACCCATGCGACCGAGGTCTCTTCCCGGACGTCCACCGTCAAGAGCTCGGCCACCTGATCGGGCGGAAACCGATGGTCCATGCGCGTCCAGTCCTCCATCACCGGCCGATACCCGTCGCCCTGCCGAATGACGACGAAGCGGTTTCCTTCTTCGACGCCGTGCCGGCTGCCGCGGTTGAGGATGACGAACATGTTGTGCGCGATGAGCGAGTTGGGCGCGATTGACGACACCACGCGCGCCGTGGTCGAGATCTCGTTCTTGCGCGGCGACACGGTCTTGAATTGCTTGAACAGTGGCCCCACCCGGTAACCGCGTTCGACCGGCTGAACCAGGTCCATCAGCGTGGCCGAGGCGATAGGTCGATCGGTCAGCGCGTCGATCGAGATGTTGCCGTAGATGCGCACCAGGTAACCGAGCGTGATGCTCGAGCCGGATTCCTTCACCGGGTTCGACATGTCGACCTGGTAGATCGAAAACCGATCCCCCGGTTTGAGGGGTCGGGCCTTGGAGAATTCCACGTAGGCCTGATCACCGCTGGCCAGCATGATCTTTTCCTCGCGCGAACCGTTGATAGTGCCGGCGAACTCGAGCTCCTTGATGTCGACGAATCCAACCTCGCGCAAGGTGCCGTTGTCGACGGAGATGCCTCTTGCGGCGCGGACGATCCC
>DASRQT010000222.1:0-2887 GCA_035696485.1 Polyangia bacterium | reverse complement strand
CGTGCGATGTAGCTGGATGACGGGTCAGCCGGGGCTTCCAGCTCCGTGCCGTGGTTCTTGATGACGATGAGGACGATCGCCAGGAACGTGATCCCGCACGCCACCATGTCGCGGTAAAGCTGATCGGGCCAGAACGGCTGGGTCTTGCGCGCCAGCTCCTGCGGCGACGTGTTCCACTTGGCCGTCACGCCGTGGCGCCTGAACAGGTACAGGTGCAGCAGCAGGAGGCCGATGATCGCGCCCGGCAACACGTACGTGTGCAGAGCGTAAAAGTGCGTGATGGTGAACGTCCCGTAGGCCGACCCGCCCTGAAGCAGCTTCTGCACCGCGGGACCGATCACGGGGCTTGAACCGATGATGCTGGTCGCCACCTGCGTCGCCCAGTAACCCTTCTGGTCCCAGGGCAAGAGGTATCCGGTCAGCGCGAACGCCATGACCATCCCCAGCATCAAGACACCGACCACCCAGTTCATCTCGCGCGGGGCCTTGTAGGCGCCATAGATCAGGACCTGGGCCAGGTGCAGGCAGGTCAGCACGATCATCGCGGAGGCGCCGGTGCTGTGCAGGCCGCGCACGAACCAACCCATGGTCAGCTGGTCGTTGATGAACGCCACCGACGCCCACGCGGTGTTGGAGGCCGGCGAGTAGAACGACGCCAGGAAGACGCCGGTCAGAAGCTGCATCGTCAGGATGAACGTCAGGATCGACCCGAACACGTACCACCAGCGCGCGCCACCGGGGATCGGCTCGTCGATCATCATCTTGACGAGGCCCTTGTAGCCGATGCGCGACTCCAGCCATGCCAGCACGGGGTTCTGGTTGGGGTCGGGTGGGGTCGATGACGGGCCGCCGCTGTGCGTGCTCATCCGACGGGCTCTTTCTCGTGCACGGCCAGCCGGAACCGGCGGTAGCGGACCTTGATGTCGTTGCCGGTGGTGACGACCTCCAGTTCGTCCATGCCGCGCGGCGATGGACCTTCCACGCACTTGCCCTCGGTGTCGAACACCGAACCGTGGCACGGGCAGTCGAACTTCTCGGTCTTGTCATTCCAGTCGATGCCGCACCCCAGGTGCGGGCACACGGTGGAGTAGGCCTTCACGGTGCCGCCGTTCTTCTCGCGAACCAGCCAGCAGGCGCCGAGCTTGACCGCGTCCATGTGTAGCCACGCGTCATGCTTGCCGCCGACGATGTTGACGCGCTTCGGTTTGCCGGGCTTGACGTCGTCGACGGACGCGACGCGCAGCGGCTCTTCGCCGCCCGTCACCATCTCCTTCTTGAGGGGAGTGGCGAGAAATCCCAGCCCCGGGATCACGGCGATGGCGCCAATGACCGCGCCGATTGCGCCGGTCATGACCTTGAGAAATCCTCGTCTTGGTTCCGAATCTTGTTCAGCCATACTGAGAACCGAGATTGCCTTTTGGGTCGGCGCCCGTCAACGTTCCCGGCATGGATTATGTCGAGCAACGCGACTTTACGCTGCGTTTCGAGGTGAGCTGTACCTTTCCGTCGAACTACGACGGGGAAGATGACGGTTACGAGTGGGCTGCCGCATTTGGCCCCATCGCCGCCGAGCTCGTGCAGGCTGCCGCCGCCGTCATCCGCCGGCACAGCGGGTGGAGCGTCCGGACGGGGAACCGCGGCCGGTCTTCCGAGGACGAGGTGACGCTGGTCGTCGAACGCGCGCTGCCGGCGTCGTCGGCAGGCTGAAAAAGCGCCTGCGGCAGGTTGAAGGCGCCTGCGGCAAGTTGAAAGGAACGGCCGGGCGGGAAGCCCGGCCGCCCCTCATGTTCGGTCAGGTCGTCTACGCTGCCTTGCGGACGTTCGCGGCCTGCAACCCCTTCGGCCCCTCCGTAATGTCAAACTCCACCGTCTGCCCTTCACTCAACGAACGGAACCCCTCACTCTGGATGGCCGTGTGATGGACAAAGACGTCCGGACCATCATCACGAGCGATGAACCCATACCCCTTCGCGTCGTTGAACCACTTCACCTTGCCGGTTGCCATTACTACCCTCCTACGAACGTTAGTTGCCGTCTCCCCTTGGCCGATTCACCAAAGAAATTGTGGGCGAGGGTACAAGGGTGGGAAAAAGTGTCAAGTCAGAGTGAGAGGGCGGACACAAATTCGGCGACTGCCCCTTTCGGGTCAACCGCAGACATGACCGCGCGGATGGTTGCCACGCCCGACGCGCCAGCGGCGATACAGGCGCCCGCACGCTCGGGTGTGACCCCCCCTAAAGCCAGCAGCGGGATCGCGCCCGCCGCCTCAGCCAGCGCGTTTAAGCCCACAGGGGGCCCGTAAGCGCGTTTTGACGGCGTGTCGAAAACCGGGCCAAAAACCGCGAAAACGACGTTGGTCGCGCTGACCAACCGTTCGACGTCGGAGCGGGCGTGGGTCGAAACCGCAACCGCCAGCGTCGGGGCCACGCGGGCGACGTCGGCAGGGGCAAGCGAACGACCCGACAGGTGGACGCCGTCGGCGCCGACCGCCAGCGCGACGTCGACGCGGTCGTTGATGTAGAGGGCCGCGCCCGCCCGCGCGGTGATCGCCCGCAGCTCGGCTGCCAGCGCCAGCAAGGCCGGCGTCGGAAGATCATTTTCCCGGAGCTGCACGGCCAGACGGTGGCCGGCGCGACCGGCCAGCGCCGCCTCCAGCACGTCAGCCAGGGGACGGTCGTTCGTCGCCTTGCGGTCGGTGATCAGGTAAAGCGCCGGCGCTACACTAACCGCCACGGCTCGCTCACTCGATGAGCCCCTCCAACGGCGACGACGCGTTGGCGTACAGCTTTCGGGGAATTCGCCCGGCGCGGAAGGCCTGGCGGCCTGCGATGACCGCGCCGCGCATGGCGTCCGCCATCAAAACCGGATCGCGCGCGCCCGCGATGGC